>CAZNCN010000014.1:2930-5697 GCA_964571635.1 uncultured Ruminococcus sp. | reverse complement strand
CGAGAATGGAGCCCACACTCAAGGTTTCTGAGTTCATGACGCCGCTCGAAAAGCTCGCCATCGCACTCGCAAAAGAGGGTGGTGTTTCGTTCATCTACGGCTCGCAGAGTGCAGATGACGAGGCGGCAATGGTCGCAAAGGTCAAGGGCTATAAGGCAGGCTTTGTCGTGAGCGACTCTAACCTTTCGCCTGATGCAACGCTCGCAGATGTCATCGACCTCAAAGAGCGCACCGGACATTCCACCGTCGCAATAACCGACGACGGCACGGCAGAGGGCAAGCTGATGGGCATAGTCACCAGCCGCGACTATCGCGTTTCGAGAATGGAGCCCACACTCAAGGTTTCTGAGTTCATGACGCCGCTCGAAAAGCTTATTACAGCGCCCGAGGGCACGTCGCTCAAGATAGCCAACGACATCATCTGGGAGAACAAGCTCAATTCACTGCCCATCGTTTCAAATGACGGCAGGCTCTGCTATTTCGTGTTCCGCAAGGACTATGACAGCCACAAGAGCAATCCGCTCGAATCGCTCGACTCGGCAAAACGCTATATCGTCGGCGCAGGCATCAACACGAGAGACTATGCCGACAGAGTTCCCAAGCTGCTTGCCGCAGGTGCTGACGTGCTGTGCATAGACTCGTCTGAGGGCTTTACCGAATGGCAAAAGCTGACCATCGAATGGATCAGACAAAACTACGGCGACAGCGTCAAGGTCGGCGCAGGCAACGTCGTTGACGCAGAGGGCTTCAGATTCTTGGCAGAATGTGGCGCCGATTTCATCAAGGTCGGCATCGGCGGCGGCTCTATTTGCATCACCAGAGAAACAAAGGGCATCGGCAGGGGACAGGCGTCTGCACTTATCGACGTCTGCGCCGAAAGAGACAGATATTTTGCCGAAACAGGCGTTTATATCCCCGTCTGCTCTGACGGCGGCATAGTTTATGACCACCACATCGCGCTCGCATTGGCGATGGGTGCGGATTTTGTCATGCTCGGCAGATATTTTGCAAGGTTTGAAGAAGCGCCCGGCGCAAAGGTCTATGTGAGCGGCGCTCTGATGAAAGAATATTGGGGCGAGGGCTCATCCCGTGCAAGAAACTGGCAGAGATACGACCTCGGCGGCAAGACAAAGCTGTCGTTCGAAGAGGGTGTCGACTCGTACGTTCCGTATGCAGGCAAGCTCTCTGACAACGTTCGACAGTCGCTGGCAAAGGTCAGATCGACCATGTGCAACTGCGGTGCGCTTTCGATTCCCGAATTCCAGCAAAAAGCCAAGCTCACGCTGGTTTCTGCAGTCTCGATAGTTGAGGGCGGTGCCCACGACGTCGTTACCAAAAGCAAATGACAAGCGACAATATAGGCAATAATAAAAAGAAAATACTGTTCATCGGCACGGGCGGAACGATCGCATCTGAGTTGTCAGGCGGCTCGCTCTCGCCCGCGATGAGCGCCGAACAATTGCTGCACCATGTGCCCGACGTCAAAGCCCGCTGCGATGTCGACGCGGTACAGCTTTTTGAGCTTGACAGCACAAACATCGAGCCATATCACTGGCTGAAGATCGCAGAGCTCATAACAAAAGAATACAATAATTATGACGGCTTTGTCATCGCACACGGTACAGACACGATGGCTTATACCGCTGCTGCACTGTCTTATCTTATTCAGAACAGCAAAAAGCCGATAATTCTGACAGGCGCACAGAAACCGATAGGCTTTGACACCACCGACTCAAAGCAAAACCTGTCAGACAGCTTTTTGTGCGCATCGTCGTCGCTTTCGGGCGTGCTCGTCGTCTTTGGCGGACATGTTCTGCTGGGCACAAGAGCACGCAAAACACGCTCAAAGAGCTATGCCGCGTTCTCAAGCCCAAACTATCCGCCGCTCGCCATGGTTCAAAACGGCAGGCTTAGTGTTTATTTTAACCCCGAATCGGGTGACGAAAGGTTTTTTGACTCGCTCGAGAGGTCTGTCGGACTGCTCAAACTTACACCCGGCACCGACACCGAGCTTTTACACTTTATGCTGGGCAGATACAAGGGTCTGGTCATCGAATCATTCGGTGTCGGCGGACTGCCGTATCACGGCGGCGAATTTAAAAAAGAGGTCGAGGCGGCTGTCAAACGCGGCATAACCGTAGCCGTCACCACACAGGTACAGAGCGAGGGCACTGATCTGTCTGTCTATGATGTCGGCAGCGGCCTTAAGGAATTGGGCGTGCTCGAGGCGTTCGACATGACACCCGAAGCGTGCTATACAAAGCTCATGTGGCTGTTGCCCCAGACCAATGATTTTGGTGCTCGCCAAAAGCTGTTCTATACCCCGGTGTGCCATGATATATTGCCACCGCCGGAGTATGAAAATTAAGGTGAATTTTCACTATATTTGACTAAAATCACTGAAGCCGAACTTCACAGTGCGAGGTGCTACACCACCTTCACCGGCGTATCAAACATAACCCGATCCTGCCTGCCGCTCAGGCAAAAAAGGCTGACGCTGACGCGATGCTCACCCTTTGGCAGCACTGCGCCGAGGTCGATGATCCTGTTTGATGTGGTATACACGAGGTTGCCGTCGCAATAAAGATGAAAAAAGCATTTTTCGGCGATGTCGTTAAAAATATGTATTCTGTTGCTGTCGATGCTTGCAGTAGTCAACTTGTCATTACCGTCCTTTGTCTTACTGCCTATATTCTAAAGCACGCACAGAATAATTTCATCCGAAAAAAATCGGGTTTTTGTCGGTAAAAAGTCGGTAAAAAGTCGG
>CAZNCN010000014.1:0-2830 GCA_964571635.1 uncultured Ruminococcus sp. | reverse complement strand
AAAAAGTCGGTGATGACCATTTTGTTTCATTAAAAAAAGAGGATCTTGCCAAGGCAAAATCCTCATTATCTCGGCGAAGCCGAACTTCACACAAAAAAAGTGGGTCTTGCGACCCACTTTTTTATCAGTTTGCGTTTCTCTTGATCTTTGACTCGAGGGTAATGATTATCTTTCTTTCTGCGCCGTCGCCTATCGAATAAGTGCCAACGCCCTCGATATTCTGCACCTCTGAATGAATGATGTGTCTTTCATAAGCATTCATGGGCTCAAGTGCAAAGCCTTTTTTGTATTTGAGCACCTTCTGTGCCATGCGTCTTGCAAGTGCACGAAGTGTTTCTTCACGCTTAGCTCTATAGCCCTCAACATCGACGGTTATTCTATAAAAATCGTCGAGATCCTTGTTGGCAACGAGCGTTGCGAGATATTGCAGCGAATCAAGCACATCGCCGTGGTGACCGATCAGCACGCCGAGTCCCTTGCCGCAAACGTTGATAAGTGCGCCCTCGTCGTCCTGCTGGCTGATGACGACGTCTGCGGTAATGCCCATGTCGGCAAGCACCGTTTCAACGAACTCAAGCGCCTTGGTTGCAGGAGTCTCTTTGATGAACACCTTGACGACTGCATCAGAAGCGCCGATGCCAAAGAAGCCGGACTTAGGCTCTTCGACGACGACGTGATCTACCTCGTCGACCGTCCTGCCGAGCTGCTCTGCGCCCGCCTGGACTGCTGCGGCAACAGTCTTGCCGCTGGTTATAACTTCTTTTATCATTTCGGTATTATACCTTCCAAATAAAAACTAAAACTAAAATTAACTTGATCAGAGCATTTCGCCGCTCGAGCCGTCGTCGGAATCGTCGATATCGTCATCAGAAAGCATCTCGACCTTTTGGTCATAGGTATATTTGCCGTTGTTGCCGCCCGAAGCGGTGGGTGCGTCATCTGTGACCTGATAATCGTTGAATGAGTCGTCGTCCTCGTCGACCTCGATGGTAATGCGCTTTTTCTTTTTGGTCTTTGCCTTAAGCTCGCGCTCTGCCTCGGCATACTGCTCGGGTGTGAACACGGGCAGGGGCATAGCCTTTGCCAAAATGACAGTCTGCAATATGATTATAAGCGTCTGCCAGACCCAATAAACACCGATCGCTGCGCTAAAGCTGAAACTGAATATGGTGCTTATCAGAGGCATTCCAAGCTCCATGAACAAGCCGCCGCCGACAGGGTTGCCGTTTGCGTCGAGCTGCTGCGGAGAGAGCTTGCGGGTGATGCGGGTGCTGAAATACTGCGATGCGAAAACAAGCAGCGGAATTATCAGCAGCCAGTTGAAAGTAGTAATGCTGGGGGTATCAAGCAGCGATGTGCCGCCGATAAAATCAAAGTTGGGCAGTCTCTCGCCGTATTTCGAGTCGATGACATTCTCAAAATCGGTCTTATTCAGCTTGACGCCGTGCTTGTCTGCGATCTTCTGCAAAGCATCAGGATCTTTGATCATCTTTGCAAGGTCATACTCATAGCCCGAGGGCAATGAATCTTCGCTGTATTTTGCGTCGATCTTATAGATCTGGTTGACAGCTTTTTTGTCCTCGTCGGACTCTGCTGTCGAAATGCCACCCAGCTTGGTCTGCAATTGTGTAAGCTCTGTGATGAAAGCTTCATAGTTTTCGGAGCTCGTGTCTGCTGCGTCCTTATATTCCTGAATGAGCTCTATGCTCTGCTTATAGAGGTCATATTGCTCTTTGGCTTCAAAATTGAATGAATATGTGATAGGCGCGCGCACTATGGCATAGAGGATTATGACGAGCACCAATTGCAAAAGCATCGGCATACAGCCTGCTGTAAGGCTGATTCCGGCATTTTGCTTTGCCTCTTGGATCTCGGTGAGCATCTTTTGCTGAGTGACCTTGTCTGTTCTGCCCGCATATTTTTTGCGGATAGCCATCTCCTTGGGTGCAAAAGAAGCGTTCTCGATCTGAGATTTTTGCTGCTTTATAGCGAGAGGCAAAAGCAAAAGCTTCATTGCCAGTGCAAAAAACAGCAGCGCAAGAACATAAAATTCGCCGCTGATAAACAGACAGCCCTTCATGATCCACGCAAAAGGCCAATAAATAAAACTCATTGTTTACTCCTGTTTTTGTTGCGGGTCGGCACCGGGTCATAGCCGCCCTTGCATAACGGATTGCACCGCAAAATGCGCCACAGCGTCAGAAAAAGACCGCAAAACGCTCCCCACTCGTTGAATGCTTCGATTGCATAGGCAGAGCACGTCGGGCTGAATCTGCAGCATGGCTTTTTGTACGGCGAAATATTTTTTTGGTAAAACCTGACCGCCGCGATAAAAAACTTTTTGATCATAACAAAATATCTATATCACAGCTTTGTCGCATATTTGATCTCATAAAAGTGCCGCCTTGGTCAAAAGTTCATGTAATTCTGCTGCGACCGCGGTGCTGTCTGCAAAAGCACATGCTTGTCTGGCGACTATAACGAAATTATAACTGCCTTTTATAAAATCATAATTACGGCGGTATGCCTCACGGATGACTCGCTTGATACGGTTGCGCACGACTGCACAGCCGCGATCCTTTGACACGGTTATGCCGAGGTGTGATCGCCCGCCGCGGCAGGGCAATACATAAAGCACGGTATATTTGCCCGGATAGCACGCCCCCCTGCGGTAGACCGTACCAAAAAGACGGCTGTCCTTGATAGCCAATATCTTTTTAGTCTCGTTCATATGATTATCACCCGTTATCTCGTGTTTTGACTATCAATAAAAATTAATAGGACAGACGGGCTCTGCCTCTCTGTCTTCTTATCTTGAGCACCTTGCGGC
>CAZNCN010000013.1:0-57259 GCA_964571635.1 uncultured Ruminococcus sp. | reverse complement strand
TTATCGCTTTTTAAATGTTACTAAAGACTCCACGGCGGCATGAACGCTGTGACAGATAACAATAATATTCAGGTGGCATGAAGAGAAGAAGTGCCTGCTTTACGATCGCTTTTTTTGCGTCGAAAACTGGGCGAAAAACGTGTCGCAAAAAAGTGACTGAAAAGCGTGGGTGTAAATTTTCGTACACACTTATTTTTGTGCATAATTTATACAAAAAGTCAGAAAACACAGTTGACACAGGGGTTATTGTGTGATATAATAGGGGCAAAAGAATATTATTAACAAATTAAATTGTATACGAAAAGAGGTTTTACGCTATGATCAAAATACTTATTATCGATGACGATGTCCAGATCTGCGACTCTCTCAGCAAGAGTCTTACGCACGAGGGCTATGATGTTATGTGTGCCAACGACGGCCCCGAGGGTGTCATTGCATTCCGTATGTACGAGCCCGATCTTGTCCTTCTCGACATCATGCTTCCCAAAAAGGATGGCTGGCAGGTCTGCCGCGAGATCCGCGAGCATTCTTCAAAGCCCATCATCATGATCTCTGCCAAGGGCGAGACTATCGACAAGATCCTCGGTCTCGAGCTCGGTGCAGATGACTATATGGTCAAGCCCATCGATTCAAAAGAGTTGTTCGCACGCGTCAAGGCTGTTCTCAGGCGTTATGCCAGCCATGGCGGCGATGACGGCGAGCTCATCAAGTTTGACAAGCTCGAGATCTCTTTGCAGAAGTACGAGCTTAAGGTCAACGGCAAGGTCGTCGACCTGCCTCCCAAGGAACTCGAGCTCCTCTATTTCCTTGCTGCAAACTACAATCATGTTTTCACCAGAGACAAGCTGCTCGATAAGGTCTGGGGCTTTGACTATCCCGGTGACTCGCGCACCGTTGACGTTCACATCAAGCGTCTGCGTGAGAAGCTCGAGGGCGTTTCTGACAAATGGCTGCTTAAGACCGTTTGGGGCGTCGGCTATAAGTTCGAGGTCTACGAAGACTGATCGATTTATCAATATTAAACATAAAGGCCCCCGTGTTTCGGGGGCTTTTTTGTCGCAGTTGACAATCACCTGTATGTGCTGTATAATGATGTCAATAATAAAGAAAGGGGATTTTTAAAATGAAATCTCTGAAAAGTATGTCTGTTTTTGCGATCGTGCTCGCACTTGTGACAGCGCTGCTCGCTCCGTGCGTGACAGCTAGCGCAAAGGCAGAGCAGTTCACGCTCACCGGCATCAACACCGATCGAGGTGAGGGGGCGCTGATAGTCTATAACTCCGATTTCGGCGAAACCACCAATACCAACCAGTGGGGCGCAGAGGCGATCGTTGACAGCAGCAACAAATGCGTGTCTGTTTCGACCTCCGGCAATAGCAGGATACCCGAGGGCGGCTTTGTCGTTTCGGGTCACGATGCCAACGAGGGCGATGCAAAAAATGCGACATTTGTCAAGAACAGCATCAAGGTCGGCACTTATGTTTATTATAACAAAAAGGCCATGACGCTCACGCTTTCGGATACTCCCATAACGCCGTCGCACGAATACACTGTTTCAAAAAAGATCGACGGCACAAATGTATACCGCAACGTGGATATGCTGGTCATTTACAACACAAGCGGTGCACGCACGCTTACCAATGACTGGGGCGTCGAGGCAGTTGTTACCGACGGTGTCGTAACTTCGGTCGGCGGCAACAACAATCTTGTTCCCAACGGCACAAATTCGTTTGTCGTTTCGGGACACGGCACGGCATATGACTGGATAAACCTCAACGTTCTCGTCGGCATGACCGCAGAGATCAAGGACGGCAATATCGTTTTTGGCTATACCGCAAAGGCTGCGCTGCTTTCATTGCAGGAGGGATTCTCGGAGCTGAAAAAAGAATACGATGCCGCTTTGGATCAGTGCCTGCTGATAGACCGCACCAGCGCAAAAGCGGCTGTTGATCTCGCTTCGGCGGCACTCAATACCGCAAACGCAAAATTTGACGCAGGCAGCGACGATTTTTGGGCAAGCTTTGAGGAATGCGAAAGGCTGCTTGCCGAGGGTGCCTTGACTGTCATCGAGTCACAGAAGGTCGAATATCGCGGCGTTTGGCTCAGACCTGTCCAGACCAACCAAAAGGCTGTCGATGATTATGTTCAAAAGCTTTATGACAGCGGTATAAATCTTATTTGCATAGAAACTCTTTATAACAACTGCATGATAATGCCGACACCCTCGGGCAGCCTCTTTGAGCAGAACCCGTCGTGGAAGGGCTTTGATATGCTGCAGGCGTTTATCGACTCGTGCCACAAGCGCGGTATGGAATTGCATATCTGGATGCCTGTCTATTATGTCGGGCATGAGGATACCGAAAACTGTCAGATGAGCGTTGGCTATAAAAAGCCCGAATGGCTCAGCATAACCGATCGGGGCAATACGATGGGTGCCAATAACCCCAATAAATTCTATATGCTCGATCCCTCTAACCCCGAGGTCAAGCAGTGCCTTTTAGATACATACAGATGGATACTGCAAAAGTATGATATAGACGGCTTTGAGCTCGACTATATCCGCTATTGGGAGCGCGGCGAAGAGGATTATGGCTATAACAGGGCACTCGTCGACGCATTCGAAAAAGAATACGGCGTTACGCCTGAGTACGACACAAAGGCTTCTTATTGGCAGGATTGGTGCGATTTTCGCGGCAAATACGTCACCGATATGGTTCACGCTACCAGAGAGCTTATCGATGAGGTAAGACCTGGCACCCTGCTTTCTCTCGATGTCGGCGGCTATCCAAGCATTGCAAAGAGATATCTCTATCAGGATTACCTCTCGTGGCTCGATGAGGGCATAGTCGATCTGCTGCACCCGATGTGCTATGGTGAGGACTATGACGATGTATTTATCGACCTTGCCGAGAAATGCGACACCCGCACCATGCTTTGTGTCGGTCTCGGAACGTTTGACAACGCTATTCCCACCGATTGCATAAAGGGTCAGGCAATATTGATAAACAAGGTCGGCGGCAACGGCTCGTGCTTTTTTGAGGCGACGTCCTATTTCAACCGCATGATGCCAAAGTTGCTTGCGGGACTTTATGCAGACAGGGCAGTCACGCCGATTGATTCCGACGCTGTCAAGCTCAAGCTCGGCGAGATAAGCAAAAGGCTTGAAATGATGAAACAGGATGGCAAGATCACCGACAAGACAGCACAAAAGATTTCGGATGCCGCAAATGCGCTTAATAAGTCGGATGTCACCGATGATGAGATAGGTGTGCTTGTCAAGGCACTTGCGGATGTCAAAGAGTCGGGTGCAAAAGAGATGCTCTCAAATGATATTCATACACTTGCTCGCATTCTCGCAGTATCCGATATGATGGAGTGGTCGCCCGAAAAGGTTCAACCCGACACTTCAAACGATCCGTCAAACGACCCTGCCGGTGATGACAGCAACATTCCGAATGATGTTTCGGACGATGAAAGCGGCTCTGACGAGCAGCCTGACCAGAGCGGCGGAGCATCAGAGGGCGAAAGCGGTAGCAACTCGAACGATTTGACCGATTCGACCGCTTCGAACGACGCAAATAATTCCGATGCTTTGAATAATTCGAGCGTCTCGAATGTTTCTGGCGTTGACGAGCCTGCCGACGGCACAAACACAGTGCTGATAGTGGTTATTGTCGTTTTGCTTGCCTTGGCTGTTATAGCTGCTGTGATAATAATCATCAGGCGCAAAAAGCAATAAATATCTTTAAATATTCTAAAAAGCGTGCGCTGCGGCGTGCGCTTTTGCTTTAAATAATACCGAATATAAAAATGTGTGCAAAACCTAACATTTGCTGTTGATTTTTTAAGCATCATGGTATAAAATAAAACATACACTTTTTTATTCAGGAGCAGCTAATGTACGGCAAACTAAAGACTAAAAACTATCCGCTTTATGAGGTGCGCCCGGTCAAAGACCTGCGTGCATTGATAGATGACACCGCAGAGCTTTTTGGCGACAAACTCGCCTTCAGATACCGTGACAAGGGCGTGGCGGGTCAGATAAGTTATAAGGATTTCAAGCGTTCTGTCGACAGCCTCGGCACTGCGCTTTGCTCTCTCGGGCTCGACGGCAAGCATATCGCCATCATAGGTGAAAACAGCTTTAAATGGGTATTGTCATTTCTTGCGACGCTCAATCTGAACGGCATAGTCGTTCCTGTCGACAAAGAGCTGTCATCTGACGAGATAGCGTATATTTTAAACAAGGGCGACGTCGATGCGTTAATATACGCAGGCGGCAAGACGGCAAAAAAGATAGCGGAGGCTCGCCTTTCCTGCGGCAGGATAACGCATTATATATGCATGGAGTCTGCGGACGCAGGCGACGATCTTACGCTTGACGAGCTTTTGAAAAAAGGCGGCGAATTGCTTGACGGCGGCGACAGGACGTTTGTTTCGATAACAGACCGTGATATTACAAAAACAAAAGAGATAATGTTCACGTCAGGCACGACAGGCAGACCAAAGGGTGTCATGATAACCGAGGAAGCACTCCTCGTCAACATCATTTCTTCGCAGCGCATAATGCATATAACAGATTGCTGCCTGTCGGTATTGCCGTATCACCACGCATACGAATCAACCACGGGTATTTTGACCATGCTGCACAACGGCATGACGATATGCATCAACGACAGCCTGCGCAATCTGATGAGCGATTTTGAGCTTTATAAGCCGACTGAAATGCAGATCGTGCCGCTGTTTGCCGAAAAAATGTACCGCAGGGTGTGGGATGTCGCTGAGGAGCAGGGCAAGGCAAAAAAATTGCGCTTTGCGCTCAAATTGAGCCGTTTGCTGCTTGCACTCGGCATAGACATGCGTGAAAAGCTGTTTGCCGATGTGCGCAAGGCGTTCGGCGGCAGACTCAACATATTTATTTCCGGTGGCGCACCGCTCAAAAAAGAGATCGCCGAGTTCTTTTACGGCATCGGCATCATACTCATCAACGGCTATGGCATCACCGAATGTGCACCGCTCATCTCTATAAACCGCCCTGAGTTTGCAAACTTCGAGTCGGTCGGCGTTGTCGTTCCCGGGCTTGAGCTGCGTGTCGATCAGCCAAACGAAAACGGCGAGGGCGAGTTTTGCGTCAGGGGCAAAAACGTCTTTAAGGGCTATTATAAGGACGAGGCTGCAACAAACAGTGCGATAATCGACGGCTGGTTCCATACAGGCGACATCGGCAGGGTCGATACAAACGGCTTTTTGCATATCACGGGCAGGATAAAGAACCTCATCATACTCAAAAACGGCGAGAACGTTTCGCCCGAGGAGATAGAAGAAAAGCTTATGTTTGCCACAGAGCTTATCTCTGAGGTGGTCGTTTCTGCCATGACCGACGAGGAGAGCGGCGAAAAACTGTTGGGTGCAGAGATATTCCCAATGTTTGAGCGTGCCGAAAAGCTCGGTATTGCAGACGCAGAGGCTGAGATCAAAAAGGTCGTGGCTGATTATAATGCGTCGGCTGCATCACATAAAAAGATCAAAAAGATAGTCTTTAGAAGCACCGAGTTTGAAAAGACAAGCTCAAAAAAGATAAAGAGAAAATATGATAAATAAGCATAAAACGATCAAGACGATCATTTCGATATTAATTTCCGTCACCGCCGTATTGCCCTTTACGATATGCTTTTTCGGCGTGTCTGCCACGGCTGACGAGTCGGCGCAAAAAGAGGCGAATAAAATGCAAAACATAGCAGTTGGCAAGCAATATACCGTTACAACAGGCGAGCCTGTTGACGGCTCTTACGGCAATTATCAGGCGGATTTTTACAACAACGATGTCGGTCAGCTTACAGACGGCAAGATAGCAAAAATCGATTCAAACGACAACGGCTGGTATCGTGCCATGCGTGGTGGCAGCAGAATAGTTTTGATAGACCTTGGAGCACAGTATGCGGTTTCGTCGGTTGAGGCATCGTTTCTGCATTCAAAGGCAGAGGCGTTTTATGCGCCGCGTGTCGTCAAATGCAGGCTTTCGACGAACGGCAAGGATTTTATGACGGTCGGCAGTCTGAGCGAGAATGATTTGAGCGGTGACCTCAAGCGTCGTGTAAACCGTGTCATTGACTTTGACGGGGCGTACGAAGCAAGATATGTCGAGATAGAATATTCGGTCGATATTTTTGCCGCCTGCGACGAGATAAGAGTGCTTGGCGACACGAGCGGCGAGCGCGTGACCATAGTGCCCGACGGTGAACAGACAAGGGCGGAAATGAGCACCGATATTCTCGGTGCAAGCAGCTTTATCAAGCTGTATAACGGCTATTATCCCGAGCAGCAACTTGCCGACATAACCAAAGAAAAAGTTATGCCTTATATCGCATATATAGACGAAAAAGGCAATGTTGTCGACACGATGTTCGATGGCGCGATATTCGTTCCGTGCCATACCGACTATCCGTCGGGCGGCAGGCTCACAAAGACCTTTGGCAAAAAGGGCGCTGTCATGTCAGACTGGCTGCTTTATGCGGATAATACGTTTGATAATACAAAGAACCTTGCCGCACTTGATGATGCCGTGGGCGAGGTGTTCGGCAAGCTCGGCAATAAGGGCAAAATGCCCGTCATGCTCACCATGCCTTATCCGACTGTGCTTGATGGCGCTTTCGGCGATATTGACGGTGACGGCGAAAGCGAGTATTGCAAAACGCTTGACGAAAGGCTCGACATTATCAAATGGTTCGCCGACCTCTGCAGCAGTCGCTTTGCGGATGCGGAATATCAAAATCTGACGTTTGCGGGTTTCTATTGGTATCGTGAGGAGGTTAATTATTCCGACACTGACCACGAGGCAGAGCTTTGCAGGAGATCGAACGAATATTTCCATTCAATGGGCTTAAAGAGCATTTTTGATCCTTTTTATCTCTCGACGGGCTATGACCATTATCGCGAGCTCGGTTTTGATACCTGCGTCATGCAGCCCAATTACGCCGAGATCTCGTCGGACAGAGAATATTTTAAAGAGGGTATGCTCTCTGAGTTTGCGCAGACTGTCGAGCAAAACGGCTGCGGCGTAGAGATAGAAACTTTGTCGCCCTATGCTTATACCGACGGCAGCGACTATTTGAATGCTTCACGCAATTATCTTGAATATCTCTATCAGGGTGTCAGGAGCGGCTATGACAGGAACCTCAAGACCTGGTATCAGGGCGCAGGTCCGGGCAGCATATACAGCTTTTGCTATGCCGATACAAATAATTCAAGAGGCAAATTGCTGAGATCGCTTTATGATGCGACATATAGATTTATAAAGGGCACGCTTGCCGTCGACAAGGTGACGATAAGCGGCGACACATTCGTCACAGGCGAAAAGTCAAGCCGCATAAGAGGCGAGTTTGCCGTTTCGGGCGGATATACCGCACTTATGAAATATACCGTTTCACAGCAGCCCAAAAACGGAGTCGTAGATGTTTATGCAGGCGGCTTTAAGTATGTGCCTGTGGGCGATTTTGTCGGTGAGGATGAGTTTCAAATAACCGTTTCGGATGGCGTTTCCGAGAGTGCGGTGCTCGATGTCAAGGTCACTGTTACAGACACGGCAGCACCCGAGCAGCCGGGCGACGATTCAAACGACGACTCGATCGACGATCAGATGCAGGTCAAAAAGGATCACATGCCCTGGTGGCCCTTTGCCTTGGCGGCCGCCGCAGTTTTATCCGCTGCAGCAGTCATAGCGATAAAGAAAAAGAAAAAATGAGGTGGGCTTTTTTGCCCTCTCTTTTTTGCTGTTTTGGGGCAAAATGTGCAAAAAGGGGTGGGGATTTGCGGTGCTGTGATTAACAAAATGGTTCAAATGATGCTTAAGTATTAAAAAACACTCATTTTTCGAACTCGCGAGTTCTCAAAACCATAGGTTATTAATAAATTTAATTATCTCTGCTGATGAAAAAAATTGCATCATGTGGCATAATCACTTCATACTTCTTTATAATGCTTTGAAGGGGGATGGGACGGCGTGGTCGACATTCCGAATCACTATTTGGAATCCGATCTTGCAGGTGCTTATACAGAGTCGGTCATGATCAACATTATGCCTGAGGATAGGCAGTTGGTCATCGAACATATGCTTTGCTTTGGATATCACAGTGCAGATGCGTCCGACTGCAATTGCAGAGGGCGGCAGTCAAGATATAGATTCACAAGGTTAAGGTTTTTAAGAGATATACGCATAGAGCATTACGACGCTTTGCGTGATGCGTGCGATCAATATTTGGCGCTTTTGCAGCAGCGAAATGAGCTGATTGCCGGTCGAGGATTTGGCAGCAGTCCGTTTGTTTGCGTGTGTATGCTGCTTTCGGCGCTGCTCACTTATGAGCTCGGCATACAGGTCGGTGATGCTTCGGAGTCGTACAGCCTGCTGGTCAAGCTCGTCTCTGCGGTGTTTGCCGCTATCGGCGTTGCCGCACTCGGCAGGTTCGCCTACAGCACTTATATCATTATCAGAGATCGAGGCTGCGCTCGCAGATTGCTCGGGCAGATGGATGCGCTCGCAAAAAAGTGCCTTGATATGGTGAATAGTAAAAACTAATAATAAAAAGAGATTCTGCACGACGCAAAATCTCTTTTTTATTGTTCTTCAGAACAGCCCAAGGCTTATCTGTATCGCTCCGTTGACCTTGTTCATCATCGTGTCGTCGAGCCTGCCCATTCTTTCACGCAGTCTTTTTTTGTCAAGCGTGCGCATCTGCTCAAGCAATATGACAGAATTTTTTTGCAGTCCGCAGGCGGTTATCCCACCGACGGTGGTTTCGCCGGTGACCTCTATGTGCGTGGGCAGCTTTGTCTTTTCGGTTCTGCTTGTTATTGCCGCAGCGATGACTGTTGGGCTGTATCTGTTGCCTATGTTGTTCTGCACTATCAGCACGGGTCTTATTCCGCCCTGTTCAGAGCCGACAACAGGCGAAAGGTCGGCGTAGTATATATCACCGCGTTTGATCTCGTTTGTCTTGTCAATTGTTTTATCCATAATAAAAAAGCCTCCGCTTGTATTTTGGACAAGCAAGGCTTTGTTTATTCTGCTCTATTTAATTATTTTCGAAATAATGCCTTTGCAGGGGACTATGTCGCTTTCTGTGACATCAAGATAGATAAGACCCTTGCGCACGGTCAATTGATAAATGTCTGTCATCCCGTTGCCGCCGACATAGGTTATGCTGTCATAGCCCGCGTTCGAGAACTGAAGCGTAAATGCATATTCTTTTGCCTTTGCAAAAAACTCCTGCTTTGTCAAAGTGCCGTCTATGTGGACGGTGAAGCGCATCAATTCGGAATGCACCGCCTGCGTTGACGGGTCTATCTTGTCGGGCGAAAAGCCCACTATCTCGGCATCTGTCACACCGAAGCTGTCAGAGGGAAACTGCTGTCTTAGCGTGGAGGAAATGAGCGAAACGGGCAAAACTGTCAATATCGCTTCAGCACGAGGCTTATAGCCGTCATATATCACTCCGCCCTGAATATAAAGCGCACGCTTGATCGTCGGAGCTGCGGCAGAATTGAGATCGAGCCTGTATACTCCCGAGGTGTGGTCATAATAGCAGCCGCTGTGCTCGACCGTTTCGGCATAATGTGTGTCGAAATATTCGGTCAATATTCTGTCACTGTTTATCGCATCGACGACTGAGCCGCAAAAATAGAGATTGACGGCGAGCATTGCGCACAGCAGGACTATCGCACAGAGCTTTAATAATATCTTTTTGTTGTCCAGCAGCTTTTTTGCATATATTCCGCAGATACAGAGCAAAAAGCATAGCAATGCCATGTATATCGCGTGCATCGTTTTGCCTGTTATGACGGTGGCAAATACACAGGTCATGATAGGCAGCATGGCGAGCTTAATTCCGTTTGATGTCGGTATAAACGCACATATCGCCGCACATATCGCAAGCAGCGGCAATGACGAAACTATGCCTGTGCCCGGCAATGCGCAATACGCCGCGACGGTCGATATTGCACCCAGGATCAGAATGCCGTTGGAAAGTGATATGCTTTTTTTGCTTTTGGTGTTGTTGTTCATGATTCTTGTCACCTGTTGTATGGATTTGTGAGCTTGATAAGCAACTCCATATTGTCGTCGTTTTGATATTTGTTATTGCGTGTAGCACCGCAAACGATGCATTTGTGGGTTATGACGAACCCCTTGCGTGCGTCGGTACGCACCTCTGATGGTGCCATCAGACCGCCACATTCGCACATACGGTCGCCCGGGTTGATGTCGACGTGCTTTGAATAAAGACAATAGGGGCAATGATTGCGTGATGAATAGCCGAGTGGCTTGACCTCTCTGCCGCAGTTGCCGCATATAAAGCCGCTGTCGTTGTGTGTAAAGCGTTTTGTCTGCAAAATATCCGCTCCTGTCAATGATATAGGCTGAGCATTAAATAAACCTTATAAACATTTTTATCAAAAAAGGCTTCACAATCGGAACTTTTTGTAGTATAATAAAGCAGTTAAGGCTTGATTTAAGCTGTGAACGGTATTATTATAATACAAAAGCTTTCAAAAATCAACGAAAGGAATATAAAATGCGCAAAAAAGATTGCAAATACCCCGAGCGCCTCGGCAAGGTCGGCGGTCAGGCGGTCATGGAGGGCGTTATGATGCGCTCGCAAAAAAAGACTGCAATAGCCGTCAGGCGCACAGACAACGGCAGAATCTCTGTCAGAGTCAAGGATACCAAGAGCATCAAAGATAAGCACAGGATACTGCGCTTGCCTGTCATACGCGGCATAACCAATTTCATCGAGTCTCTCTCATCCTCGTTCGGCACGCTCACCGAGTCGACCGAAATGCTCGGTCTTGACCTCGAGACAGACGAAAGCAGCAGCAAATTTGACAAATGGCTCACCGAAAAGCTTGGTGACAAGATCATGGGCGTCGTTACGGCGGTCGGTGCAGTGCTCGGCGTTGCGCTCGCACTCGTCTTGTTTATATGGCTGCCTGCGTTCATTGCGGGCTTTATTCCGTCGACCGCACCCGAGGGGCAGCTCGACCTGCTCAAATGCCTTGCGGACGGCGTGATTAAAATAATCATATTTGTCGCCTACATCTATTTCACATCGCTTATTCCCGACATAAAACGGGTTTATATGTACCACGGCTCAGAGCATAAATCCATCGCCTGCTATGAGGCGGGTGAAGAATTGACTGTCGAAAACGTCAGGAAGCACACGAGGTTTCACCCTCGCTGCGGAACGTCGTTTATGTTCGTCATACTTATCATTTCGATCATAGTCAACTCGCTCATATTGTGGGCTGTCGGCGCAATATTCCCTCTCGCACCCATCAATGTTTCGTGGTTCAAGGCACTTATCAAGCTTGTCGCCTTGCCGCTTGTTGTCGGTATAAGCTATGAGTATATCGCATACGCAGGCAAGCACGACAACACGTTTACGCATATTTTCTCTGCACCCGGTCTGTGGATGCAGAGACTCACCACCCGTGAGCCGGACGACTCTATGATCGAAGTTGCAATAACCTCGCTCAAGAGCGCGCTGCCTGATGTTTTCCCCGATTTTGAAGTTCCGTATGAGCAGGATGAGGACCCATCGGTTGATGCCGAGGCGACAGCTGACAGCGAGGAACAGACATGCTGATCTCCGATTACCGCAAAGAATTAAAACAAAAGCTCATTGACCTCTCGCCCGAGGAGGGGGATGTCATGGCGGACATTTTGATGTGCGAAGCACTGGGCGTTTCACGCGGGGTATTTTACACCAATCTGCTTTCAGAGATGCCCGTCGCCGCAGCCGAACGAATAAACGGCTATGTTGCAGAGCTCATGACGGGCGTGCCGCTGCAATATGTGCTCGGCAGATGCAATTTCTATGGCTGCGAGGTCAAGGTCGGGCAGGGCTGCTTTATCCCACGCAGCGATACCGAAACGATCGTCAAGGTGGCACTCACTGCGCTTCCGATGGGTGGCAGATTTGCCGACATATGCTCCGGCAGCGGCTGCATTCCGCTTGCCATCGCTTCTCAAAAGCCGGCAGCAAGCGGCGTTGCGCTTGAGCTTTCGCTTAAGGCGCTGCCTTATACCGAATATAACCTCAAAAACAAAAACGTCAAGGTCATCAGATTTGATGCACTCGACGAGGATGATTATATAAGCCTTGCAGAGAATGAGGGACTGTTTGATGTGGTCACCTGCAATCCGCCTTATATTCCCACGTCGGAGCTTGAGACATTGCCGTCCAACGTGCTTTGCGAGCCCGAGTCGGCGCTTGACGGCGGTGAGGACGGACTCAGATATTATCGCATAGTCACTTCACTTTTGCCGCATATTTTAAAGCCCGAGGGCACCGTGGTGTTTGAGGTCGGATATGATCAGGCGGCTGATGTCAGCGAGATATTAAAAAGCGCGGGCTTTGCCGTCGGTACCGCAAAGGATATGGGCGGAATAGAGCGCTGCGTATTTGCAAAAAGATATTGACAAACATAAAAAGCTGTACTATATTATTTATTATAATATTGTACGGTTTTTTGTTTGACCTAAATTTGTGCTTTCAGGGAGGCGATATGCGATGGTCAAGAGAATAGATTCACGCGATAACCGAGAGGTCAAGCTCGTGTGCTCGCTTGCGGACAAAAAGTACCGCGACCGCGAGATGCTCTTTTGCTTTGAGGGCGCACATCTGCTCGAGGACTATATCGCCGCAGGGCTTGTGCCCGAGCGTGCCTATTTCACCGATCAGGCAGCGGCAAGATACCCCGAGCTTTTTTCTGCCGTGGCAGACAGAGCCGTCTGTGTAAGCGATGCGGTCTATGCCAAGATGACTGCCGAGCGTGCTCCACAGGGTATACTTACCTTGTCAAAGCGACTTTGCAATATCAGCTTCGGCAAAAGCGATATGTCGGGCGGCTGTTTGATAGCCTGCTCGGTTCGTGACGCAGGCAACCTCGGCACTATATTGCGCACCGCAAACGCTTTTGGCATAAACGAGGTCATTTGTTCTGCCGATTGCGCAGATGTTTATGGCATAAAGACTGTCAGAGCCTCGATGGGGGCTTTGTTCAGACAGCACATTACAATTGCCGACGATATTATAAACGAGATAATTTCTCGAAAAGAGAACGGCGTAAGAGTTTTCGCCGCAACACTTTCGGATAATGCGCATATGATAAGCGATGGCTTTTTGCAGGCTACCGACTGCGTCATGATAGGCAACGAGGGGCAGGGGATAAGTGACGAGCTTGTTGCCGCTTCGTCGGGCTCTGTCATTATTCCGATGCAGCAGGGCTGTGAGAGCCTGAATGCTTCGGTCGCTGCCGCAGTGTTTATGTGGGAGATGAGGAGGGCAAGGCATGAATGAGGCTGTTTATGCTGTCTGGCTTCAGACCTGCTGCGGTGTGTCGTCGCCGCTCGTAAAAAAACTGATAAATGCATACGGCGGACTTGAAAATATATATAAGGAGCGTGAATATGCGGGCTTCGACACCACAAAGTCGGTTTTCGACGCACTCATCAAAAAGGATCTCGGTGAAGCGGAACGTATAGTCAGGCTTTGCAGAACGAGAAAAATAAAAATAATTTCGTGTGAGGATGATGATTTTCCGCACGGGCTGACGACATTGCGCAAGATGCCTGCCTGTATCTATTCTGTTGGCAAGCACGAGCTTTTGTCAAATATGTCGGCTGCCATCGTCGGCTCCCGTGAGGCTTCGGATATAGGCAAGCGTTCGGCTTATAACCTTGCCGAGGCACTGTCGCAGAACGGCATCACGGTCATAAGCGGCATGGCACGCGGCATAGATGCCGCCGCACATAAAGGCGCACTCGGAGGCAGGGGCGGAACTGTTGCGGTGTTCGGCACGGCGATAGATCATCCGTATCCCAAAGAAAATATTCCGCTTTATGACAGGATAATTCAAAACGGCTGCGTTATATCGGAGATACCGCCCGGTATGCAGATAAGCAAGTGGAATTTTGCCGAGCGCAACAGGCTCATCAGCGGACTTGCCGACATCATAATGGTCGGCGAGGCACGCAGCGGCAGTGGTGCTCTGATAACCGCAAAATACGCGGGTGAGCAGGGCAAGCAGGTCGTTTGCCTGCCGATATTGCCGAACGACGGCTTTGCGGGCACTATTTCGCTCGCCGAGAGCGGAGCACATGTTTTGACGAGCCTCAAGGATGCCGTCGAGCTGTTTGAGCGTGATATGCCGCGCAGAACGGCAGAGAGCAAGTCAAAGCCGGATATTAAAAGACAGATAACGCTCGGCGATATAAGGCACGATACCCAACCGTCCGAGCCAAAGCGTGAGCTTTATAAGCCGATCGAGGCAGAAGAGACCAAAGAAGCGCAGGCCGAGCCTACGCTCAAGAGCCGCATACTTGACGCGCTCGACGGTCAAGAGGCACTCTCGGTCAACCAGATAATAAGGATCCTGCGGGCTGATTCCGGCAATGTTATGATCGAGATCACCCTGCTTGAGCTGTCGGGCGACATCAAGCGTCTGCCCGGCGACAGATATAAGATAAACAAATGAGGCATTATTTCTATGAACACACTCGTAATAGTTGAGTCGCCATCAAAGGCGGCGACGATCAAGGGCTTTTTGGGCAAGGGCTATAAGGTCACGGCTTCAAAGGGTCACGTCCGCGACCTGCCGAAAAGCAAGCTCGGTATAGACATCGAGCACGATTTTGCGCCGCAGTATATCAACATTCGCGGCAAGGGCGATCTCATCGCTCAGCTGCGCAAAGAGGTCAAGAGCGCCGACAGAGTTCTGCTCGCGACCGACCCTGATCGCGAGGGCGAAGCGATCTCGTGGCATCTCGCCACTGTTCTCGGGCTTGATCCAAAGCGCACAGGCAGGATTTCATTCAACGAGATAACCAAAAAATCATTAAAAGAGGCGGTCAAAAATCCCAAGCCCATAGATATGAATCTCGTTGACGCTCAGCAGGCACGCCGTATTTTAGACAGGCTTGTCGGCTATCAGATCTCTCCGTTTTTGTGGCGCAAGATCAAGAGCGGACTCTCGGCAGGCAGAGTTCAGTCTGTCACCACTCGCATGATAGTCGAGCGTGAGCAGGAGATACAACAGTTTGTCGCAGAGGAATATTGGAATATAACCGTCATACTTCAAAAGGACGACGGCAGGACTTTTGAAGCCAAGTTCTATGGCAACAGTGACGGCAAGGTCGAGCTGCATAACGAGCAGCAAGCCATGGCGGTGGTCGAGGATGCAAAAAAGGGCGTGTTTGCCGTCAGCGATATTCGCAACGCAGTCAGAATGCGCAAACCGCAGCCGCCGTTCATTACATCGACGCTTCAGCAGGAGGCTAACCGCAGACTGTCGTTCCAGTCATCGAGAACCATGCTTGTGGCACAGGAGCTTTATGAGGGCGTTTCGACCGGCGACAGATCGTCGCACGGTCTTATAACCTATATGAGAACTGACTCGCTCAGGATCTCCGATGAGGCTCGTGATGCCGCAAAAGAGTATATATGTGCAAAATACGGCGAGGAATATTATCCCAAGACACCCAATGTTTACCGTTCTCGCAAGAACGCACAGGATGCGCACGAGGCAATCAGACCGTCAGATCCGTCGCTCACTCCCGACATGATAAAGGGCAAGGTCACGCCGGATCAATACAAGCTTTATAAGCTCATCTGGGAGCGTTTTATGGCGTCGCAGATGGCTGCTGCGGTCATTGATACTGTTGCTGCCGACATCAATTGCGGTGAGCATATTTTCAGAGCCAACGGTCAGAGCATCAGATTCAGGGGCTATCTTGCACTTTATGACGACAGCGACGATGACGACAAGGATTCACGCCTGCCCGAGCTTGCGACAGGCGAGGTATTAAAGCTCTCTAAGCTCGACCCCGAGCAGAAGTTCACGCAGCCTCCGCAGAGGTTCACCGAGGGCTCGCTCATCAAAATGCTTGAAGAAAAGGGCATAGGACGCCCTTCGACATATACACCGACGATAACGACCGTCATTTCGAGAGGGTACGTTAAGCGTGAGGGCAAGTCGCTCGTGCCCACAGAGCTCGGATTTGTCACCACAGACCTTATGAAGGACGCCTTTGCGAACATCGTCGACTATGATTTCACCGCAAAGATGGAGGAGGATCTTGACCGCATCGAGAGCGGTGCTGTCGACTATGTCACTATTCTCAGGGACTTTTACGGCGATTTTTCAAAGGAGCTCGCCGATGCCGAAACAAGACTCGGCGGCACTCGCATCGAGCTGCCAAAGGTTGAGACAGGCATTATCTGCGAGAAATGCGGTGCTATGATGATAGAACGTGTCGGCAAGTTCGGCAAGTTCGCCGCATGTCCCAACTTCCCCAAATGCCGCAACACCAAAAAGCTCGACAGCAACGGTGCCGTCGCAGAGCCTGCGACAAAAGAAGAGGTCGTTTCTGACGAAAAATGCCCTAAATGCGGTGGCGATATGGTCATGCGCAACGGCTCGTCGGGCCCGTTCTTTGCATGTCGTAATTATCCTACCTGCAAATATACGGTTTCGATAAGGCGTGAGAGCGGTGCTGTTTGCCCGATCTGCGGCAAAAAGGTCTTGATCAGACAGACCAAGACAAAGCGCACCTATTATGTTTGCGAGGATTATCCCACCTGCACCTTCCGAGAATGGAACCTGCCGACAGGTGAGATCTGCCCCAAGTGCGGCGGATATATGCTTAAAAAGAAGGTCGGCGGCAGTGTCTATTGCAAGAATTGCGACAAGCCGGAGGGACAGGCAAAATGAAAATAGCACTTGATATGCTTTGCGGCGACAACGCACCTGTTGCAATGATTGAGGGTGCGTTGGCGGCTGTCAATGCCGATCCGACACTCGAGGTGGTATTGGTCGGTGACAAGTCGACTGCGGCACGAGTTATAGGGGCACGTCAGACAGACCGCATCTCGGTCTGTCAGGCAGAAGAGGCGATAAGCATGACAGACGCTCCCTCAGCCGTCATGAAAGAAAAATCAAACAGCTCTATGGCGATCGCCGCAAGACTGCTCAAAGAGGGCAAGGTCGATGCGATGGTCAGTGCGGGCAATACGGGTGCGCTTTTTACAGCCGCTTCGCTCGTTGTCAGGCGTGTCAAAGGAGTCAGACGTGCCGCGATAGGCACTATCCTGCGCTTTGACAATCCGGTGCTGCTTTTGGATATGGGTGCAAACCTCGATGCCACGCCGGATGTGCTTGATCTTTACGGTCGCATGGGCTCTATATATGTCAGCAAAATGCTCGGCATCGAGAACCCGCGTGTTGCTTTGCTCAACAACGGAACAGAAGAGACCAAGGGCACAGAGCTTTATACATCGGCACACGCTATAATGAAAAACGACAGGGCAATCAATTTTGTCGGCAACTGCGAGGCGAATATGATCACGCAAAATTTCTGCGACGTGCTCGTCTGTGACGGCTTTTCGGGCAATATTGCGTTAAAAACGCTCGAGGGTGCATCAAAGTTTATTCTCGGCAAGGTCAAGCATGTCTTTACCGATTCATTGCCCGGCAATATCGCAGGTCTTATGATGAAGCCGAGCGTAACAAAGCTGAAGACAGACTTTGATCCAAAGGAATACGGCGGCGCACCGTTCCTCGGTATAAGCAAGCCGGTCATCAAGGCTCACGGAAATTCGGATGCGCGCGCCATCGCCGTGGCACTGCATCAGGCGAGGCTTTATGCCGAGAGCGGCGCTATCAGATCGATAGCAGAGAATATTTCGCAGCAAGGAAACGATTATAATGAGTGAAAAGAACGAAAACAAAGGACGCACTTATGCAGATCTGCAGGAGGCGATAGGCTATAAATTCAAGAATGTCGCACTGCTTATAAATGCGCTGATGCATTCTTCTTATACCAACGAGACGCACCGCCCAAAGAGCGATTGCAACGAACGCCTCGAGTTTTTGGGCGACAGCGTGCTTTCGATAATAGTCAGCGACTATATCTATCGCGACCTCAAGCGTTTTGACGAAGGCGGACTTACGAGGCTCAGGGCAGCAGTTGTCTGTGAGGATGCCTGCTTTCGCATGGCAGGCGACATAGAGCTTGGCGAATATATGTATTTCGGGCATGGCGAGCGCCTTACGCACGGCAATAAGCGCAAAAGCATTCTGGCAGATGCCTTTGAGGCTCTGCTTGCTGCGATATATCTCGACGGCGGAATGAAGGCGGCACGCGATTTTCTCTTGCCGAGAGTTATGCCGCTTATAGAAGAGTGCAGTGTCAGTCGCAACGAAGACTATAAATCTATGCTGCAGCGCATTGTTCAGGAAACACCCGAAGAGCAGCTCAGCTATCAGCTCGTCAGAGAGGATGGCCCTCCGCACGACAGGATATTCACAATGCGGGTATTGCTCAATTCAAACCAGCTCGGCACAGGCGAGGGCAGGTCAAAGAGAGAGGCAGAGCAGAACGCCGCTCATATGGCGCTCATAACGCTCGGCGTTATTTCGGATGAGCCGGCAGGACAAAAAGCAGATGAAAAAGCATCATCATAATCTTCCGTTCTTTGTTCCGCACGCAGGCTGTCCGTGCCTTTGCGTTTATTGCTCGCAGGGCAAGATAACAGGCAAGGGCGACAAAGAGCGTGACATAGACATCGAGGTCTCGGAGCTCAGACACTTGCTTGATTCGGCAGTGCCGGACACCGAAAACCAGCTTGCGTTCTTCGGCGGCAGCTTTACGGCGATAGAGCCGTCACGCAGGCTGACGTTGCTGTCTGTCGCACATGAATATATCAAAAAGGGCGTTATAGGCTCTATACGGCTTTCGACAAGACCCGATTGCATCGACAAACAGATACTTGACGAATTGCACGAGTTCGGCGTTACCTCGATAGAGCTTGGCGTTCAGAGCACCGACGACAGAGTCTTGGCGCTTTCGGGCAGGGGCTGCACAGCCGAGGACTGCAAAAAAGGCTGTCTTGCGGTCTCAAAAGACGGCAGGTTCGTTTTGGGCGGTCAGATGATGGTCGGATTGCCGGGCTCTGATGCGACGTCAGAGATAAATACAGCGCGCACAATAGTCGAATACGGTGCACTTGAGGCACGGATATATCCTACTGCGGTGTTCTGCGATACAGAACTTTATGACATGACAGAGAGGGGCGAATATATTCCCCTCGGGCTCGAGGATGCGATAGAGCGTTCTGCTTTATGCGCTGAGGTGTTCATAAACGCCGGTGTCAAGCTTTTGCGCACCGGACTGCATTCAAGCCCCGAACTTAAAGAAGCACCGTTCGGTGCAAACCATCCCGCAATAGGCGAGCTCGTCATGGGCAGAGTATATCGCCACAGATTGCAGAGCATTCTTGACGGCGGCACATATGACCGCATTTGCATAACGCTGCCTCGTGGCGATATATCAAAGCTGACGGGTCACGGCGGCGGTACGCTTGAATTTTTAAAAAACACATATCACCTGTCGTCGATCAGGGTGAGGGAGGGTGACCTGCCTTATATGACGCCGACAGTGGAAGAGGAATAAATGAAACTTAAATCGATAGAAATGCAGGGCTTCAAATCGTTTCCCGACCGCACGGTCATGGAGTTCAAGGGCGGCTTGACCTGTATAATCGGACCAAACGGCAGCGGCAAATCAAATATTTCGGATGCGGTACGCTGGGTGCTCGGCGAGATGAAGATGAAGAGCCTCAGAGGCTCAAAGATGGAGGACGTCATCTTTTCGGGTGCGGGCGACAGACCGCCCGCAAACTGCGCTTCGGTCTCGCTCGTGCTTGATACCGAAGAGGAATACCTTGCGGCACAGGCAGGCATTACCGATCTGATCGAGTCTGACGGTGAGGACGACCAAAAGCGTAAAAAGGCAATGCGTATTTCCGATTTTCGTGAGGTGGTCATCACACGCAAATATTATCGCAGTGGCGAGAGTGAATATTATATCAATAAGCAGCAGACAAGACTGCGTGACATATACGAGATGTTCTATGACACGGGCATAGGCAGAGAGGGATACTCGGTCATAGGTCAGGGCAAAATATCAGAGATACTTTCACAAAAGGCAGACGAGCGCCGCAGCGTGTTTGAAGAGGCGGCGGGCATCTCACGCTTCAGAGTCCGCAAGGAAGAGACCGAGCGCAAATTGGCAGAGGTCAAAAACAATTTGGAGCGTGCTAACGACATTTTGACAGAGGTCACCTCGCAGCTCGAGCCCTTGCGCAAGCAGGCAGAGGATGCAAGGGTATATCTCACCCTGGGTGAAGAAAAGCGCGGCATAGAGCTTACGCTCTGGCTTGACAAGATAGACAACCTGCGCCAGAAGCGCACCGAGTGCGGAGAGGCACTTGCCGCAGCAAAGCTCGAGCTTGACGGTGTCGAAGCGAGGGCTGCCGCATTAGAAGCAAGGCTTGACGACCTTATGCGTCGCTCGAGTGACGAATCACGCATGATAAGCGAGGCAGAGGCAGAAAAGAGCGATGCCGAGAGATACAGATCGCAGCTTGTTTCAGAGCTTGCCGTCTGTGTGCGTGAGATAGAGCATTGCAACAGCACCGCAGAGCTTATGGCACAGACTGCAGAGAATATGCGCTCCGACATTGCCGATGCACAGACATTGCTTTCGGGTGCTTCTGAGGCGCTCGAGGTATTAAGGCGTGAGCGTGATGAGGCACAGGCGGCAAGTGAAGCGGCAAGGGCTGATTATGAGGCAAAAGAAGCACTCGTGCTTTCACTTACATCGCGTGAGTCAGAAGCAAATGATGCCTGCACCAAGGCGCTTGAGGCGCTCGGCAGGATAGCCGAGACTGTCGCCGCTGTCAACGCAGAGGCAGAATCGATCGCGCGCACCGCTCAAGAGAGCGAGGAGCGCATTGCACGCTCGCGTGAACGCTGCGCCATGCTCGAGGCAGAGGCATTAAAGGCAAAAGAAAATTCAGAGGCAAGGCGAGGTGAGCTTTCTGCGATCTCGCAAAAGCAGTCAGAGATCGAAAACGAAAGAAACGAATGTCTTGCCGAAATAAAAAAACTGAAAGAAACAGAGACCGCAGAGCGCATAGCGCTTACCGCAGTCGAACAGCGCAGAGAGCATTTAAGACAGCTCGAGAAATTGCTCACCGGCTATTCAGAGGGCGTCAAGACTGTTATGGGCGCTTATTCAGAGGGCAAGATAAGCAAAAAGAGCGGCAAGGTCGACATCAGAGGACTTGTTTCAACACTGCTTTCTTCAAAGGGCAAATATGTCACCGCACTCGAAACGGCACTGCAATCGTCGGTGCAGTTTATAGTCGTCGGCGACGAAGAGGATGCGAGAGCGTGCATCGAGCATCTTAAAAAATACGGTGGCGGCAAAGCAACATTCCTGCCGCTTACCTCTGTCAGAGGCCGCAGATCTGATGTCAGCGGCATCAAGGCTATGGATGGCTTTATCGGCATAGCATCCGACCTTGCGGTTTTTGACCCCGCCTATGCCGGCATAGCCGACGAATTGCTCGGCAGGACAGTCGTTGCAGAGGATCTTGAAAAAGCTGCCGCAATGGCTCGCAAGCTCAAATATTCAGTCAGGTTTGTCACTCTCGACGGACAGATGATCAACGCAGGCGGTTCTTATACGGGCGGCTCTGTTTCGGGCAAGACAGGTCTGTTTACGAGAGCGCACGATCTTGAACAGCTCGGCAACGACATCAAGGAGCGCAACAAGCGGCTCATTGAGCTTGACAGCAGGATACTGAAGCTTGAGGATAAGTCAGCACTTTTTGCCGATGAAATGGCAGAGCTTGAGACAAGTGCAGAGGAATGCCGAGCAGCTTATGACGAGGCAGGGCTTGAATTGTCTGCGTGCAACACCAGACTTGACGAAGAAAAGGCACATCTCGAGTCTATGATAGCTGCGGTTTCGGGTGGCAAGGCAGGTGCCGAAAGTGTAGAAAAGCGCTTGGCACAGCTTTCGTCCGAGCGTTCTGCCGCAAGCGAAAGCCTTGAGGAAAAAAGACAATTGCTTGCTGCCGTCAGAGACGAAATGGCCGATGCAAGAGCGGCATCCGCAAAGGCATATGAGTTGTCGGGTGCGGCACTCGAAGCGTATTTTGCAAAGCTCAATGCATACGATGCTCAAAACCGTTCTGTAGAGTCGCTCAGAGAGCGCATTTCAAATTCCGAGGCACGCATGGCAGAGGCGCTTTCAAGCAAAGCTGATTCGCTCTCGCTTGCAGAAAGCAAGCGAGCAGATGCAGATGCGCTCGAAGCCAGAGTTGCAGAGGCTTCGGCAAACGCCGAGCAGGCAGGCAAGCGTATGTCGGCATTGCTCGCATCACGCGAAACGATAGAGGCAGAGACAACATCTGTCAGAACAGAGCTTCGCACTGTGCAGTCAGAGCGTGACGAGGCGTTCCGCAACCATTCTCTGCACGAAACAACCTGCACCCGCATCGAAGAAGAGATCGAGCTTATCTCTGCAAAGATGTGGGACGGCTATGAGCTTACCTATACCACGGCATTGCAATTCAGGCTTGCCGACGATCTGATGAAGAATGCACAGAGCAGGCTTAATGCACTCAACAAGCGCATTCGCTCTATGGGCACCATCAACCTCGGTGCTGTCGAGCAGTATGCTGCGGTCAAAGAAAAATACGATTATTATACCAATCATATAGGCGATCTTGAAAAAGCAAGGCGTGGACTCGATTCTGCAATATCCAAGCTGAGCATAGAAATGAAGGATACATTTGTTGCTACGCTTCAAAAGATCAACACCACCTTTGATGAGGTGTTCCGCAGACTGTTTGGCGGCGGCGGAGCGTGTGTCGAGCTTGAGGATCCCGAAAATCCGCTTGAAAGCGGCATAGACATTACACTGCGCATTCCCGGCAAAAAGGTGCGCAGCATAACGCTTTTGTCCGGCGGTGAGCAGTCGTTTGCCGCAGTCGCACTTTATCTTTCGCTGCAAAAGATCAATCCTTCGCCTTTCTGTGTCTTTGACGAGATAGAGAGTGCGCTTGACGATGTCAACCTCTGCAAATTAGCAGACTATGTCAAGGAGGAGAGCGAAAAAACGCAGTATATCATGATTACGCACAGGCGTGGTACTATGGAGCGTGCGGACACGCTCTATGGCATAACCATGCAGCAAAAGGGCATATCGACTTATCTCAAGCTCGATCTTGCCAAAATGGATGAGAATATCAGGAGGTACGTATAAATGGGCTTTTTTGACAAGCTGAAGCAGGGACTTTCAAAGACTAAAAACGCGCTTTTTGCCCCTGTAATGCAGCTTTTTGCGAGCTATGACAAGGTCGACGATGAGTTTTATGACGACCTTTTTGACCTGCTTGTGTCGGCGGATGTCGGCGCTTATACCTCAGACCACATTATTGAGGAGCTGAGAGCACGTCTCAAAAAGGAGGGTATAAAGGAGGTCGAGCAGGCAAAGGGCGTTTTCAGACAGATACTCAGAGAATTGCTCGGCGATTCAGAGCCCCTTAAGCTCGATGACGGCTTTAACGTGCTTTTGATCATTGGAGTTAACGGTGCAGGCAAGACCACTTCAACGGGCAAGCTCGCACATTATTATCGCGGCCAGGGCAAAAAGGTCATGCTGGCTGCTGCCGATACGTTCAGAGCAGCGGCTATCGAGCAGCTTGAGATCTGGGGCGAGAGAGCAAACGTTCCGGTCATAAAGCAGAGTGCGGGCGCAGACCCTTCGGCGGTCGTGTTTGATGCTGTCGGAGCGGCAAAAAAGCAGCAGACCGACGTGCTCATAGCCGATACCGCAGGCAGACTGCACAACAAAAAGAACCTGCTCGATGAGCTCGCCAAGACAGGCAGAGTTATTGACAGAGAAGCCCCCGGCGCACACAAAGAAACCTGGCTCGTGCTTGATGCCACGACAGGTCAAAACGCTATTTCACAGGTCAAGGAGTTTGGCAAGGCATCGCCGATTACGGGACTTATTCTCACCAAGCTTGACGGCACGGCAAAGGGCGGCTTTATACTTTCAATCAAGCGTGAGCTTGACATTCCCGTCAGATTTATAGGCGTTGGCGAGGCGGCAGAGGACCTGCAGCCGTTTGATCCCGACCAATTTCTTGATGCACTTATGGGGTGAACGATATGCAAAAGCTTATTTTCGCAACCAACAACAAGCACAAGGCTCACGAATTGCGTGACTGGTTTGAGCGCAATTTTGACAACCCGCCCGAAATAGTTACACTTGCAGATCTTGGGCTCGGCGATCCTGTCGAGGACGGCGAAACCTTTGCCGATAATGCTTATATAAAAGCAAAATTTGCTCTTGACCAAACAGGGCTTGCCGCTATCGCAGATGATTCGGGGCTTTGCGTTGACATATTGGACGGCGCACCCGGCATCTATTCGGCACGCTATGCGGGCGAGGGCGAAACCAATGACAAATGCATCGCCAAGCTTTTGAAAGAGCTTGACGGAATAGAATACGAGCGACGCACCGCATATTTTGCGTGCGCAATATGCCTGTTGCTGCCTGACGGCAGACGCATAGATGCTTTCGGCAGGGCTGACGGCTATATCGCAAACGAATGCCGCGGTGACGGCAGCTTTGGCTATGATCCCGTATTCTATTGCCCGTCGCTCGGCAAGACATTTGCAGAGCTCGATACGGCATCAAAAAGTGCCATAAGCCACAGAGGCAGGGCACTTGAGGATCTCAAGGTTAAGGCGAACGGTCTGTTTTAGATAGTTTTTTCTATCGGTATTTTGCTATTGACAGATGTTTGACTGCAGTGATAAAATAGACTGATATCTTTTTTGATTTATTATTTATGAAAGGGGTCGCAAGGCATGGATTTAAGTATGCTGCTTGACAATATCGGCACCGCTCTTGCACAGATACATTGGAACGATATACTCGACATACTGCTTGTCACTATCGTATTCTTCTTTGTATTCAGATTTGTGCGTGACAGACGTGCAGGCAGATTGCTGCTCGGCATAGCTTTGCTCGTTGTGCTGTTTATTCTTAGCATTATTTTCAAGATGAATGCGCTCAACTATCTGCTGAGTTCGCTGTTTTCTGTCGGACTTATTGCGATAGTCATCGTTTTTCAGCCCGAATTGCGCGCCGCACTCGAGAAGATGGGTGACCGCTCTATCAGAGGCATCAAGAGCATGGGCGCAGAAAACAGTGAAGAGATAGGTCGCTGTATCACAGAGGCCTGTGTTGCGTGCGACTCGCTTTCAAAGAGCAAGACAGGTGCACTTATAGTTTTTGAGCGCAACACAAAGCTCGGCGAATATATACTTACAGGCACCATTATCGATGCTGCACCGTCGTCAATGCTTTTCGGCAACCTGTTTTTTAACAAGTCACCGCTGCACGACGGCGCAGTCATCATTCGTGGCGGCAGGATTCACGCCGCAGGCTGCTTCTTGCCGCTCTCGACAAACCCCGAGATCACCAAGGAAGTCGGCACGCGCCACAGAGCCGCTATCGGTATGAGCGAAAACAGCGATGCTATCGTCGTTATCGTTTCGGAGGAAACAGGCACTATTTCCGTGGCGGAGGACGGAGAACTGCAACGCGATTTTGACAGGCTCACACTTGAGAGCCATTTGAAGTCAAGGCTCATGCAGCAAAAGTCAAACGCAAAGCACGGGCTCTTTGGCAAAGGAGGCAGCAATGAAAAATAAGCACAAACATTTTGGCTTGTCTGATTATGTTGCGTTCGCCATCGCTCTGGTCGGTGCGGTATTGCTTTGGATATACGCCATAGGCTTTGACAGCACCGTGTTCACACGCACTATAGGCAATGTTTCTGTCACTGTTGTCGGTGCAGAGGAGCTTGCCGCCAGCAATGGTTTTTCGTTAAAAGAAGAGGTTTCTTTCTCGATAACAGTCGACATTTCGGGCAGGAGAACAGATATTTCGGGTGTCAAGAGCAGCGATCTTACCGCAGTTGTTGATATTTCAGGAGTGCGTGAAGCGGGCTATAACACCTTGCCCATCAACGTTATCGCACCAAACGGTATAACCGTTTCGAGCCAGTCTGAGACTGATGCGGTGCTGTTTTTGGATAGATTTATCAGCAAGAGCTTTGCTGTAAAGCCCGAACACACTGTTTCGTCGTTCGCTGCCAACGTGCGCATCAAGGGCGAGACCTGCAATCCGTCTGTCGTCATGGTCAGCGGCCCGCAAAGCGTGCTCGAGACCATCGATTATGTTGCCGCAAGATATTCTGTCGGTGAGCTTTCTGATAACGTTACCGCTTATTGCTCGCCCGAGATAGTCGATCGCGATGGCAAGGCGATCAACAATCCTTATGTTTCAATAGTCGACCTCAACGAGATACTCGTCGAGCTGTCGGTTTATAAAGAAAAGACCGTGCCTGTCGAGGTGGTATTCATCGGCGGCAGATACAACACGTCTGTTGCGACCATCGAGATGTCGGCAAGCAGCCTCAAGATCAAGGGCGGCGTTTCGGCAGTTGATGCGCTCGGCAAGCTTACCGTGCCTATCGACGAAACACAGTTCGGCGACGGCGCTATTTCTACCTCGGTATCTGTTGCAAGCATAATGCCCGACGGCTTTGAGCTTTGCGACGGTGAGCCCTCGACGATCGATCTCAATATAACAGTGCCTGCTATCTCAGAGCGCACGCTTACTGTTGATGCCGAGAGCATCGTGTTTACTGCAGGCGGCAGCGAATATATCGCTTCGAGCAATGTCAAATTGCGTATAATGGGCTTTACAGACGAGATACAGGCGCTTGAAGCCGGCGATATAACCGTATATGTTGATGCTTCAGAGCCACAGTATACAGATAACGGCAGAATGTTTGTAAACTGCGCGGTCAAGATAGACAGCGTGACATTCTTTGTCGTAGTCAGCGGCGATATTGTTTATCTCGATTATCGACCTGTCTTCGACTGATATTATTATTTAAGCTAAATCAAACAAGAGGAGGTGACACCTGCGTTGAACTATTATAACTATACATTAAGCACATACAGCGAGTCTGATGTCAAACGATTGCAGAGCGAATTGTCGTTGCGTCCGCTTACCGCGAGATTGCTCGCTTCGCGCGGAATGACAGACCCCGCCGTCGCAAAGGACTTTATGGACAAAGACAAGATCACGCTTTATGATCCGTTTTTGCTGAGGGATATGGATAAGGCTGTCGCACGCATAAGAGAGGCGATAGAACAAAAGCAGACTGTCTGCATCTATGGAGACTATGACGTTGACGGAGTTACCGCAACTACGCTGCTTTATACTTATCTTTCAGAAAAAGGATGCAGGTGCAGCTATTTTATACCCGACAGGATAAGCGAGGGCTATGGCCTCAGCGCACCTGTCATCAAGCGACTTAGCGAGGGTACCGATCTTATCATAACGGTCGATACCGGCATAACCGCTATCGAAGAGGCGGAGTTTGCCAAAACGCTCGGCGTTGATATGATAATAACCGACCACCACAATTGCCGTTCGTCATTGCCGGATGCCGTTGCAGTGGTCAATCCGCATCGTGAGGATGACGAATATCCCTTTAAGTTTTTGGCAGGCGTCGGAGTAGTCTTTAAATTGCTTTGCGCACTCGACGGGGGATATGAGTCTGTCTGCAACAGATATGCAGAGATAGTTGCCATTGGTACTATTGCCGACGTTATGCCGCTTATAGGAGAGAACAGATATATTGCTCAGATCGGATTGAGCAAGCTCGCCGACACGAGTTATCTCGGTTTGACTGCACTAATGCGCCACGCAGGTGTCATACGCAACGGCAAGCCCAAAAAGGTTCTTTCTTCTACCGTCGGATATATGCTTGCACCGCGCATCAACGCTGCAGGCAGAATCGCATCGGCTTCTAAGGCGGTCGAATTATTGCTCGCCGACAATGAGGCGGATGCAGATCGCATCGCCGCAGAATTATGCGACATAAACAAATTGCGCCAGGCGACCGAGCAGGAGATATACAATCAGGCTATCGAAATGATCGAGCGTGATCGTGCCGCAGGCATCGAGCGCAAGTTTTTGGTGCTCTGCTCAAGCGGCTGGCATCAGGGAGTCATCGGTGTGGTCGCTTCGCGTATTTCAGAGCGCTATGGCGTGCCTTGCGTGCTGTTCAGCTTTGATGGCGACGTCGGCAAGGGCTCGGGCAGGTCTATCAAGGGCTTTTCGCTGATGGATGCGCTCTCGTCATGTGAGGATCTTTTGCTTGAGTTCGGCGGACACGAGCTCGCCGCAGGACTTTCTATATCAAAAGAGAACCTTGAGCCTTTTACCGAACGTGTCAATGCGTATGCCGCAGAACATCCTGTCGAGCAGACATACAGCAATATAATCGCCGCAGATTGCGAAGCATCGTTTGACGAGATCACCCTGAGCGGTATTTCAGAGATACAGATGCTCGAGCCTTTCGGTTTGCAAAATCCGCAGCCGCTGTTTTTGACCCGTGACCTTTGCATCACAGAGATAACGCCGCTTTCGGCAGGCAAGCATGTTAAGCTCAAATTGCGTCCCGCCGATCCCCGGAATGGCAGCACCACGCTCACGGCAGTTTTCTTTGGAATGCCAATAGGCGAGCTTTCGTTCAGCAAGGGCGACATATGCGATGCGATCTATTCGCTTGATATAAATGAATATATGGGCGTTTGCACGCCTCAATTGACTGTCAGAGCACTTTGCTATGGCGGCGAAATATTGAAGATCAAAGAGCACGGCGATATGCTTTACAGCAAGCTCTTTGACAAGACCGATTCATCGGATATGCCGCTCGACGCCATGCCGACGCTCACGGATTTTCGCAACCTTTTTGTCTTTTTGCGCCACGAGCTGGGTGACGGCAAAAAGCGGTTTACACTTATTTCGCTCTATCGCACTTATGTGGCGAAAGAGCACGGCACGCTCAGCTATTGCGCTATGCGCGTCATTCTTGACGTTTTGAGCGATGAAAAGCTTGCCGACATCAGATACATCAACAACGAGCTTTTTGATATCGAGCTTCTGCGCACTGCAAAAAAGGTCGACCTCGACACAACACGCGTGCTCAGCGATATCAGATCGCGACATGATTTTGTTTAAATATTACGGTTATCAACATGGAATATAACTATCAGACCTTGCGTCAAACTGTTGAAAAATATAATATTTACGATCTCGAACGCATTAAAAAGGCTTATGATTTTGCCGAAAAGCTGCATGAGGGTCAAAAAAGGCAGACGGGCGAGCCTTATATAATTCATCCTATCGCCGTCGCCTGCTATGTTGCCGAAATGCAGCTCGACACCGATTCGGTCTGCGCCGCATTATTGCACGACACTGTCGAGGATTGTGGCATAGATTGCGCTTCTATCAAAAAAGAGTTTGGTGAGAGTGTCGCCGACATAGTCGATGGACTTACAAAATTGCAGCATATCAGATTTGAGACCAAGCAGGACGAGAGCATCGAAAACCTGCGCAAGATGTTTTTGGCTATGTCAAAAGACCTGCGTGTCATCTTTGTCAAGCTCGCCGACAGACTGCACAATATGCGCACGCTCTATGCCCAGCCGCCCGAAAAGCAGCGCCGCATAGCACTTGAAACGATGCATGTCTATGCACCGATAGCGCACAGGCTCGGTATCCAGCGCATCAAGGTCGAGCTCGAAACGCTCGCATTGCAATATCTCGATCCCGTCGGATATGAGCAGGTCAAAAAAGATACCGAACGCAGATTCGGCGAGAACAAAAACTTTTTAGAGCACGCTACCGCACAGGTCGAGCGCGGACTCAAGGAGTATGGCGTCAAGTTTACACTCGAGGGCAGAGTCAAATCGATCTACAGCATCTATAAAAAGATGTTTGTTTCGAACAAGAGCTTTGACGATATATATGACTTTTATGCTCTGCGCATACTTGTTGATACCGAGCTTGACTGCTATACCGTTTTGGGTATAATTCATGAGTGCTTCAACAACGTTCCCGGCAGATTCAAGGACTATATTTCGACGCCAAAGCCCAACCTCTATCGTTCGCTTCATACCACCGTCATGAGCAAAGAGGGTGTGCCGTTCGAGGTGCAGATACGCACCTGGGAGATGCACGCTGTCGCCGAGTACGGTCTTGCTGCGCACTGGAAGTATAAATCGGGTCAGTCGGCAGGCGTTGACGTTGACGAAAAATTGCGTTGGATACGCACTTTGCTTGAGACTGACCACGAGCAAGACGACCCCGAGGAGTTCTTTAGGCCCTTAAAAATAGACCTTTTTGATGACGAGGTCTTTGTGTTCACGCCCAGAGGAGACGTTATCAGCCTGCCCAGCGGCAGCACGCCTATTGATTTTGCTTATTCGATCCATTCAGTCGTCGGCAACAGGATGATAGGTGCAAAGGTCAACGGCAATATCGTGCCTATCGATACCGAGCTTGAGAACGGTCAGATAGTCGAGATAATCACATCGTCTGTTTCAAAGGGCCCAAGCCGTGATTGGCTCAAGATAGTCAGATCCGCCGAGGCTCGCAACAAGATACGTCAGTTCTTTAAAAAAGAAATGCGTGTCGAAAATATCGCCGAGGGCAAGATCCAGGTCGAGCGTGAGCTGAAGCGCTTCGGCAGATCCTTCTCAGAGGCTCAAAAAGACGAAATAGTCAAGAATACCGCCGAGCGCATGGGCTTTACAGACCCTGACGATCTCTATAATAATATAGGCTACGGCGGCATAGGTATATCAAAGGTCGCTGTCAGACTGCGTGAGGAATTCAACACGGTCGTTGCACCTGCAGAGGAGTCTGCACCTGTCAGCGAAGAGTCGCTCGTTGAGCAGACTGCACGCCACGCTCGCAAGGGCAAGTCAAACACCGGCTCTGTCATCATCGACAATGTCGACGGCTGCACTGTCAAGTTCGCAAAATGCTGCAATCCGTTGCCGGGCGACCAGATAATAGGTTTTATAACCAAAGGCTTTGGTGTTTCGATACACAAATTCGACTGTCCCAACGCCGTGAACGGTATGTCAGACCCGTCTCAAAAGGATAGGTGGGTGGTCGCCGCCTGGAATAAGCAGGTCAAAGAGAATGTCTTTGGCTCGTATGAGGCAACTCTGCTTGTTTATGCAAACTATGCGCCGAGCCTGATTGCCGACGTTTCGCTCGCCATAACCGATATGAAGGTGGCGGTCACGGGTATTTCAACACGTGAAAAGGACGGCGAGATGGTCTTGACTATAACAGTCAAGTGCTCGGGCGTTGAGCATCTCAAGAATATAATCGCAGGATTATCACGCGTCAAAAACGTCAAGGAGGTCGAGAGACTTTGAGAATCGTTGCACAGCGTGTGCATTATGCCGATTGCGTCGTCGATGGCAAAAAGGTCGGTGAGATACAAAAGGGGCTTTTGTGCTTTGTCGGCATAGGCAAAAACGATACACATGATGACGTCATGAGATGCGTCGACAAGATCGGCGGACTCAGGGTGTTTGAGGATGAGAACGGCAAGATGTCAAAGTCATGCGAGGATGTCGGCGGCAGCTTTTTGCTCATATCTCAGTTCACGCTTTACGGCTCTGTCAGGCACGGCAAGCGCCCCGATTTTATGGCAGCGGCATCGCCTGACAAGGGCAGGGAGCTTTTTGACGATTTTGTTTGCGAGATGTCAACAAGACACAAGGTCGAGACAGGCATCTTTGGTGCAGATATGCAGATAGAAGCACATAACGACGGACCTGTCACCATTATTTTTGATACAGAGAGCTTATGAATATCCATATAGACAATCAGAGCGGACAGCTCAACGATTATTATTTTCAGACGCTGTGTCTGCTTTATTTCCCGGGTGAAAAATTTCCACCCTCGGGCGACGACAGCGGCAAAAGTGCATATTTTAAAGTAACTGCCGAGCCCGATGGCTCTTTTGCCGCATCTGTCAGACTCGAGAACGGCGATAAAAGTGCAGAGGGCTATTATTGCAGCAAGGGATATGTGCCGCAGGTAGAGATGAAAGATGAGTTTTTTGCTCAGCTTGCACTCGGCAACGCCTATCTCGAGGCAGGACAAAAACTTTTTGGATTTCTGCCGCCGTGGGGCTATCTTACAGGACTCAGGCCCGTCAAGCGTGCGAGATATTATCTGACACGCGGCTATGATACACGCACCGTCAGCGATATGTTTATCAAGGATTATCGAGTCACGCCGCAAAAGGCGTTTCTTTCTGTCAAGACGGCACTTATTGAAAACGAAATGCTCGCTGACTATAAATACGGAACCGTCGGACTTTATGTTTCGATACCGTTTTGCCCGACGAGATGCGAATATTGCTCGTTTATTTCATATGCCACCAAGCGTCTCAATGCGATGATACCCGACTATCTCGTCAGACTGCACCACGACCTTGAATCGACGGCAGCATTTATTAAAGAAATGGGCTTTGATGTCGGTGCTGTCTATATAGGCGGCGGAACGCCCACCGTGCTTGACGAAGCGCAGCTTTCAGAGCTTTTGAATTTGATAACAGACAGGTTCGACCTTTCGAAATGCCGTGAATTCACCTGCGAATCAGGCAGACCCGACACTATCAATAAGCAAAAGATAGCCATAATGCGTTCGATGGGTGTCGATCGCATAAGCGTCAATCCGCAGACTATTCATGCCGATGTGCTAAAGCGCATGGGCAGACTGCACACGCCCGAGATGTTTTATGACGCTGCAGATGCCGCACTGTCGGCAGGCTTTAAGTGCGTGAACGCAGATCTTATCGCAGGGCTGCCCGGCGACACCTATGACGGCTTTTGCGAGAGCCTGCACAAGGTTCACGAGATGGGCTTTGGCAATATAACCGTGCATACTTTGAGCGTCAAGAACGCCGCTTCGATAAGGTTTGACGAGGCGGATGTTTATGATCCCGAGGGCACAAGGGCGAGAAGATGCGTTGAATATGCAGGCAGCTTCCTTGAGAGCAACAAAATGCGCCCTTATTATCTTTACAGACAAAAGAACACCGTAGGCAATGCCGAAAATACGGGCTATGCCTATGAGGGGCTCGAGAACCTGTATAACGTTCTGATGATGGAGGAGGTCTCGACAGTGTTTGCGTGCGGTGCAGGCTCGATAACCAAGCTTGTGAATGAGCCCATGAACGACATACTGCGTCTGGCATCACCCAAATATCCGTATGAATATCTCGAAACACAGCCAGACACCTGGCAGGCTGCCGCAAGGCAATTTTTTGGAGCACAAGACTGATGAAAAACAATTATGCAGAGCTTATCGCTTCGACAGAAGCAGCATACGATATGCGTGTCAAAGAGGTCGCAGGCAGAATGCTGTCCTGCGGCAGCAGGATATTGCTGATAGCAGGCGGCTCTTGTGTTGGCAAGACTCCGACCACCATCAAGCTTGACAAATATCTGACCGATGCAGGCATGAACGTTCATTCGATCTCGCTCGATGATTTTTATCGCTTCGGCGACGAGTGCGTTTATCTGCCCGACGGCACTAAGGATATAGAGAGCATCAATAGCTTGAGGCTCGATCTGATAGCCAAAATGATGCACGATATAGCCGAAAACACGCCCGTACTTTCGTTGCCGAGGTTTGATTTTACAGTAAAGCAGCGCACCGACGATGCAATAAGGATCGAGCGCACCGACAACGACCTGTTTATTATTGAGGGGCTTCACGCACACAATCCGCTTATTGCAGACGCCGCAGATTCTGCTTATAAGCTTTATCTCTATACAAAGCGCGAGGGCTGCGATTTTAATCCGAGGCTCGTCAGGCGCATCGTCCGTGACAGCATATACCGCGCATCACCCGCAAGATGCACCATCGATCAGTGGCATAACGTCATCGCAGAAGAAGAAAAAAGCATTATCCCGTTTGCCGAAAATGCCGACGACAGCCTCAACACATATTTCGCTTACGAGCGCGGACTGTTTGTCGATCTGACGCTCAAAATGCTTGACGAGATGCCCTCATTTGCCGAATACGATGACGAAAAGGCGATTATCAAGGATTATCTGCGCGGCGCAGAAAGCATACCGTCAGAGGCAGTTCCGCCCAATTCATTGATGAAGGAGTTTGTTTGATACACCGTGCAAGCAACTAAAAGCAAGGGCTCGTTTTTGACAGAGGCGCTCATCATCAGCCTCTCGAGCTTTTTGGTCAAGATAATAGGCGTTGTTTATAAAGTTCCGCTCGCCGATATGCTCGGCACGAGCATGGGTGTATTCAACGCCGCATATTCTGTTTATTCGATGCTTTTCATGCTCTCGACATCGGGATTGCCGACCGCCATTTCGCGCATGGTCGCTGCCGCTGCCGAAAAGGGCAGAAAGCTTGAAACACAAAAAATATTAAAAAATGCCGTGATCGTGCTCGGCGCAATCGGATTTATATTGTCATTGGCGATGTATCTCTTTGCAGAACCGCTCGCCGACTGGTCAAAGCACCCCGATGCGGCAACTGCGATCAAGGTCATATCGCCGACGCTGTTCTTTATATGTGTTGCTTCGGCATTCCGCGGATATTTTCAGGGTCTGCACAATATGTACCCTACCGCGATCAGCCAGTTTATTGAGGCGTTCTTTAAACTTGCACTCGGACTCGGCGCTGCATATTATGCAAAAACGGCGGGATATTCGACAGTCGATCAGGCGGCGTTTGCTATATGCGGACTGACAGTCGGCGTGTTTTTCGGCATGGCGTTTCTTGTCTTGTATAAGCGCTTCGGCAAGAAATATCAGTTTGAAAGCATTGCAAACGAGTGTGCCACCGACAGCGACATCTTGCACAGGTTCGTGCAGATCGCCGCACCTGTCGCCGTGACGTCGAGCGCACTTTATATGACGCATTTTCTCGACACGTTGGTCATCAATCAGCGTCTCGTGAAGGCGGGCTATGAGCTCGAGGTCGCAGATAAGATGTATTCGGCTTATACGACATTGGCGACCTCGTTGTCTGATCTCGTACCTTCGACTCTCGTATATCCTGTTGCAATAAGCATTCTGCCTGCTGTTTCTGCCGCTATCGCCGTAGGCAGGATGAAGGATGTAAGGCGTTATTGTATGCAGTCGCTCAGAATGTCGGTTATCATTTCGAGCCCGTTTGCCTTGTGCATGGCAGTATTGGCAAAGCCGTGCATATCGCTCATATATGGCAGCGGCTGGGGTGGCAGTGTAACACTTCTGTCGGGACAGACCATAACGCTTGTCGAGCTCGCTTCGGGCTGCCTTTCGATATTGTCACTTGGTATGATACTGATCTCGACGCTTTCGACCTCAAATGCGCTTTTGCAGGCGATAGGCAAGGTCACAGCACCTATGTTTTCTGTATTGCTGGCGGCATTGCCGCTGCTGGGAATGCAGCTCGTGCTCACCTCCATGCCGAGTGTGGGCATCTATGGCGCACCGATAGCGACCATAGTCTGCTATCTTACCGCACTGATACTCAATCTCGTTAAGCTAAAGCGTGCGCTGCCTGAATTGCGGCTTACCTTTAAGCGTCTGTTCTTTAAGCCGCTGTTTTGCTCTGCCGCCTCGGCGATAGTCTGTGCAGTGGTATATGCGTTGCTTTCGACAATGCTTGCAGGCAGCACATCAAGGCTTGCTTCGGCACTTTATCTCATCGCTTCGGCGGTGTTTGCAGTGCCTGTGTATGTCATTTTGATGCTGAAGCTCAACGGAATAACCGCATCAGAGGTCGAGCTTTTGCCCAAGGGCGACAAGATTTCACGGCTTCTTTTGTCAAAAGGTATGTTAAAAACGCATTTATAGACTTAAATTTGGTGAAAATGACTTGATATATCGGTTTTTATGTGGTATAATATAGGCAAAATCAATCTTTAGGAGAAATGTTATGAACAAAACATCACTCGTGGACATCGTTGCACAGGGAGCAAAACTTAAAAAGAGAGAAGCCGAGGCAGCCGTCAATGTTGCTCTGCAGGCTATCATCGACGATCTTGCCACAGGCGGCAAGGTTCAGCTCGCAGGCTTTGGCACTTTTAAAGTTCGTGAAAAGGGCGAACGCAAGGGTCGCAACCCCAAGACAGGCGAAGAGATCGTTATTCCCGCATCTCGCAGCATAGTCTTCACCCCGGGCAAGACCTTAAAGGACGCTGCAAATAACGGCACTGCAACCGAATAATTCTGTATGGCACGGGGCTGTCTTGCGGGGCAGCCCTCTTATTTTTAAAGGGCAAGGATTAAAATGAGACTTGATAAATATTTAAAGGTGTCGCGACTCATCAAGCGCCGCACCATAGCAAACGAAGCGTGCGACAACGAGCATGTTTCTATCAACGGCAAGACCGCAAAGGCATCGACCGAGGTCAAGCTCGGCGACGTCATAGAGATCAGATACGGCAGCAGAACCGCCAAGGTCAAGGTTACCGCCATAACCGATAGCACAAAAAAGGCTGATGCCGCCGATATGTATGAGGTTATTGCATAGCAAATCGCTTTGACGCATATTTTTTATAAAAAGATATGCGGAGGCATTTTATATGAACAGACCTACCATGCAGCATAATATAACTCTGTCAGAGAGGCACGTGCTGTCTGTCAGCGGAGTGACCGACATAATCAGCTTTGATGAGAAGGGGGCTGTGCTCGAGATCTCGCAAAGCGAACTGAATGTTACGGGCACAGAACTGACTGTCACAAAACTCTCGCTTGAAACAGGCGAGGTGGCACTTACGGGCAATATCGAGGCGATATTTTATACAGTGTCAAAGCCTAAAAAATCATTTTTCGGCAGGCTTTTTAGCTGATGGCGATCGATTATAATGCGCAGTATTTTCTGCTGCTGGCGGCAATACTTGCCGGAATCGCCTTTGGCGTGCTGTGCGATATTCTCAGGATGTTCAGAATGCTCTTGCCGCATTGCCGCACTGCGATATTCTTTGAGGATGTCGCTTTTTGTGTAGTTTGCGGTGTGATAATGATCATCGAGTTTTATAATTTTTCGAACGGCAGACCGAGGCTTTATGCTTTTCTCGCCGCGTTTCTTTCGGCGGTCGCATGGCGGATGACAGTCGGCAGACTGACAGAACGCATTTTGAAGCGTATCACGGCGTTTGTTGAGCCCGGGATCAAAAAAACTCGTTTTTTGCTCAAAAAATGTGTTGATTTTTTGAGATATAAGGTATATACTGTATTTGTTTATAAGCAAGCCTTGCGTGACGCAAGGCACGGATTCTATCTGCACAGGAGGTCATGAGCGCTATGCGCAACCGTCATCGTTCAAACTTTTTTATGCGCGGCTTTGTCGTCTTGCTCGTCGCGTTTATAGTCGTTTCTATCATTGATATTCAGGTGCGGCTCAGTTCGCTTTCATCGCGCAAGGATGCTTTGCGTGACGAGGTGATCGCAGTCACCGACGACATAGCCGAATTGCAGATGCAGCTCGAGCAGGCCAAAGAGATGACCGACGATTATATTGCGCGTGTCGCTATTGAGAAGCTCGGCTATCGATATAAAGACGACATGGTCTTTTATAATGACATTGCAAACTGATTTTTGAGCCGACCTTTTTGGTCGGCTTTGGTTTTATAACGAGGTGATTTTCATGCAGGGAATAAAAATGGTCAAAATAACCGATGCGCCCGAGCTTAAAATGCGGGTGGCCTGCTTGATTTTGCCTGCCGTGATATGCAGCAAAACGGCATACCGACGCTTTATCTCGTGACCGATCATATGGGCTTTTATGAGAGATACGGCAGGTGCTTTTTGTGCTTTGCACAGGGCGACGGCGAAGATCATCCGACACACCTGTATGTGCACGAAGCCGAATAATTGCGTTATTGCTCTTTCAATCGAGATCAATTGCGATAACAACGGTGTCGGAGCTATCGAGGATGTGACGATCGGTATATCCGGTGTACTGATGAAATTTACGAATCTGTCACTTAGGTGAAAAGCATTAAGAATTGAAAAGCTTTTTTGCAGCCTGATTGCCAAGCTGCGAGAGCGTATCATGAGAAAAAATTAAAGTTTCACGATGATCAAAAAATCCCACGCACTAATAATGCGTGGGATTTTTGTATTTATGAGGTTGGTTATTGCTTAACCCTGATATATTTATCGCCGACCTTCGACTGTATGAATTCGCGACATTCCTCGGGCGTTGCATTCAGGCAGCCTATCGGAATCAAAAGGCAGCTGTCCTTGCTGCGATAGGTATAAAAGCAGCCGTTTGCGTCATAGACCGCTGTTATCTCGTCATAAAGCAGGTCGTGGCGCTCGTTGCCGTCCTCGTGCTCTATCTCGACGATCAGACCTGTCGGTGCGAGGCAGAAGTGATAAGGGTCTTTTATGAGGTCGCTTGCCGAGGTGATATTGCGTTTGATAGCGGTTTTGACCGAATAGCCGAACACAAAGATGCCCAGCAAAACGGCAATACCTGTGATTATCAGCACATTTTGCTGAAATTGCAGTCCCAAGCCTGCGAGCAGAACTGCGACGGCAAACGCCGAGAAGCCGACGATGGATTTTTTGAGCCTGGGATTGCGGCCTCTCCAGAGGTGAAAGTTTGCCCAGCGCTGAAATATCTGCGGCGTAAGTTTGCACGAGCCTGATATCTGTTTTTTCATTTATTCAATTCGAGCAGCAGCGGCAGCAGCTCTTCTCCTTTTTTAAGATATAGATCACCGTTTTCTCCGCTCTGTTCGCAGTATGAAACGGTATTGCCTGTCTTTTTGTGCCTTGAATCATACAAAACAAACGGCACGGCAGCGCGTGTGTGAGTGCGGAAGCGAATGGGGGTGGGGTGGTCGGGTGTGATGGCGAGCCTGTAATCGACATTTGCACTGTCAAGTGCCTCTGTCAGCGGAGCGACGATGCATTTGTCTATCTGCTCGATAGCCTTGATCTTGCCTGCTATGTCGCCGTGATGACCACATTCGTCGGGAGCTTCAACATGAATATAAACAAGCTCTGCGCCGTTCTCGAGCTCCTGCAACGCTTTTTGCATCTTGGCACTGTAATCTGTGTCGAGCGTGCCTGTTGCGCCCTTGACCTCGGGCACTGCCATTCCTGCACAGATGCCGATGCCCTTGATGAGGTCGACTGCGCAGACAACAGAAGCACTTATGCCGAATTTCTGCTTGAAATCGGGCAGCATTGGCTTTTTGCCGGGGCTCCAGAGCCAGAGTGTATTTGCTTTTTTGAGTCCGCGCTTGGCACGGTCTATGTTGACGGGGTGCGAGTTCAGCAGCTCAAACGATTTTTTTTGCAGCTCCCACATTTCGATGCCGGATCTCGATGACGGATAGTGATCGCCTATGCGCTGACCTATGATGTCGTGGGGGCGTGTGAAATCTTCATAACTCATTTCACCACTGTATATCATGCAGTGGCGATAGCTTATGCCGGTATAGAAGTGTATAAGCTCATTGCCAAGCTCTGCTTGCAGATATTTTATCAGAATGTCCGCCTCGGTAGTTGTTATCTCGTCCGACGAGTGATCGAGCATTATGCGGTCGTTATAGTCACCCTCGCCCTCGGAAACAGATGCAAGGTTGGCTCTGATGGCGGTGTCTGTTTCGCTCATGGCGATGCCCATGCTCGCAGCCTCGAGCGGTGAGCGACCTTTTGAATATACTGTCGGGTCATAGCCCATGAGTGCGAGGTTGGCGGTGTCACTTTCGGGCACCATTCCCTCGGGAACGGTCATTATAAGTCCGTTAGAGCCGAGAGAGGCGAGCCTGTCGGTTGCGGGCTTTGATGCCTTTTGCAACGGAGTCATTCCGTTCAATTCGTCAAGCGGCAAGTCTGCCATTCCGTCACCGACAATTATAATATATTTCATGCCGTTCATAAGCGATATATCTCCTTTATAAACTCCTTTATCAAGCAGTATAGCAAAAAAACATGCATAATGCAAGATTTAAATATCATTATTGCAAAAAAAGTGGGTCTTTGCCGATTTGGCAAAGACCCATTTGCTGTTTATGATTATTTATAACTATTTATAATAGGTTTCGAGCTGCTCAGCGAGGTTGGCTTCGAACGTGCCGACGTTGGTATCCCAGTTAGAAACCCATTCTTTGCTGTCGTTCCTGATCAGAATGTTGAGCTGATGTGCGGGCCAGCCGAGTGCCATCGAATAGAGATAGCCGAAGTTGCATCTTACGCCCTTGCGGATGATGTCGACCATCTCGGCAGAATCTTCGTCAAAGGTGTTGCGAGTCTTGAGTATCGTCTCATAGTATGCGGGTACGACGAGCTTGTTGCTGTAATAGCAGAGCGCTTCGGTTACAGTGCCGATGAACTCAAGGTCGTTTGCACGGTTGTAGGGAACACCGAAAACGGTGTAATTATCCTGGCAGGTGGTGGTGTATTCTTCTTGATTCTCGTCGTATTTGGGCATGGGAAGTATGCCGTATCTGACGTCGTTCTTTGCGAGCTTGGTGCCATAGGTAAGGCTGAGCGGAGAGAAGCATGCCTTGCCTTTGCCAAACTCGGTGGCAATGTTGTCGACAGACGTGATCACGGTGTCGCTGGGATCTGCGTATTTCACGAACGAATATTTGGTGAGCTCATAGATGCGCTCAACGGCGGCGACCATCTTCTGGTTGGTACCGATGACAAATTTGGGCTTGCCGTCAGCGGCTTTTTCGGTGACGTTGATGTTGAAAGCGTCCTGCCAAAGGTCGATCTGCGTTGTGTAATAGGTCATGTACGAATAGACCTTGTTGTCGCTCTCCGACGTGTCACCGGGGTCAACGGTACGCAGAACCTCAAGGAACTTGTCGTATGTCCACTCGTCGTTGTGAACTGCGTCATAGAGGTTGCCGACTGCGGGGTTGGTGTCGACGAGGTCTTTGTTATAGAACATGCCGAACATCGACTCCCACATTGTGAGTGCGATATCGCCTGAAAGCATATAGAGCTTGCCGTTGATGGTCATCTGGTCGATGAAGTCCTGATACCACCAGTCGGCATCAAGGTTCATATATTCATCGAGGTCATACCAGTTGAGGAATACGTTCTTGTTTGTGAGCTGCGGCATAATGACCGCATAGCCTGCGACGAGGTCGTACTCGTTAGAGCCGGACATCATCTCGTTGGCTGCCTGCTGCTCAAACATCTCGTGATTGCCCCAGTCGCCATCACGCTCGATGGTGTTGATGGTTATGCCATAGCGCTCTTCGACCATGTTGTTGCGTTCTGCAATGTGGTCGTTGATAAAGCCGATCGTGTTTTCGTCGTTTTTAAATTCGTATGCGTGCTCGGTGCGCTGCAGGATGGTGAACGTGCGTCCATTGTAATCCGCATCACGCAGGGGGTCTTCGTCTGATGCCGTGCTCGAAGCATCAGAGCTCGGGGTCTTGCTTGCGGTGTCCTCACTCGTGTTTGCGGCAGGTGTGCAAGATACGAGCAAAAGCGCGGCAAGCAGCATAATGACTGCTATAAAGCGAAGCTTCATGTCAAAAATAGATCCTTTCGTTTCGTTTTGTGTTCTGTTGTACAGTATAACCGCTCCCGACAAAAAAATCAAGCCTCATTTTGATGTTTCACCCAAAGTAATATATATGGTTATAAAATTAACAAATTGCTTCTTGACATATCGACTGTTTTATATTATATTGGAGTCGGAAAGTTAGGAAATCGCTTTTAAACATTTTTCTTAAATCATTATTATCAGAAAGGTATCACAAAATGGCAAAACTTGATTTAACCAAGTATGGCATCATCGGTGCCACAGAGATCATTCACAACCCCTCGTATGAGGTCCTTTTTGCAGAAGAGACCAAGCCTGAACTCACAGGCTATGACAGAGGCTATGTCAGCGAGCTCGGCGCAGTCAACGTTATGACCGGCATCTATACCGGACGTTCGCCCAAAGACAAGTATATCGTCATGGACGCTAACTCGAAGGACACCGTCTGGTGGACCACCGATGGCTATAAGAACGATAACCATCCTATGAGCGAAGAGACTTGGTCTGTCGTTAAGTCGCTCGCACAAAAAGAGCTTAGCGGCAAGCGTCTGTTTGTCATGGACGCATTCTGCGGCGCCAACAAGGACACCCGCATGGCTATCCGTTTCGTCATGGAGGTCGCTTGGCAGGCACACTTCGTAAAGAATATGTTCATTCGCCCCACAGAAGAAGAGCTCGAGAACTTTGAGCCTGATTTTGTCGTATACACCGCATCCAAAGCAAAGGTTGATAATTATCAGGAACTCGGCCTCAACTCTGAGACCTGCGTTGCCTTTAACATCACCAGCCGTGAGCAGGTTATACTCAACACCTGGTACGGCGGCGAGATGAAGAAGGGCATGTTCTCGATGATGAACTATTATCTGCCTCTCAAGGGCATCGCTTCGATGCACTGCTCGGCAAACACCGATATGAACGGTCAGAACACCGCTATATTCTTTGGACTTTCCGGCACAGGCAAGACCACTCTTTCGACCGACCCCAAGCGTCTGCTTATCGGCGACGATGAGCACGGCTGGGACGACAACGGCGTCTTTAACTTTGAGGGCGGCTGCTATGCAAAGGTCATCAACCTCGATAAGGATTCCGAGCCCGACATCTATAACGCTATCAGACGCGATGCTCTGCTCGAGAACGTCACACTTGACGAACAGGGCGTTATCGACTTCGCTGACCGCAGCGTCACCGAGAATACCCGTGTTTCTTATCCTATCGATCACATTCAGAACATCGTTCGCCCTGTTTCTTCCGCACCTGCAGCAAAGAATGTTATCTTCCTTTCTGCTGATGCATTCGGCGTACTGCCTCCTGTCTCGATACTTACTCCCGAGCAGACTCAGTATTACTTCCTTTCGGGCTTCACCGCAAAGCTTGCAGGCACAGAGCGCGGCATAACCGAGCCTACCCCCACGTTCTCGGCATGCTTCGGTCAGGCATTCCTCGAGCTGCACCCCACCAAATATGCAGAAGAGCTTGTTAAAAAGATGCAGCAGAGCGGCGCAAAGGCATACCTTGTCAATACCGGCTGGAACGGCACTGGCAAGCGTATCTCGATCAAGGATACCCGCGGCATAATCGACGCTATCCTTAACGGCGACATCAACGAAGCTCCCACAAAGACTATTCCGTACTTCGGTTTTGAAGTTCCCACACAGCTGAACGGCGTTGCAACCGAGATCCTCGATCCTCGTGACACCTATGCCGATCCTGCCGAATGGGATAGAAAAGCTCAGGACCTCGCACAGAGATTCATTAACAACTTTGCAAAGTATACCACCAACGATGCCGGCAAGGCACTCGTTGCAGCAGGCCCCCAGCTTTAATAGATAACAAAAATTCGGCGCACAAGCGCCGAATTTTTTTATGTCAGTGAAGCAGTCGCTGTTGTGACGGTGATATAGTAGCTGACGGCACTGTGATGTTTTTTGCTGACGCAAAAAGTGATATTATTACTTAAGGTTGAGCCGAACGAGAGATATGTCCAGTTCGGCTTTTATTATCGCTGTGCCGCCATCGGCACGTCACGCAGATTAAAGAGCAAGACACAATAATTGCCGCCACGGCGGGGCACGGAAGACCACTCGGTATACGAATCGCCGCAATTTGTGCAGGTGTATTTAAATTCGTAATAATGGGCGTTTTTATCGTTGGTGTGATAGTCTTTTCCGGTCCAAGATTAGCTGTATGTATGCTCGGCAGCATATACGAAATAGCAACTCGTGTCGGTATATGCAAATTGCCATGTGCTTTGTTTTTAATTAGCATATTAAGCAACGTCAGCTTTTGCTTGCACGCAACTCGTTGTTTATTCCCGATGCACGTTTTAATGCACTTTTGCCGTATTTGCCGTGTATGCCGTCGACCGCAAACTCAAGGTCGCTCATTTTTTTGTTGTCGGGCTCAAGCTCGAATATCGATTCTTGCTTGTCGTCGCCGTATATCAGGTCTGACGTGTGCACTGTGAGCGAATAAATATCGCCGCCCTTGTGTATCAGCGGAATCATTCCGAGCACATATTTTGCTATGTCTGCGGCGAGGCAGGTGGGGGCAACCGTCATCTGTTTGCCGACATGGCTGAGGTCGGGCAATCTGAGGTTGATCGCGACGCATCTGCATCTTGCGTTTGTCGCACGCAATCTTTTTGCCACCTCGTCGGCGAGATAATATACCGCAAACGATATGTCGGACGGCGTCCTGAGGTTACGCCTGAAGGTCATGCCGTTGCTGACCGATTTTGCACGGTCGGTATATCCGTCTTTGGAAACCTCGGAAGCGTCAAGACCGTTTGCGTTGTCCCAGAGCACTCCACCGGTCTTGCCGAGCAGAGAAACAAGATATTGCCGTTTGCAGCCCGCCACATCTCCGATAGTGTATATTCCGACCCTCGAGAGTGCTGCCCTGGTCTTTGTGCCTACGAACAGCATGTCGCTTATCGGCAGACCATACAGCTTTTGCCTGAAATCATCTCTGCCTATCACTGTTATTGCGTCGGGCTTCTTGAGGTCGCTGCCGAGCTTTGCAAACACTTTGTTGAACGACACACCGATAGAAACGGTTATTCCAAGCTCTGATTTGACTCTCGATCTGATCTTTTCGGCAATGCTTATCCCGTCGCCGAAATATCTGCGTGATGCCGTAACATCGAGCCAGCTTTCGTCGATACCAAACGGCTCTATCATGTCGGTGTAATCATAAAAAATGCGTCCCATCTCTTTTGAAAACTGCGTATAAAGCTCATAATGCGGCGTTGCTGTCACCAGCGACGGACACTTTTGCTTTGCCTGCCAGATGACTTCGCCGGTGGCAACTCCGCACGCCTTTGCGAGGTCATTTTTAGCCAGCACTATGCCGTGCCTATCCTCCTGCGAGCCGCACACCGCCATGGGAACGCTCTTATATTCGGGGTGAAACACCGTCTCGACCGAGGCAAAAAAGCAGTTTGCATCGCAATGCAGAATAGTTCTGTCTGATATAAAAGGCATATAGCCACCTCCTTAGAACATCTGTTCGGGAACAGTATAACACTATATGCCCTGCTTGTCAAGAACGTTTGTTCTTGAAACTGCTTTTATTTTATTATTGAGCCGAGGTCGGGGATATAATCATCGCATATCAGCTTCATTGTGGTGACGCTTTTTTTAGAAGCGTCATCGTATACCCCGACAGTGAATATTCCACCGTCCGATGCAGCGCGTGCAGAAGAGGGGAGGTCTTCAAAAACTATGACTTCACTCGGCTTTAGTCCGAGCATTTTTGCGGCGTGAACATACGGTTGCTCGTTGAATTTGTCGCCGCCGAAGTCGGCGCAGTCGGCACAGAAATTGACGAGCTTGTCTATGCCGAAGCGCTCTACGAACGGTGCATAATCTTCTTTCGGGGTGGCGGACAGTATGCAGAAGGGGACACATGCATCTTTAAGCCTTTGCAGCAGCTCGAGGGCATATGGCTTTGGCGGGATCATATCCGCATAAAGATGGCGCAGCTTTTTTTGATATTGCTCGTATGTAAGCCCCGCAAACTGAGTCTGGTCGCGCCAAAATTCCATCGAGTCGGCGATAGTGCCGTCAAGGTCAAAAATTATGCCCTTTTTATCCGAAATGTCGGTGTGCGGCAGTTTGATTATATCTGACAGTTGCATTTGATTTACCTCTGATCGCTGTTTGATGATATAGATTATATAACAATAAACGATAAAAATCAACTCGCAAAATGAAAAACTGACGTCTTTGCTATTGCAAAATCACTCGCTAAGTGATATAATCATACCTTAGCAATGCAATTTGTCGAATGGCAATATGCAAATGATAATAAAAGACAGGAGAAATCATCATGTCAATAAAGGCAAAGCTTACCGCTATCAAGGATATATACGCCTGCCCTCAGAATTATGATGGCACGGTTATAACAGTCGGCGGCTGGATCAAGTCGCTGCGTGCATCTAATGCATTCGGGTTTATCGACCTTAATGACGGCACTTATTTCAAGGGCATTCAGGCAGTTATCGAGAGCGATAAATTGTCAAATTATGACGAGATGACACATCAGAATACAGGCGCTGCGCTTATGCTGACAGGCACGCTGGTGCTCACTCCGGGAGCAAAGCAGCCGTTTGAGCTCAAGGTCACAGAGGCGGTTGTCGAGGGAGCTTCAACACCCGATTATCCCTTGCAGCCCAAGCGCCACTCGTTTGAATTTCTGCGCTCGATAGCGCATCTGCGTCCGAGAGCAAACACCTTTAATGCCGTGTTCCGCGTCAGATCCTGCGCAGCACAGGCGATACACGAGTTTTTTGCCAAAAAGGGCTTTGTGTATGTCAACACTCCCATAATCACCTCGAGCGATGCCGAGGGTGCGGGCGAGATGTTCCATGTTACCTCGCTTGACATCAATGAGCCTCCCCGTGATGAGAGTGGCAATGTTGATTATAAACAGGACTTTTTCGGAACTGCCACCAACCTGACTGTTTCGGGACAGCTCGAGGCAGAGTGCTTTGCACTCGCTTATGCAAACGTTTATACCTTTGGTCCTACTTTCCGTGCAGAGCGCTCGAATACCGCACGCCACGCAGCAGAATTTTGGATGATAGAACCCGAGATGGCGTTCGCTGACCTCGAGGATTATATGAACGTCGCAGAAGAGATGACAAAATACGCCATTGGCTATGTGCTCGAGCATTGCGCAGCCGAGATGGAGTTCTTTAATAAATTTGTCGACAATACGCTGCTCGACAGACTGAATGCACTCGTCGGCAGCGAATTCGGCAGAGTGACCTATACCGAGGCTGTCAAGCTGCTTGAGGCAAATAACGACAAGTTTGAATATCCTGTTTATTGGGGCTGCGATCTGCAGACAGAGCACGAGAGATACCTCACCGAGCAGATATTCAAAAAGCCTGTTTTCGTCACCGATTATCCCAAGGAGATCAAGGCATTCTATATGCGCATGAACGACGACGACAAGACTGTCGCCGCTGCCGATATGCTTGTTCCCGGTGTAGGAGAGCTTATAGGCGGCTCGCAGAGAGAAGAGCGCCTTGACAGGCTCGAAGCACGCATGAACGAGCTTGGTCTTGACCCCAAGTCTTATTGGTGGTATCTCGAGCTTCGCAAATACGGCGGAGTCAGACACGCAGGCTATGGTCTTGGCTTTGAAAGGCTCATCATGTATATCACCGGCATCGGCAATATCAGAGACGTTGAGGCGTTCCCGAGAGTAACAGGCTCTGCCGAGTTCTGATCAACCCTACGTTATAAAAAGATTTTAATGCATTTTTTCAGCAAAGAGGCGTGAGTATGCAAGATTATAAAGAATTATATAAGAGGTATGAAGCATACCGCGCAAGCGGCAGAGTTCTCGACATGTCACGTGGCAAGCCGTCGCCTGCGCAGCTTGATACGATGGAGCGGCTTTTGACCGCTGTGACCAAGAGCAGCGAGTGCTTTACCGAAAAGGGCACCGATTGCCGCAACTATGGCGCTTTGGACGGCATCAACGAGACAAAGCGATTGTTTGCAAATATGCTCGGCGTCGATATGAACAATGTCATCGTCGGCGGCAACTCGAGCCTTAATTTCATGTATGACACAGTCGCACGTGCCATGCTGCACGGCGTTGTTGACGGCTGCAAGCCGTGGTCGAAATATGACAGCATATCGTTTTTGTGCCCTGTGCCCGGCTATGACAGGCATTTTGCCATATGTGAGTTCTTTGGCATCAATATGATACCTGTTCCTATGGACGAGAACGGGCCCGACATGGATATGATCGAGTCGATCGTTTCGACAGACGAAACAGTCAAGGGCTGCTGGTGCGTGCCCAAATACAGCAATCCCGCAGGCGTGACTTATTCGGATGAGGTCGTCAGAAGGTTTGCCTCGCTTAAGCCTGCCGCAAAGGATTTCAGGGTGTTTTGGGATAACGCATATGTCCTGCACGACCTTACCGACCATCCCGATCACCTGCTCGAGATATTCTCTGAAGCAGAGAAGTATGGCAATGAGGATATGTTTTTTGAGTTCGCTTCGACCTCAAAGATAACCTATCCCGGTGCAGGTGTGGCGTGCATAGTTTCGTCAAGGCGCAACATATTGCGGCTCATTGACGAGCTCAAATATCAGACCATAGGTCACGACAAGATCAACCAATTGCGCCACGCACGAGTTTTTAAGACCTTTGATGACATCGTCGATCAGATGCAAAAGCATACCGAGCTTATCAGGCCGAAATTCAAGGCGGTGTATGAGATATTCGACGAGATGCTGACAGATTGCGGTGTTTCGTGGACAAAGCCGAATGGCGGATATTTTATCTGTGTCACCACGCCCGACGGCACGGCAGCACGCATCGTCGAGCTTTGCCTGCAGGCAGGACTCAAGATAACCCCGGCAGGCGCAACTCATCCTTATGGCAGAAATGAGCGTGACAATATCATACGCATAGCGCCGACGTTCCCGTCGGTCGAGGACCTGCGTGACGCGGCAAAACTGTTTTGCATATGCTGCCGACTTGCCATCATTGAAAAGAACAGTTCAATAACATAAAAGTATAAAAGCCCTTGTGTTACTTGGGCTTTTCTTTTATCGTTTTGCACACTTTTTTGTCAAAAAATCATTTGTCACTGTTGCATTTGACCAATTGTTGTGGTATAATCGGCTTGGATAAAAAAGACTTAAATTCTCAAGGAGCTTTTGTTATGAGAGCAAATAAAATGATTTTGCTTATATCCTGTGTTTTGGCAATGCTTATGCTGCTTTGCGCATGTACTCCCGCAACCCCCGACAACGAGTCGAGCAGCGAATTGCCTGCACAGTCGGGCACTTCTTCGGACGGTGAGACATCTGAGGGTGGCTTCCCTTATGCCGATCAGGAGCCGTTTAACACGACGGTGACTATCTATACAGTCGCAACATCGCGCCATCCTTATGGCGAATTGCAGTTCGTGCCCAACGACGAGAGCAGCTATGGACAGGTCAGCTCTGCCGTTGCAAACCGCAACAATATCATCGAAGAGAAATACGGCATCAAGATACAGGTCGTTGCAGAGCCTTATCCCACCGACAACCTCGCTTTGCTTATCGAGGGCGGCACGTGCGACTATGACCTCGTTTGCGATTCTGTCGACCGCATGGTCGGCAAGGTCACCGAGAATCTGTTTTTTGCCATCGACGACTATGTTGACCTCGCCAATCCCTGGTGGGATGACGATGCCATCGATGCCATCACATTGTCTGACGGCCATTATTTTGTTGCAGGCGATGCACTTATAACAGACGACGACAACACATATCTCACGCTTTATAACAAGAGCCTTTATAACGAAAATCAGGATGTCGTGGCAAAATACGGCGATATTTATCAGCTCGTCAGAGATCGCAAGTTCACGCTCGACGCATTCAACGAAATAAGCCGCATGGTTTCGACCACCGACTCTGCAGGTCAGTGGAGCACAGAAGCCACCTATGGCAACCTCTCGCATTCCTATGGTGCAACCATTATGTTCAACGGCTCGGGCGAAGCACTCGCCAAAAAGACCGCTGACGGCGGTGTTGAGGTCAATATCGTCAATCGCCGTGCCGTCGACGTGTTTGAAAAGGTTTATAACCTCATGTCGAACCAGCAGGTCACCACTCGTGCCGAGTTGCTTATAGGCAAGATCCCCGAAGCAAAGAGCACATACGGCTTTGCAGAGCTTGAATATATGTTTGTCAACGGCAGAGGACTGTTTTATAACACCACTTCTTCGTCGATATCTTTGCTCAAGACCTCGACCGCACAGCGCAGCTTTGAGTTTGGCGTTCTGCCTATTCCCAATTATCAAGAGGGTGACGACTATCATTGCGCAGTAAACCGTTATCAGTCGAGCGTAATAGGCATTCCCACCTCGTGCAAGCAGATCGAGGCCGCTGCATTCCTGCTCGAAGCACTCGGATATTACAGCGACGACGTTACCAATGCTTATTATAGCCTTACTCTGCAATTGCAGGCGCTTGATGACGATGCCGATGCGGAAATGCTTGACCTTGTTTATAACAGCAGATTCTATGACCTCGGTGCTATTTACACATGGGGCACTTCTCCCGCACTCGCAGGCATTCAGGGCTCTGTTATAGCAAACCCCAACACCAATGAGCTTTCGTCCAGATATGACGCCATCAAGGACAGCGTCGAGCAGGGCATCAGCGACACGCTCGAGCTCTATGAGAGCATCAACAAATAACACGGCAATATTGAATATGAGAGAACCTAAAATTATAAACAAGATTTTTGCCATTGTGCTGGCACTGCTTTTGGCACTGCCATGCTTTGCCTTTTCCGCTTTCGCAGAGGGCAAGATAATTTCTGTCGGCAAGAGCTATACCATATCGAGCGAAAGCCCGATCGAGAATGCATTTCCCGGACTTGCCGACGATGAGCCCGACGGCAGACTTACCGATGGCAAAAACGGTGGCGGCAAGTCATACAACGACGGCAAGTATGTGCGCTTCTATCGCGGCACATATAAGTATATAACCGTCGACCTCGGTGCTGTCTGCGCAGTCAGCGGAGCACAGGTTGGACATTATCAGAACTCTGCGGCAGGCATTTATGCCATACGCGAGTTAGATGTTTATGTTTCTGTCGATGGTGAAAATTATGCGTGCATCGCATCCGATCACAATGACAACCGCATCGCCGCATCCACCAAGAACGGCAGGGTGTTGGTCAAGGCAGAGTCTGACAAGACTTATAAGGCAAGATATGTCAAGGTGCGCTTTTCGTGCGACGTGTTTGCTTATGTCGATGAGGTTTCCGTGCTCGGCAGCACTGATGCTTCGGCAGCGCAGGAGGTCACTCGGGACGCTCCCGAAAAAAATGTCGGCTTTGCAGGCGCAGTCGACGGCATCAATCATATCTGCCTGATATACGCAGGCGAATATGCCTACGGCTCGCCTACTGCAAACGGCAAGTCTACTGCCGAACAGCTTTTGCCTTATTTTGCATATGTTGATAAGGATGGCAAGGCAGTTGACACGATGTTTGAGGGCATACTTTTTCTGCCTTATCAGCCTGCTTCCAAGAGCGATGACACTACGTCGGAGTTTGGATTTGGCAAGCAGAGCGGCTGGCAATCGTTTATCGACACCACGATAGGCGCGGGCGAATATAACCTTTCAGCCTTAAATAAGGTTGTCGGAGATAATAAAGAGGCGGTCGGTCTTGCTGCCGACTATCAATATCCCGTTTATATCGCAGTGCCTTATATTCATTCGTCGACCAACGAGTTTGATGTCGGCGGTGAAACAGTCAAGGCAAACACGCTTGAGAACAGACAAAAAATAGTCAAATGGTATGTCGACGCTGTTATAAAGGCGTTTGGTGACGCAAAATTTGATAACCTCAAGCTTTGCGGCTTCTATTGGTACAGTGAGGCTGTTCAGTATGTCAACGGCGAGAAAGAGAACGACCTCATCAAATATTTTACGTCATATGTTGATTCAATAGGCAAATCGAGCCTTTGGATACCTTATTATTGTTCGCCCGGCTATCAGACCGCAAATGAGCTTGGCTTTACCGCCGCAGTGCTTCAGAGCGGATATGCCTTTGATCACAGCTCGTCAGAGACAGGCGATTCTCTGCCTGCCACCTGCGATGACGCTGTGAAGATGGCTGATAAATACGGACTCGGCGCAGAGATCGAGGTCAGCTCGCTCGATTCGTCAATGTACGACAGATACTATAAGTACCTGCAGGCAGCCTATGCAGGCGGTTATATGCAGGATGGCTTGTTTATGTATTATCAGGGCGGCGGCCCCGGCGTTTATTACAGTGCGTCAAAGCAGTCCGCTGCTACCACGCAGCGCAAGGGCTATGAAATGACATATCAGTTTATTCATGGCAAATTTGTTTCTGCAGCACCTGTTATTGCCGAAAACCAGACTTTGATGATAGGCAAGGGTGGCTTTGTCACCTGCAATATCGACATAAGCGATGCCGATTCTGTTTCTTCACAGCTAAAAACCGTCGGCAAGATAGATTGCGGCGATATAATCATTGCTGTCGAGGGCGACGGCTATACCGTCATTAACGCCAAGAACAGCAATTTTGTCGGCGAAACAGGCTTTGAGCTTACAGTTACAGACGGCTTTAACGTGTCTAATACGGCACATATCACGCTCAAGGTCGTTGAGGAATGTCTCACCGTCGACCGCATCAACGGCAAATTAAAGAATAATTTCACTGCACTTTATACCTATGACGCTGACGACAGTGCAACAGGCACGACAGACAGTGCCTATGAGGTCGTTATTGACAAAGACGGCATCATCACGGCAGTCGGCGGATATAACGGCAATGTTCCCGAGGGTGGTTATATCGTTGCTGCCAGCGGCACAAAGCAGCAGTATCTCATAGATAACTGTGCTGTCGGCGGCAAAGCGATCGTTGACGCTGTCACGGGCTGCGTGCTTTTTGAGAAAGCAGCAGGGGATGACACTGCATCCGATCCCGATACATCGAGCACAGATAAAGACCCCGCATCGGACGGCAATTCAGTTGTCGTTATCGTCATCATAGTTATCGCAGCACTTGCGGTTATAGCCGCCATAGTGCTTTTGATATCAAAGAAACGCAAAAAATAACAAAACGAAAAGGAGTTTTACATGAAAAAGTTATTCGCGTTACTTCTCGCCATCGTCATGGTATTCGCTTTCTGCGCATGCCAGCCCGCCGATGACCAATCGTCTCCCGACACCTCCAAGACAGAGGAGTCCTCTAAGCCCGAAGAATCCTCGCAGCCCGAAGATTCTTCTGAACCCGAAGATTCTTCTGAGCCCGAAGAATCCTCACAGCCCGAAGATTCTTCTGATGAATCCTCGCATCCCGACGAATCGGACGAGATCGGCATTTCGCTGCCTGATTTCACCAATAAGTTTGTTGCATTCGGCAACGCTCTCAGTTCTAACGGCGATGCTTATTCTGCAAAGCTTGTTTCCACCAGCACGCTTAAGGACGCAGACACCTCTATCCGCCTTACTTCTGTCAACGATGTAATAGGCGAGGGTCACGTTGCTCTGTTCAACGGCGACTATGGTCCTCTGCTTCCCGAAGACACATATGCTGATTATGCTATGCTCGTCTGCGAATGGGATCAGTCTGTTTTTAACTATGTTCTCAAAAAGTACTATGCAGTAGGTGAAGACTCTGCTAAGGCAGAGGTCAAGATCCCCAACGACGGTTTTGTTATCGTCGCTCACAAGGCTAACACCGAGTCTGAAAAGCTTGCAAAGGTCAGCTCCGAACACATCGTTGTTCCTGTTGGCGTTCCCACTCCCGGTCTCGAGGCTTCTATCAGCAAGACTGACAAGGCTCCCAAGATCGACGGCAAGATCGACGCTACCGAATACGGTCTGCCTATCTGGACTGTTGACGAAAACAGCCAGTTCTGGGGCTATTCTGACTTTGTTAAGGGCGAGTATTACTCAACCGCAGAGGTTTATCTGACCTATGACTCCGAGAACCTCTATATTGGCGTTGTTGTCAACTCTCCTTATCATTACTGCCCGATCAATGCGGCAGGTGCCGGCAGCATGTGGCAGTATGAGTGCATCCAGATCAACGTTGTATCCGCTACCACTGACAGCGAAATCATGAGCGAGTATTTTGACTGGGGCAGCTCGACTGTCGACATGACAAATTACCTCTCGACTCAGAACATCTTCAATCAGTATGGCTTCTGCGTAAGCTCGACTGATAACACTGCTATCCCTGTTTGCTTCATGGGCAACGGCTTCACAGGCGAGTATGCAGGCATCCGTGACGACGACGCACAGACCACCACATACGAAGTTTCTATTCCCTGGTCTTCGTTCGGCAATGACGAATACAAGGTAACCGGCGAAAAGGGCGAGACCTTTAGCTTTGCTGTTTCTGTCAACTCGACCAACGAGCAGTCCGGCTGGAGAAACATATTAATGCGCAACGGCGGCGGCATCATCGGCAGAAACGACCTGTCCAAGGGCGCTAACATAACTCTCGACTAATTTATTGGCAATACCATTTAAGGAGCATTAAACTATGAAGATAGGCGTCAGCCTTTACAGCTTCCACTCTTATGCTGACCCCGATCAGCTCGGCATCAAGGGCTGCATCGATAAGGTCAAAGAGCTTGGCGGCGAGGGTGTCGACTTTGTTGAAGGTCCTCACTTTGATACACATCAGCAGTATGTCGACTATGCTAAGGATATAGGCGAATATTGCAAGCAGGTAGGCATTGAGGCTTGCTGCTTCTGCGTCGGCAGCGACTTTATCAACGGCTCTGGCGGCGACATCGAAGCCGAGATCGAGCGCGTAAAAGGACTCGTTGACGTAGCCGAAGCATATGGCTGCAAATTCATGCGCCATGACGCTACATGGGGCTATCCTGCAGAGATAAAGACCAAGCGCAGCTTTGATGACGCTTTGCCTCGCCTCGTGCAGGGCTATCGTGCCGTCACCGAATACGCACAGACCAAGGGCATCAAGACCTGCGTCGAGAACCACGGCTTTTTTGCACAGGATCCCCTGAGAGTCGAAAAGCTCATCAACGCAGTCGGACATCCCAATTTCGGCATGCTCGTCGATATGGGCAACTTTGCTTGTGCCGATGTTGATTCTCCTATCGCAGTCGGCATGTGCGCACCTTATGCGTTCCATGCTCATGCAAAGGACTTCCACATCAAGCCCGGCACAGGCGAGAACCCCGGCGAGGGCTTCTTCCAGAGCAGAGCGTGCAATTATCTGCGCGGCGCTATAATCGGACAGGGCAATATCCCCGTCAAGCAGTGCATCAACGCACTTAAGCGCGCAGGCTATGACGAATACCTTATGATAGAATTCGAGGGTCTCGAAGATCCTATCAAGGGCATTTCGATCGGCATAGCAAACCTCAAGAGATTTGTCGGCTGATAAAACCAACAAAAGCCGCGCACGGTGGCACAGTCTGCCGTGCGCGGTTTGAGTGCATATAAAGGCTTTAGAACCTTATGAAACGATCTTCACTTATTAAAATAATCGCAGCGGTTTTTGCGGCTCTGATCGTGCTTTTTGCATTGACATTGCTGCTGCCGATGGTCTATCGGCTTTTTGTCGGCTCTGATAACTCACAGACAGACGCCGAAAGTGGGTATATCGACATATCAAACGATGTCGCATACCTTGCATTTGATCGCAATATATATTATAATGAATACGGCTTTGAAGCGCCTGTCGACCCTGCCGACCCTGCGGCACTCGGCAAAGCATCGGCGTTCTTTTATAAATATTTCAACGCTTTAATGAGCGGTGACGGTCAGGCATACAGGGCGTGCTTTGACAAAAATTATCTTGCAAAAAACGAGGTTGCGGGCGAGTTTTTGCCCCAACGCCTCTATGATATATCGGCAACACTCTATTCGCGGACGGCAGACGGCGGCAAAAGCGTTGATATTTTTACCGTCAGGTTTAAAATATACAAAAACGATCGTTCTGTCTTTGACTGCGAAAGCAAAAAAACATATACGACGGTCTTTAAACTCTCGTCGGTCGACGGCGAAACGGTTATAACCGACGTGTTAGAATATAAAGTGGGGTAAGTAATTATGAGCTATTCAAATACCGTTTCCGCACAGCAGATTATTGATCAGCTTGGCGAGTTTTTAAAAGAGATGCTATCTAAGTGCAAGTACAAGAGCAGAATCATCTCTCTCATTTCTGACGATGTCGCAGGAATCCTTGAGCGTGACCCTGCGGCACGCAGCGCAGCAGAGGTTTTGCTGCTTTATCCCGGCCTGCACGCAGTGATCGCTTATCGTATCGCACACGCACTTTATAGGCAGAAGATGTATTTTGCTGCAAGGTCGGTGAGCCAGATCGCGAGAAGCGTTACAGGCATCGAGATACATCCTGCCGCACGCATCGGCAGGCGACTGTTTATCGACCACGGTGCGGCGGTAGTCATTGGCGAAACCGCCGTTATCGGTGATAATTGCACTATCTATCAGGGCGTTACCTTGGGCGGTACAGGCAAGCATACCGGCAAGCGACATCCGACACTCGGCAATAACGTCATGATCGGTGCCGGAGCTAAGGTGCTCGGGCCTTTCACTGTCAGAGATAATGCCAAGGTCGCCGCAGGTGCGGTAGTGCTCAGCGAAGTTCCCGAGGGCTGCACAGCGGTTGGCATTCCTGCTCATATAGTAAGGCGTGATTCTCAGCCCGAAGAGCAGCTCGACCAGGTGCATATTCCCGACCCCATCGAGCAGCGCCTTTCACAGCTTGAAACTCGCATCAAGGCGCTCGAAAAATCAGGAGATTCTGAAGAATGAAGGACAAAAATATAGCCTTGCTCGGCTATCTCGTGCTCGCAGTCGGGCTTGTTATACTCATCTCCGGTATTGTGCATATCGGCAAGCCGCTCGTTTTTGACGGTTTAATCACCGACAGCTCGAGTGATGTTTCGGCAGATGTTTCAAACGACCTTTTCGTCAGCGGAACAGGTGAGTATATCGCTGATGATGGATATAAGGATATAGTCCTTGCTTCGCCCTCGGCGGTCGTTTATGACGAGAACGCAGGCGGATATAAGGTGCTAAAGGATTCGAGTGCACAGTATGCCACAGGCGATTTTAATCTGATCGTTACCGCTGCGGTCGCTATCGATAAGCTCGGTACAGAGCATAATTTTGCGGTCACAGACCTCTCATTGGTGCCTGAGGGCGCCTGCCTCGCAGGTCTGCAGGTCGGTGACAGCCTCAGCATGAATATGATGCTTGACGCTCTGCTCGTTGCACACGGAGCTGACGCTGCGTATGTCATCGCTGTCGAGACCGCCCGTGTTACCGCTGATGATAAGAATATGGAGAGCAGCCTCGCCGTCGCTTCGTTTGTTTCGATGATGAACAGCTATGCTTCATCGCTCGGACTTTCTAACACCGTTTTTGCAAACCCCGACGGAACATTTGACTCAAAGCAGCATTCGACTGCCACCGATATGTGCAAGGTCGCACTCGCTCAGCTTAAAAACGACCTCATCATCAAGTCGGCAGGTCAAAAGGCGGTCACGCATACCCTCAATAACGGCAGGTCGGTCACTTTTAATAACAATAATAAGATGCTCGACAATAAGTCGTCAGCGCAGTATTTCGACTATGCCAACGGACTTTTGGCGTGGTCGCTTTCGGATGACCTCAATTGCCTAATCGCAACTGCAAATATTAAGGGCGATAGCGTCGTCGCCGTCACCCTCGGCGCTAAAACTGCCGCCGAAACATATGCCGACGCCATAGCACTCTTTTATCCCACCCTCGAAAAAGCCGTTTTGAATTGATTAAATAACATACCGTATAATCAAACCGCCCCCGACAGAAAAAATTGTCGGGGGCGGTTTTGAGCTATTCAATTTGC
>CAZNCN010000012.1:4373-58678 GCA_964571635.1 uncultured Ruminococcus sp. | reverse complement strand
TTTGCACTATACAACGCTTTTAAATACGAAAGAACCGCCTCACTCAGGCGGTTCTTCAGGCTGAAAAGTGGGTCTTACGACCCACTTTTTTAAGTTATGGACAATAACAAATATCCGCATTTTTGCCATATATGCGAAAATTATCTCTTTCTAAACGCTCCGTTTGTGAGGACTTCGATCTGTTTATCGGTGCAAGCGGTGGCCTCAAAGAACGCAACGCCTTTTGCGCCTGCCTCGCGGCAAGCCTCGACCTGGCGGGTCGTTTCGATTATCGGCATACGGTTATACATCGGCGAGATGCCGGCGACATTAGGTGCCTTGCCGTAGTTTTCGACCATATGCTGAACCTCTTTACGTATATCCTCGGGGTCGGCGAAGTAAGCCATCGGCGAAACGAAGTCGAGCCAATCTCTATCCGCCCAAGTGCACCAATCCTGGCACTTAAACATTATTGCCTTGTGGCGTTCGCCGAATATAGCGGTCGAAAGCTCGATGTTTCTGCCGCTCTTATTAAACTCGTCGACCATCTTGCGAACCTCGCCGACATATGCGGTGATGATATTGGCGCACCAATAGCAGAATTTCTCCCATCTCGGGTCGCTGATCGATTCTATCTCTCTAAGGTCTATACCCGTTTCTGCCTTAAACATCTCGATGGTCTGCGGCTCGAAGCCTGCGGTGTGGTCGATGTCCTTGATGACGGGGTATCTGATATAGTCGAGCTGTATGCCGTCGAAATCATAGTTTTGCAGTATGTCGCGGTACATATCGAGCAGCAATTGTCTATTCTCGGGCAGTGCGGGATTGAGGAAATAGAAGGTATCATAGCCGTCGAGCAGCATACCGCCCTTCCTGTCGCGTGCCATGCGCTCGGGATGCATTTCCGCCATCGGGCAGCCCGCACCCTGAACGCCGAAGAAGAAGTCCTCGACCCATGCGTGTATCTTTACGCCGTGGCGCTTGCCTGCATCGATATAGCTCTGTATGACGTCGAAGCTCTCATAGCCCCTGCGTATCGGCAAAAAGTCATATCTGCACTTGATCGCGTTGCAATAGCCCTCATAGTTTGTTTCGATGAGCATAAGGTTGAAGCCCGCGTCAGCGAACCTCTTTACATATGCATCGACCTCGGCATCGGAATGCTCTCTGGGGCGGTGCCAGACAGCGCGTATCTCGCCCTCGGTGCTTGCTGCGGTATAGCAATACGCCATGTCGAGCGTGTCGCTCGCCTTGTCATAGTCGCCCTCTTTTGCCTGCTCGGTCGCCTCGAGCATAAGGTTTTTGATGTTTGCGATCTGCGCCTCGGTGAGCTCGTCGACGATAGCATCAAGGCGTGCCTTGATGTTCTCTAATTTCTGAATAAATATTTTTTCGGTAGCAGCCTCGTCGAGGTTGTATTCTATATGCATGAATTCCATGCTTGCGTTGACCCACGTGCCGGGAACGAGCTCTTTTTTTATCTCGCCCGCCATAACGCCGTGTGCCGAAACGACAAAGCCGCCGACAGGTATCATTTTGTCGTTGCCGCCGACAGAGATAACTATGCCGTCAGGCCCCACGACTGCCTCGCAGCCGTAAACGTTGGTGCCGGTGGTGTGTCCGCCGTTGTTGTAGATGATGAGTTGATCCTCACCGCGGTTGCAGTTAAAGCCAGAGATCTTGAGAGTCTTCATATAGTTTTAAATGCTCCTTTTGTTTTTTGCTTTTTATAGCGCAGAGGCTCCCTGTGTTTAATGGGGAGCCTTGCTTTGTTATTTGATTATTTGATTTTTTTGATAAGCGAATGCACCAGCATTCCGAGAGGATAGGCGACCAGATATATCGCTATCGCAACGAGAATGTTGAGCAATTTGCCGCTGAAGCCTTCGACGGCACTGCCCATGAGCATAAAGGCTGCGACCCAAAAGACCATCAGCCCCAGCAGATGCAGTGTGCGTGCGGCAGTCTTGCCGAGCCGCGTGTCGAATATAAAATACGAAAAGCCGAATATCAGGGCAAAGCCTGCCAAAACAAGCAGCTTAGTCAGCAAAAGCGATGCAAGTGCACCTGTCGTTGCCGTGCCCCTGGTCGTCCCTGAAACGAGCGCAAGATATACCATGCTGCCCACGAAATAGCAGCCACCTGCGCGCAGCAGACTGTTTTTGATAAACCCCTGCTTATTCATTGGTGCGAATGAGCCTTCTGAGCTCTTCGGGCAATTCTTCTGCTTCCATTGAAACGCTCATAACGCAGACAACGCTGTTGCTCTTTGCCACATTGTTGATAGCCTGAGCGAAATAGATAAACTGCTGCTTGTCGCCGCCGCAGAGCTTTAAGGAATTATCTATAAAAATATGCGTGACGTCATAGTTGGCAGCGAGCATACCGCACACAAAGCCATAAAGCGACTTTGCATCGGAAATGTCGTATTCGAGTGCATCGACCAGACGTGCGCGAGAGCTTATGTCGAAAGTAAGCGATTTGCCGTACTCAAGGCAGACGACTGCGCCATTGCTCTCACCCGATGCTTTATTGACCTCACTAATAAGTGTCTTGGTCTTGCCGGAACCTTTTTTGCCGACGAGTAATTGAACCATGATAAACCTCCGTTTTTGTTTGTTATCCTATTTTAACCTATTACTATGCAAAAAGTCAAGCATTAAAATCAGGCTTTTGCGATATAAGCTGATTTCTTATCTCTTCATATCCCGGTTTGCCGAGCAAAGCGAACATATTGCGCTTATAAGCCTCGACGCCCGGCTGGTTGAACGGGTTGACACCGAGAATATATGCCGATGCTGCACAGGAAATAAAGAAGAAATATATCAGCTCGCCGAGCGTATGCTCGTTCCTGCCGTCATAGTCAATGACGATGCTGTCTGTGCCGCCGTCGCTGTGTGCGAGCATAGTGCCCTCAAGCGCATTCTGACCTATCTCGGAAAGGCTGACGCCTGCAAGATAATCGAGCCCGTCGCCGCCGTCCTCATCCTCGGGCACGAGCGGTAATTTTGCAGGAACGGTGTTGCGGCAGATTGTTTCGAAAAGCACGGGAGAACCGTCCTGAATGAACTGACCGAGCGAATGCAGGTCAGTCGAGAATATCACGCTTGCGGGGAAAAGTCCTTTTTTATCCTTGCCCTCGCTCTCGCCGAACAACTGCTTCCACCACTCGCACATATATTTAAAGCAGGGGTCATAGCTGACCAGAACCTCGCAGCTTCTGCCCTTTGCGAGATATGCGTTGCGCAGCACGGCATAAGTATATGCATCGTTGCTTATGCCCTGCTCAAACAGTCTTGCTCTCTCGTCGGCTGCGCCCTGCATGAGCGCATCGATGTCTGCTCCGCTGACTGCGATAGGCAAAAGTCCGACCGCCGTAAGCACGCTGAATCTGCCGCCGATGTCGTCGGGAACAACAAAGGTTTCATAGCCGTTTGTATCGGCAAGCTTGCGGAGTGCGCCGCGCGACTTATCTGTCGTGGCGAAAATGCGTTCTTTGAGCTCTGCTTCGGAATATCTCGACTGCATATATTTGCGCACTATGCGGAATGCGACCGCACATTCGGTGGTAGTGCCCGATTTTGAGATAACATTGACTGCGACACGCTTGCCGTCACACAGCGACAGCACCTCGGTTATTTCGTCGGGCGAAAAAGAATTGCCGATGAAATATATCTCGGGCTTTTTGAGGCTGTTATAATAAGCACCGTGCAAAAATTCGATGACCGCTCTTGCTCCCAAATAAGAGCCGCCGATGCCGACGACCAGCAATACATCGCTGTTTTGTCTGATGCGCTCTGCCGCTTTTTTTATGCGTGCGAACTCATCCTTGTCATAGCATATGGGCTGGTCTATCCAGCCGACAAAGTCGTTGCCCTCGCCGTTCTTTTGCCTGATCTTTTGATCGGCAAGCTCAAGCTGAGGCTTTAATGCGTCGAGGTCTGCCTTAGAGACACCCTTTAAATGCGAATATCTTAGTTTTATCATAATGACTTCCTTCTCTTGAGTTTAAGATCATTTACACGGCATTATACTCTAAAATCTTTGATAAGTCAATCACAATGCGAGATCAAAAATGCATTTTTGACAGTTTCGAGCAGCAAAAATCCAAAGTCCGCCTCAATAATCGTCTCTGCCGCGGTTATATCAGCCCTTGCCAGCTCTTCGCCGCCCGATCTGTAGATGACATAGCCGACCCTGTCACCCTCGGCAACAGGTGCTTTGACAGCTTCGTTTATATAAACATCGGCTTTGATTCCCGAGCCCGACTTGCTGTCAAGCAGCGAAAGCGGCTCGAAATGTGTTTTTACCTGCCTTTGTCTGCCGCCCGTGACCCTAACCGTTTCGGGGATCTCGGCATGAGCGGTGACAAGCCTGTAGGTCGCAAAGCCATAATCGAGCATTGACTTTGCACAGGCAAACCTTTCGTCGCTCGTGACTCCGCCAAGCACCACGGCGATAAGCGTCATTCCGTCACGCTCTGCCGTGCCCGAAAGGCAATATTTTGCCTCGTCGGTATAGCCGGTCTTCATTCCGTTTGCACCCTTGTAGTATCTGATGAGCTTGTTGGTGTTGGCAAGCCCGAATGCACCGTTTCTGAGCGAATCTGTCCAGATCGATGTGTATTTGAGTATGTCTTTGTGCTTTAATATCTCTCTCGTGATAAGTGCGACATCAAGAGCCGACGAATAGGCGTTGTCGGCGGGCAGACCGCTCGCATTGACAAAATGCGTGTTCTTGCAGCCGAGCCGCTCGGCGCACTCGTTCATAAGCTCAGCAAAGCCCTCTTCGGTGCCTGCGATATGCTCTGCCATGGCGACTGCCGCATCGTTGGCAGAGGCGACGGCTATCGCCTTGAGCATGTCGTCGACAGTCATTGTTTCGCCGACCTCAAGGTACATCTGCGAGCCGCCCATCGATGCGGCGTGTGCCGAAACCGTCACTGTGTCCGAATATTTAAGCCTGCCGTCGTCGATCGCCTCCATAGTCAGCAGCATGGTCATGACCTTGGTGACAGATGCTATCGGCAGTCTGTCGTCCTGATTTTTTTGATAAAGCACCTTGCCCGAGCTTGCTTCGCAAAGCACTGCGCTTTTGACGTCGTGGTCACCCTTGAACTGTGCCGTTTCGAGCCAATAATCGGCGATGACATATTCCGCACCGCCTGCTTCCTCTTCAAATCCAAAAACAGTGTCGTCGCTCGGCTCGCCCGAAGCGTATGCAGACTGCTGCATAAAGATCAGGCACAAAAGCATTGAGCAAAGCACCCTGATGAAATGCGGTCTGTTATGATGCTTACAATTCGTTTTGATGTGTTTCATATAAAAATCACCCTTTCGCACAAAACATATGCCACTGTTATGCAGAATATGCATATCGTGGTACTGCGTTATTTGACATTATTCGTCATAATGTGCATTGACTTTGCGAAAAGTTTGTGGTAATATGCAATTAAAGTGAGGTGCTATTGCCATGCAGCTTAAAAATTCGATCAAAGCTATTATAATCAACCGTACCAAATTGCTGGTGTCAGACAATCTTGCGGACGGCAAAACATATTATACACTTCCCGGCGGAGGTCAGGAGCCGCACGAAATGATGCTCGAGGCGCTCAAGCGCGAGGTCAAAGAAGAGACCGGCTATGATGTCGAGCCTCAAAGCCTGCTGTTTATTCGCGAAGGCTTTACCGACAACTCGCATCGCATAGAATTTATGTTCGTATGCAACACCGTCGGCGAAAAGTGCGAGCCCACAGAGCTTGATGTTCATCAGGTGGGCACAAAGTGGATCTCTATCGACAACATCATGCAGGAGCCGCTTTATCCAGTCGAGATGCGCGAGGTCATAAAAAACTATTTCCTCGGCAAAAAATCGCCCATCTATTTGGGCAAGATGGACTGACAAAACACTTTTTCGGTTCGGCGCACAGCCGCCACATTATTAATTTGCTATCGACTCGCTTTTTCATTATTCAGTTTTTCTCTAATCAAAAATCCGGACGTGCCGTTTGGCTCGCCCGGATTTTTGTTATATCGGTTTATTTATTGCTTTGCTCAGTTGTCTCTTTTGCCGGCAATAATGTTTGTGATGATGCCGAGGATGAGTGCGCAAGCGATCGAGGTGATGGTGACTGCGCCGAACGAAACAGAGAGGTTGCCGATGCCGCAGATAAGAATGACTGCAACGGTAAAGAGGTTTCTGTTGTCGCCGAGGTCAACGACCTGGATCATCTTAAGACCCGAAACTGCGATGAAGCCGTAGAGCGTTACGCAAACGCCGCCCATGACGCAGTTGGGGATCGAAGAGAGGAAGGTTACAAAAGGTCCAAAGAACGAGATAACGATGCACATTATCGCGGTAGCAAGTATCGTGATAATAGATGCGTTGCCGGTGATGGCTACGCAGCCGACCGACTCACCATAGGTGGTGTTGGGGCAGCCGCCAAAGAATGCACCTGCCATCGAGCCGATGCCGTCGCCGAGCAGGGTTCTGTGCAGACCGGGCTCTTCGAGGAGGTCCTGACCGATGATGCTCGAGAGGTTCTTGTGGTCAGCGATATGCTCTGCGAAAACAACGAATGCGACAGGGGCATATGCGACTATAACGCTTATTATGTATTCGCCGGTGACGGCCTCAAGTCCCTTGAAGGCTTCGACGAAGGTGAATGTGGGCATGTGGATGATCTGCATATTCTGGAATGCAGAGAAATCGATAATCTGGAGTGCGAGATTGTTTGTTGAGATGCCAACCACGGTGAATATTGCAGCTACTGCATAGCCTGCAAGTATGCCGATGATGAAGGGGATGAGCTTTGCCATCTTCTTGCCGTAGACCGAGCAGAGAACGACAACGATCAGAGTGACAAGTCCGCAAAAGAGTGCGACAAGGGGATCGGCGGTCGAAACACCTTCAACAAGCACCTTGCCCTTGGTGAGGTCGCTGACTGCGTTGCCTGCGAGCGAAAGTCCGATGATGGCGACAGTCGGTCCGATGACGACTGCGGGCATAAGTTTGTTGATCCAGTTGACGCCTACAAACTTAACCACGATTGCGATGATAACATAAACGAGGCCTGCGCAAAGTGCGCCGATGATGAGTCCTACATAGCCGACGACCGACGTCGAAACCGCGCCTGCAAAGGCCGCGCCCATCGAGCCGAGGAATGCAAAGCTCGAGCCGAGGAAAACGGGGCTGCGGAACTTGGTGAACAGCAGGTAAACGATGGTGCCTACACCTGCGCCGAAAAGTGCCGCTGCCTGATCCATACCGTTGCCGATGATCGAGGGAACTGCGATTGTTGCCGCAAGTATTGCGAGCAACTGCTGGAAGGCGAAAACGATGACTTCGCCAAACTTGGGTCTGTCTTTGACTCCATAGACAAGATTCATTGTTGTCTTGCTCCTTTGATTTCTTTAAGTTTATTTTAGTTTTAACTTAGCCCTTGTTGATCGTCGAGAATGACCGCCTCGCATACGCCGTCAAATTCAGGCATACGCACGGCTATCAGCTCATGCTTTGAGGTCGGCACGTTCTTGCCGACAAAATCGCCTCGTATAGGCAATTCGCGATGTCCACGGTCGAGCAGAACGCACAGCTTGACGCAAGCGGGTCTGCCGAGCTTAAACAGCGCATCTATCGCCGCCCTTGCCGTCCTGCCCGTGTATATCACATCGTCGACGAGTATCACCGTCTTGCCTGTTATATCAAACGGGACATATGTTGCGTTGACTGTCGGCTGCTCTGAAAGTGCCTTGAGGTCGTCACGGTAAAGCGTTATGTCGAGCTCGCCGAGCTCTGTCGAAAGGTCGCTGATGTGTGACAGATTGTCGACTATCATGCGTGCTATCGGCACGCCGCGCCGCCTGATGCCGATGATGCAGACCGAATCGAGTTCAGAGCACTTCTCGACTATCTGATGCGAGATGCGCAGAACGGTGCGCTCGATATCCTTGTCATTCATAAGCTGAGACTTAATTGAATACATCAAGCCGCTCCTCCTTTGTCGCAATTGTCGCAAAAGGCATAAAAAAGCCTGCCTCGCAGTTTGCGGGCAGGTCTGAAAGACTTGGTGGCACACCTGTGGCGTGCAGGCATATGATCGTCTTGTCGGTGTCACAGCACCGCCCCTTAAAAACTGTTTGACTTACTTTACCACAGCTTTCGACAAATTGCAATAGTCAATTTGCAAAAAGCTCTGATTTTTTTATTGCCCAAACTACAGTTATAATTATTGACATAGAGGCGGTTTGGTGGTAAAATGTTATATCTATAAGTATGCGGCGGATAATATCCAAAAAACGCATATGCAAAAAGGAGGCGGACGCATGGGCAGAATAACGTTTGTGACAGCATTCAAGGGCGGAGTTGGCAAGACCACCGTCACCGCCAACATCGCGTCATGTCTTGCCGCATCCGGCAAAAGAGTGCTCGTGGTCGACGGCGACTTTGGTATGCGCTGTATGGACATGGTGCTCAGGCTCGAGAATGACGTGCTGTTTGATTGCAGTGACGTTTTGAGAGGCGACTGCGACTTTGACAATGCAGTATCGCACCCGTTTCAGAACCTTGACTTTTTGCCTGCACCCATGCGCTTTATTGAAGAGAAGATCCCGCTCGAATGCTATCGCAAAGTGTTTGCGGATGCAAAAGAACGTTATGACGCAGTGCTTATAGACAGCGGCGCAGACATGACCGAGCATTACAAGGGCTTTTTGTCGGTCGCCGATCAGGCGGTGGTGGTTTCGATACACCAATCGCTGTCTGTGCGGGCAGCCGAGAAGGCGGCACGCATTCTTGCCGGTGCCAACCTGGCAAGCACAAAGCTGATCATCAACGGCTATCACAAAGGCGCTGCGGACGACGGCACGTTGCCCGATGCAATAGACATCATCAGAGCGTCCTCGCTGCAACTGCTGGGCATCGTCCCCTTCGATGAGCATCTGCCCATCGATCAGGAGTCGGGGCTATTGTCGCTGTCAGGCGACAAAAACGGCAGGGCAAAGCCATATGAGGCTGCGTTCTCGAATATCGCTCACAGGCTATGCGGCGAGCATATTCCTTTGTTCCAAAAGGTATACCGCACGTCAAAGCGCAAAAGCTATTTAAACTGATTGATCTGACAACACCAAACCTATGTTTTATTATACGGAGGAGAAAAATGAATATCGCCATTATCGCAAATGACAAGAAAAAAGAGCTTATCACCGAGTTTTGCATCGCGTATTGCGGCATACTCAGTCGTCACAACATCTGCGCCACGGCGACAACGGCAAAATATATTGCCGAAGCGACGGGACTGCGCATCGAAAGAATGCTGGCAGGCTACCACGGCGGCATCGAGCAGATGACCTCAAGGGTCTCATACGGTGAGATCGACCTGCTGATATTGCTGCGCGACCCTTCGTCCGACGAAGAATACCGCGATACCGAAATAGGTCTTATGCAGGCCTGCGATAAATATAACGTACCCGTTGCCACCAACATCGCCACGGTCGAGCCTCTCATACTTGCGCTCGGCAGAGGCGACCTCGACTGGCGCGAGCTGATGAAAGGACGCTGATTTTTATGATACAAAAGCCTAAGGGCACTCTCGACATCCTGCCGCAGGACATGCCTGCGTGGAGGTTTATCGAGGATGCCGCAAGAGAACAGTGCAGACTCTTTGGGTTTCAGGAGATAAGATTCCCCACCTTTGAGAGCACCGACCTTTTCTGCCGCGGCGTGGGCAACACCACCGACGTCGTGCAAAAAGAAATGTATACCTTCATCGACAAGGATGGTGCAAGCCTTTCATTGCGTCCCGAAGGCACGGCGTGCATAGCGCGTTCTGTCATCGAGAACGGACTTTATGCAGGCGCAATGCCTCTCAAGCTGTTTTATTTCACAAATTTCTTCAGGCGCGAACGTCCGCAGGCAGGCAGAAGCCGCGAATTTTGGCAGTTCGGCACAGAGCTTTACGGCAGTGACATGCCCGAATCCGATGCGACTGTCATTGCGCTCGCCGACGGATTTTTAAAGCGCATAGGACTTTCGGGTGTCGAGCTCAAGATCAACACGGTCGGCTGCGAAAAATGCCGTCCCGCCTACAGAGCGGCACTCAAAGAATATTTTGTGCAATACGAGGACAAGCTCTGCGACACCTGCCGCCAGAGGCTTGAAACAAACCCTTTGCGCATACTCGACTGCAAATGCCCCGAATGCATTGCGATAGCCGAGAACGCTCCGCGCACCGTCGACTATGTCTGCGAGGACTGCAAGAGCAAGTTCGACAGATTGCTTGAGCTGCTTGGCGACATGGGCGTCAAATACACTGCCGATCCCAAGGTGGTCAGAGGACTTGACTATTACAGCGGAGCGGTGTTTGAGTTTGTCGCAGGCGGCATAGGCGCACAGAGCGCAGTCGCAGGCGGCGGCAGATATGACGGGCTCACAGATCAGATAGGCGGACACAAATTGCCTGCCGTCGGCTTTGCAATGGGTGTCACGAGGCTCATCGCCTGCCTCAAAAACGAAGGACTCATGCCCGAGGACGCTTTGGGCCCCGATGTCTATATCGCATCGCTCGGTGCAAAAGCACAGCACTTCGCACAGATCAATGCAAACATCCTCAGGCAGAGCGGCATTACCGCCGAGGCGGACATATGCGGCAGATCGCTCAAGGCGCAGATGAAGTATGCCGACAAGCAAAAGGCACGCTTTGTGCTGGTCGTTGGCGACAACGAGCTCGAGCAGAACGAGGCTACGCTGCAAAATATGCAGACAGGCGACAGAATCAAGACTGATTTAAGCATAGAAAATATCATTAATATTATAAAGCAATGATTTTTCGGGCGACAAATACAATAACGATCATAAGAAATACAAGGAGTTGACTCTTATCATGGCAGAATTACTGGGCTCATCGCGCCGCACGCAGTATTGCGGAGATCTGCGCGAGAGCGATATATCAAAGCGGGTTTGCGTATGCGGCTGGGTTCAAAAGCAGCGCGACCTCGGCGGACTTATCTTTATCGACCTGCGTGACCGCACAGGCATAGTTCAGCTCGCATTCGACGAGGACACCGACAAGGAAGTGTTTGAAAAAGCCTTTGCCGTCAGAAGCGAATATGTCCTCTGCGCAACAGGCGTTGTTCGTGAGCGCACCAGCAAGAACCCCAACATCCCCACCGGCAATATAGAAATATTCGTAGAAGAGCTCAAGGTGCTCGGCGAGAGCGAAACTCCGCCCTTCGACATCAACGACGACACCAAGGCGGGCGAAGAATTAAGACTGCGCCACCGCTATCTCGACCTGCGCCGCCCTGTTTTGCAGAGAAATATCGCCTTCAGGCACAAGGTCGCCAAGATCACGCGCGATTATTTTGACGAAAACGGCTTTATCGAGATCGAAACGCCTATACTCATACGCTCAACCCCTGAGGGAGCACGCGACTACCTCGTTCCGTCGAGAGTACACAAGGGCTCTTTTTATGCGCTTCCCCAGTCTCCGCAGCTCTATAAGCAGCTCACCATGGTCGCCGGCTTCGACAGATACCTGCAGATCGCCCGTTGCTTCAGAGATGAGGACCTGCGTGCCGACAGACAGCCCGAATTTACCCAGATCGACATTGAAATGAGCTTTGTCGACCAAGAGGATATCCACAACATCGTTGAGGGCTATATCAAGAGATTGTTCAAAGAGGCACTCGACGTTGATATTCAGACACCTATTCCCAGATATACATATGACTACTGCATGAAGCATTACGGCAGCGACAAGCCCGACATCAGATTCGGCATGGAGATAGTCGACTTTACCGACCTTGTCGAAAATTGCGATTTCAGCGTATTTAAGAACGCTGTCGCCGATGGCGGCAAGGTTTGCGGCATCACAGTCAAGGGCAAAGCGCACGAGCTCACACGCAAAGAGATCGACAAGCTCGCCGAATATGCCAAGGGCTGTGGCGCAAAGGGCCTTGCATGGGTCCGCAAGGCAGATCAGACCACCTCATCGTTTGCAAAGTTCATGACCGAGCAGGAGATGGCTGCGATATGCGAGAGAGCAGACTGCGTCGACGGCGACGTATTGCTCATTATCGCCGATGATGACCCGAGCGCAGTTTATACGCAGCTCGGACAGCTCCGTGTTCACACCGCAAACCGCATAGGCATCGAGCGCACAGGCTATAAATTCCTGTGGGTCGTCGAAATGCCGTTCTTTGAATACGACAAAGAATCGGGAGAATGGCTCGCTATGCACCATCCGTTCACCGCTCCGCTTGACGAGTGCCTGCCTTATCTTGAGACAGACAAGGCCAATGTCAGAGCCAAGGCATACGACCTCGTGCTCAACGGCATCGAGCTTTCGTCGGGCTCTATCAGAATAACCGACCCCGTTTTGCAGAACAAAATATTCGAGCTGCTCGGACTGAGCGACGAAGAGGCTCACGAAAAGTTCGGTTATCTGCTCGACGCATTCAAATACGGTGCACCCCCTCACGGTGGCATGGGTCTCGGACTCGACCGCCTTGTTATGCAGATGCTGGGTGCAGAATCGCTGCGTGAGGTCATCGCATTCCCCAAGGTGCAGAACGCTTCGGAGCTTATGACCGCTTGCCCCGCAGAGGTTCCTCAGCAGGCGCTCGACGATCTCGGGCTCAAGGTCGACAACAAATAAACGCACATCCCCATACAGCCGTGATTTCACGGCAGCATAAGGAGTTTTAAGCATAATGATAGAAGTTTGCAACATCAGCAAGAGCTTTGGCAAAAAGCAGGCTGTCAAAAACCTGTCGTTCACTGCCGAGCAGGGCGAGGTGCTGGGATTTCTCGGGCCTAACGGTGCGGGCAAATCCACCACGCTCAATATTATAACGGGATATCTTTCTGCCGACGAGGGCACTGCCCGCATCGACGGCATAGACATTCTCGAGCACCCCACCGAGGCGAAGCGCCACATAGGCTTTTTGCCCGAGATACCGCCGCTCTACCCCGAGATGACGGTCGCAGAATATCTTAGGTTCGTCTATTCGCTCAAAGGCTGCAAATTGCCGAGAGAAAAGCACCTTAAAGAGATCTGCGATGTCGTGCGAATCACCGACGTTTACGACCGCCGCATACGCAACCTTTCAAAGGGCTATAAGCAGCGTGTGGGTATTGCGCAGGCACTCATCAACAGCCCCAAGGTGCTGATATTCGACGAGCCGACGATAGGTCTTGACCCTCGTCAGATAGTCGACATACGCAACCTTATCAGAATGCTGGGCAAAGATCACACAGTCATTCTTTCGACGCATATACTGCCTGAGGTTCAGGCGGTCTGCGACCGCATTGTCGTCATCAACGGTGGCAAGCTCGTTGCCAACGAAAAGACCGAGGACCTTATCAACGCAGTCGAGGGCTCGAGACGACTTGAGGTACGCATAGTCGGACCCGAGGCGGACGTTCTCGACGCACTGCAAAAGATGCCGGGCGTCAAGCGTGCCTCTGTGCTCGGACACCGTGACACCGACAGCGTCAGCTTTATGCTCGAGTCAGAGCCTCGTGTGGATATACGCAAGCCGCTGTTCTTTATGTGTGCCAAAAACAATTGGCCGCTCGTTTCGGTCGAGGGCATGGAGCTCGGCTTTGAGGATATATTCTTAAAGCTCATCAACAACGAGGGCGACTCGGCTGCTGCCGCAGGCGGCAAAAAAGCAAAGAGAAAGGTCGTGAGATGATATGGGTGCTATTTATAAGCGCGAGCTAAAGTCTTATTTCATCACGCCGATAGGCTATATCTTCTGCGGCATGTTTCTTGCCGTTTCGGGTCTGCTTTTCAGCTATTTGACACTGCTGAGCAACGGTGCGGACAGCACAAACGCAGTATCGCAGTATTTTGTATACCTCATCATAGTTTTTGCGGTGCTTTTGCCGCTCCTGACGATGAAGCTGTTCTCTGAGGACAGGCGCTCAAAGTCAGAGCAGATATTGCTCACCTCGCCCGTTTCCATAACCGGCATGGTCATGGGCAAATATCTTGCCGCAGTCACCATATATGCAGTGACGTTCATCGTCAACTCGTTCAACTTCTTCCTGCTCTATATATTCTGCAAGCCCAACCCCTCTGTAATATTCGCCAACATACTCGGCATATTCCTTGTGGGCTGTGCATTCCTTGCGATCGGACTGTTTTTGTCGGCATTGACCGAGAACCAGCTCATCGCCGCAGTCACCAGCATAGGCGTGACGGTCTCGACGGTGCTCGTCGACCTGCTCGCCGAGATGGTCTCGGTCGAGTGGATAAGAGTTGCGCTCAAATGGTTCTCGTTCTCGTCGAGATACGTGCCGTTTGCCAACGAGGTGCTCGACGTGACATCTATCATCTATTATATAAGCTTCGCCGCGGTATTCCTTTTCCTCACTGTCAGAGTGTATGAAAAGCGCCGTTGGGCTTGAGCGTGAGGAGGCAACGATATGAACTGGAATAAATTTTTAAAATCCTCACGCTTTAAATACGGCACGGTAAGCATAGTGCTGACCTGCGGCTTTATTGCGCTGGTTCTGGCACTCAACCTGCTGCTTTCTTCGCTGAACCTTTCGGCAGGACTCAGAGTTGACCTGTCGGAAGAGGAGTTTGCATCGATCAGCGACGATTCAAAGACAATACTTGATTCTCTGTTCGCAGAGAGCGAGGATTATAAGCTCACCATCAACTTCTGTGCGGCACGCGACCTGTTTGAATCGAATGTATACGTCCGCTATGTCCGTGACCTTGCAGAAGCATATGCCGAGATGTATCCCGACAGGATCTCGATAAAATATCTCGACATCTCGCGTGACCCTGCTTCGGTCGAAAAATACCTCGAGCAGTCCGGCACGACGATAACCGCAGAGAATGTCATAATCGAGGGCAAATATCACTATCGTGTGCTCACCTTCGACGCATTCTATCAGGTCAACGAAAACAACGAGCTTTATGCCTTCAACGGCGAGCTCAAATACACCGCCGCATTCCTGCAGTGCTCAAAAAAAGAGCCGCAGAATGTTGCATTCACCGTCAAGCACGGCGAGAGTGTCACCGACAGCATGAAGCTCAAAGAGATATATCTCGATGCGGGCTATTCTGTTACCGACGTCGACCTCTCGGTTGAAGAGATCCCCGAGTCGACCAGAACGCTTATCATCTATAAGCCCACCGCAGACTTCCTGGGCTATGATCCTGCAAGACCCGATGCAAAGAGCGAGATCGAAAAGATCGAAGAATTTGTGGCGAAATACAACAACCTCTTGGTCTTTGTCGACGCTTCGACCCCCGAATTGCCCAACCTGCAGGAATACCTGCTCGAATATTGGGGCATCGGCTATAAGCCCTATCACAAGCTGCACGACGAAAACAAGTCGTTGCAGGGCTCTGACGGCTATGCGATAGTCGGCGAATATATCGGTGCGAGCGACGGCTATGCCTATCAGGTATTCAAAAACGCCGTTTCGGGCAGTGGTGAAAAGTCTGTCTTTAACAATGCGGTAGAGCTTATCGCCGACGAGTCGCAGGCACGCAAGGGCGTTACCGTCGAGCATGTCATCGACACCTCGGCAGAGGCTGTTTCACGCTATACCTACAAAGACGGACAGACCACGATAACCGAGGATTCAGATCCTCACGCAATGCCGCTCATGCTCATGTCGAGATACATGAATTATAAGAGCGAGGGCGACACGCATTATAACACGCAGATATATCAATATGTTTTGCTCGTGGGCTCGACGGATTTTGCATCAGACGATTATCTTGCAAAATCATATGCCAACAGCAGCCTTATAAGCTGTGCGGCAAGGCTCATCGACAACGAACGCTATAACCCCGATATCAAATCGCGCAAATTGCTTTCTGACTCTATCGAGATAGAGACAGGCACTGCCAAGGCACTTACGGTGCTCATCTCGGCGGTTGCGCCCGTGATACTGCTCATCGCAGGCATCATCGTGTTTATCAAGAGGAGACATATGTGATGAAAAAGCAGTTGATCATCATTGTTTCGGTCTTTCTCGCCGCGATATTGCTGTTCGTCGGCTATGCGATCTTAAAGCCGACAAGCGATATCGACCAGACTGCGAGCGACGACAGCTATACGCTGGCGGACGATACCGCATCGGCAGCGGCAACGCTCGAAAACAAATATACAATAACCTTTGACGGCAGAGAGACCGACGTAACAACGTCGGTCACTCGTGACCATATCTATATGTTTGCAAAGTCGCTTGCGGCTGCAAACGGCAATATTTCGATAGAATTCAACGACAGCAAAGAGCTATCCGGCGTGACCGTAACAGGTCAGGGCGGCAGCAAAGCTGTCAAATACTCCGATTTTTATCTTTATCTTGACGACGGCACGGCATATGCCACCAACGCCGAGAGCATGCTTTTGAATATGATGCTTGAGCTTGACGGCAAACAGGCGGTCGAAACGCATCTCTTTGCGCTCGAAGGCTACGATACCGACGGCGACACCACAGCGGGCAAAGGCGGCAACGCATTTTTGTTCCCCAAGCTGTCGCGCGACGATATTCAAACGCTGACCGTCAACAACAAAAACGGCACCTATAAGGTCGTTCGTCAACAATCAGGCGACTCGAGCTCGCTGGTTTTTGCAGGTGCAGAATTCGTCGGCTATGACAAAGAGAAGTTCTCGCAGCTCGTGGTCAACGCAACGTATGTGCTTTCTGCAGGCAAGGTCAAGGATCACAAGGGCTTTGCGGAATACGGACTCGAGGAGGACGGCAGCGGCAACGGCTCGTTTACGCTCGTCACCACAGGCGGTGCGGCGCACAAGGTCATAATCGGCAAGCTTGATCCCTCGGGCTCTTACTATTATGCAAGATATGTAGGCAAAGACCATGTTTATCTCTTACCTGCACAGGATCTGAATGATTCGCTTCTTTTGCCTGTGGGTGATTATCTCACCGCACTGCTCGTTTATCCTATCACGCAGACGCAGGATATCTCAAACATCCACAACATCGTTATCAACTGGTTTGACAGCAGCGTCAAGCTGAATGCAAAGCAATTCAGCCTCATCTCGCTGTCATCAAACGCAGCACCCTATCAGCTTACCTCGTCGGACGGTAAAAAGACCGACACCGAAGTCGCAACGCTTCTGAGCGACAAAAAGATGTTCACGGGTGCTTATTCGACCTGGAACGACGGCTCGCTGTTTGCAGGCATCAAGTCGAGCGACAAGAATGAGTTTTATGTCGATGTCTGCCTCATCAACTATGCGACAGACGGCAAGTATAGGCTTGAATTCGGTATGTTGCGTGACGAGAGCACGGGCGCATATCTCCCCGAGAGTATGCGTGTTGCTGTTTCAACAGACCGCGGCGAGACCTTTAAAGAGCTTGAAACGACTGTTGCCCCCTCGCAGAGCAACAAGGAATACAAAAAATACACCCTCGATTTTGAGTCGCCAGAAGCAGTGCAGTATGTAAGGCTTATTTTCACCGCTCCTGCAGGCAAATATATCGTCATGGACGAGATCAAGGTGTTTGCAGGCGACATCGACTGCCAGCCTGTCGATGCGCTCACGGGTTCGTGGTCGATAACCGACCCGATCTCGTATATCCCCGAGGGCAAGAATTTTGTTTATACAGATTCATCCAACTTCCAGACGACCTTCCTGCAGTCGATCGGCACGCTTGTCGGCGACAAGGTGGTTCGCACAGGCATATGCGACGACCCGACCGATGTTGCAACGCTCAGCAAGAGCGCACTCGCAGAATACGGACTCGACAAGCCCGATATGGCGGTTTCGTTTGAGTTTGGAGGCTGGCGCAGCACGGTTTATTTAAAGCAATCGTCCGAGAGCGGCGTCTGGTATGCTTATTCCATCATCAAGAGCCTCAAGAACGACGACGAATATTGCACCGACATAGTCGCAAAGATAACCAACGAAACAGCAGAATGGCTGCCGTGGGACGTTGTCGACTATATCGACCACAACCTTTTGTCGATGTATATCGACGAGATCGACAAGCTCACCTTCACCTTTGGCGGCAAGACCTATGAGTTCTTGCTCAAAAAGGGCGACGACGGCAAGCTTAGCGGTGTCACGCACGACGGCAAAGAGGTCGATCTGCCAAGCTTCAGATACACCTATGTTTCGCTCATCAGCATGACCATCAAGGGCGAGTATTCAGCAGGCGACGGCGAACCCGCCGAGGTGCTGAGAGTTAAGGTCGACGGAGCAAGCAAGAGCCCCGAAATGGTGTTCTATCGTGTCACCACGAGCAAGGCTTATTATACCATCGACGGACAGGGCAAGTATTATGTGCTGCTTGACACAGTCAACACCGTCAAATACAATGTGCAGTTGCTCTCTGAGGGCAAGACGGTCTCACGTTCATGAAGCTGAAAAACTGTTTTGTATGCCTGCTGCTGTGCGTAATAATATGCGTTTCGGTGCAGTCCTGCGCCCCGAGCGTTTCGTTTGAGCCTGTCAAAGAGGCAGCCGACAAAACGGCGGCACTCGAAAAATATTCTGCCAACTTTTATATCGAGCTCGCACTCTCCGACGGCTCTGTGAGCCTGCTGTATCTCAACGGCACCTATTCGGTCGATAAGTCAAACAGGCTGGTCGTTCGCGACAGCTCGCAGACATATCTCGGCGATGCGTGGCACGAGACAGAATATTATGACGGCGAAACGCTTTTTAACGCCGAGGGCGACGACAAATATCAGATAAAATGCGATTTTGCTTCTGTTATCGGACAGACGATATATGCCACAGTCCCCGACATCGCAGACGTCAATGTTACAGGCCTTGCCTCTTCAAGCAACGAAAGCGGCACGCTTTATAAATTCACTGCCAAGAATATGGCAGAATTTGAAAAAAGCACTGTCGGCGACAATATCTATACGCTCGCCGCACTCAGAAAGCCGCAGAAAGAACTGACAAAGTATTCTGACCTCGATTGCGAATACACAGTCAGCGATGATCTCGTCACAGGTTGGCAACTGTCATACACGATCTCGCTTTATGACACTCCGCCATACGCGGCAGGTGCGCAGCAGAACATCGAGGACTATCGACTCGATGTCAATGTGCGCATCAGAGTAAAGATCAAGTCGATCGGACAAGAAATTTCCGCTCCGGCTATTGACAAAGACACCTATTCTGTGATAGAATCAAGTCAAGATACAAATCAATAATAATTCAAACGGGGTGCTGCTTTTGCGGCTGAGATCATACCCGACGAACCTGATGCGGTTAGTACCGTCGAAGGGATTTTGATTATAGGCTGTTTTTTGCATCCTCCGTTTGTTTTATGATAAACGGAGGATCTTTTTATGCAAACCAAAACCAAAAAACTCGTCACGACTGCCGTCATGATCGCACTTGGAACAGCCATCGCAGTCATCTGCGACCTTATTCCGTTCTTAAACCCGCCCTTCGGCGGCACTATAACCATCTGCTCGATGCTGCCGTTGGTGCTCGTTTCGTGGATGTACGGCGTGAAATGGGGTCTCAAGGCAGGCGTAGTGTATGCTGTTTTGCAGATGCTGACAGGTTATAGCACCGTTTCGGGGATATTTGTTCCCGACGAAGGCGGCATGTGGCTGATAAAAGCGATCGTCATCGTGCTGATAGACTATGTGCTCGCTTATATGGCAATGTCGCTCGGCGGAATATGCAGAAACAAATTCAAAAAAACGACCTCGCTTGTGCTTGGCGTGCTCATAGCGCTCTCGGTACGCTATGTGCTGCACATCGCCTCGGGTGCGTTATTCTATGGCTCGTATGCCGAGTGGTTCTTCACCGAAACCGTCTTTGCCGAAACAGGGTTCGCCTCGTGGGTAATGTCGACCTTCAGCGGTTGGTCACTTGCGTTGGTTTATTCAACTGTCTACAACGGCTGTTATATGATACCCGAGATCATTATAACCATCATAGGTGCTGTCGCAGTTGCAAAGCTGCCCATGGTCAAAAAGCAATAACAAAAAGGTCGGTGCGGGCCATGCCGTACCGACCTTTGATTTTTGGTTTTTATTCTTTGCCGAGCCTGTTTGCAAGCTTGAGCGACACGGGAATAACGAGTCCGCCGACGGCGTTGCCCAAAACAACTATGAGCAAAAACAGTGCCGCTTCGGCAGTGAACACGCGTGCATTCACAAAATAGAACATATCGGCGACAGAATGCTCAAAGCCACAGAGTATGAAGGCGGGTATGCAGAGCAGTATCGCGATGGGCGTGTTCTTTTTCTTATAAATATCGACGCAGACAAATATCAGCACTCCGCAAAGCACCGCATCGACAAAAAGCGACGGGATGCTCTTATCCAGCTTGGCGGTGACTATCAAGGCGACGTTGCCCTTTGAGCTTTGCATCAGTCCGACGGCAATACACCCGACGAGGTTGCCCAATATCGACAGCGCAGTGTCGACGGCAAATGCTTTGTCGTTGTCAAAGACATAGCCAATCTTGCCTGTATAGAGGTTTAATCCCAGCATGACGACGGCAACAAGCCCCACCGAAAACAAGAATGCACCGACATACCTGTTTTCGCACGACAGGAACACCGTGCCGCCGATCGAGATCATCACGCCCGCGAGTATCGATTTGATAAATTCTGCTGTTATCCTTTTCATATAACGCTCCATTGATAAGAAATACAATTCATTATACATACAAACGATGAGAATATCAAGCACAAAAAAAGAGCCGACGGCTCTTTTTTTGATATACGCTTTTTTAGAACTCCAATGCCTTGGCGATATAGTCTGCGACCTCGGATATGGGCATACGAACCTGCTCCATGCTGTCACGGTCACGGACTGTGACGCAGCCGTCGTTCTCGGTGTCAAAGTCATAGGTTACGCAGAACGGTGTGCCGATCTCGTCCTCACGGCGATAGCGCTTGCCGATCGAACCTGCATCGTCAAAGTCGCACATAAACTTCTTGCAAAGCTCGGTATAGACCTGTCTTGCGTTGTCGCTGAGCTTCTTTGAAAGCGGCAGGACGGCGCACTTATAGGGTGCGAGCGCAGGATGCAGATGCAGGACTGTGCGTGTGTCGGGCTTTTCGGGAGTGCCGATGTCCTCTTCGTCATAAGCGTCGACGAGGAATGCGAGCGCAACTCTGTCGCAGCCGAGCGAGGGCTCGACGACATAGGGCACGTATTTTTCGTTGGTTTCGGGATCAAAATAGGTCATATCCTCGCCCGAATGCTGCATATGAGCCTTTAAGTCAAAGTCGGTACGCGATGCGACGCCCCAGAGCTCGCCCCAGCCAAACGGGAACATAAACTCAAAGTCGGTGGTCGCGTTGGAATAGTGCGCAAGCTCCTTGGGATCGTGGTCACGCATACGGATGTTCTCATCCTTTATGCCGAGGTCGAGCAGCCACTTGTGGCAATAGTCTTTCCAATACTTGAACCACTCAAGCTCTGTGCCGGGCTTGCAGAAGAATTCAAGCTCCATCTGCTCAAACTCACGGATGCGGAAGATGAAGTTGCCCGGGGTGATCTCATTTCTAAACGATTTGCCGACCTGTGCAACGCCGAACGGCAGTTTGCGGCGGGTGGTGCGCTGAATGTTTTTAAAGTTGACAAATATGCCCTGTGCGGTCTCGGGGCGCAGATATACCTCTGCCTGACTGTCCTCGGTGACGCCCTGATGCGTCTTGAACATCATGTTGAACTTGCGTATCGGGGTGAAATCGCACTTGCCGCACGAGCAGGTAACGCCGTGCTCTGTGATATAAGCCGACAGCTCGTCGCCCGACATGCCGTCAAGGCACATATCTATGCCGTGCTCTTTGTTCCACGCCTCGATAAGCTGATCGGCACGATAACGCATCTTGCACGCACGGCAATCGATGAGAGGATCGTTGAAGTTGACGACGTGTCCCGAAGCGACCCATACCTCACGGTTCATGAGTATTGCGCTGTCGAGTCCGACATTATAGCCGCTCTCCTGCACAAACTTGCGCAGCCATGCACGCTTGATGTTGTTTTTAAGCTCGACGCCCAGAGGACCGTAATCCCATGCGTTGGCAAGTCCGCCATATATTTCGCTGCCTGAATAGACAAATCCTCTGCCTTTGCAGAATGCCACGAGCTTTTCCATTGTTTTTTGAGTGTTTTGCATAGGTGATCTCCTTTTGCTTATATGCATTAGCGTTTTATTCGGCAGACTGAATTTCGCCTGCCATACGGCTCATCTCACGCTGGGCGGTGACGAGCTTATAATACCTGCCGTGATTTGCCATCAGCTCGTCGTGCGTGCCGACCTCTTCAATTTCGCCTTTTTCAAGCACTATAAGCTTGGTTGCGTTGCGAAGTGTCGACAGCCTGTGCGCTATGGCAATCGTCGTTCTGCCCTCGATCAAGGCGGCGAGTGCATCCTGAATGCGCCTCTCGGTCTCTGTGTCGAGCGCCGAGGTCGCCTCGTCGAGTATCAGTATCTGCGGATCTTTGAGTATGGCGCGTGCTATGGCAATGCGTTGCCTTTCGCCGCCCGACAGCGAGTGTCCGCCCTCGCTGACATAGGTGTTGTATCCGTCGGGCTGCTTGACTATAAAGTCGTGCGCACCCGAAAGCTTTGATGCACGCAATATCTCTTCTTTCGTCGCATCGGGCTTGGTGTATGCGATGTTGCTGTATATCGTGCCTTTGAAAAGGAATGTATCCTGCAACACCGCACCGATAGACTCACGCAGTGCGTGCTGCGAATATTCTTTTATATCCTTGCCGTCAATGACGATATTGCCGCCGTCGACGTCGTAAAGCCTCATCATGAGGTTGATGAGCGTCGACTTGCCGACGCCGCTGCGACCGACTATGCCCAGCATCTCGCCCTTGCCGACAGTGAATGAAACGTTCTTTAAGACCTTTTCATAGCTGTTATAGCCGAATGAAACATCGTTGAAGGTGATGTTGCCGTCTTTGACCTCGGTGAGTGCGTTTGTCTTGTCGCTGACCTCGATAGGCTCGTCGAGAATGTCGAATATCTTTGTCAGTGCTATTGTCGTGCGTGCTATTCTGCGCGGCATGAACGCCATCCAGCGGATGGGGCCGTATATCGTTGTGACATAGCTCGTAAATTCTATGAGCGTTGCGAGCGAATAGCCCTCCTGCCCCGCAATGATGCGGCTGCCGACAAATATGATGACGGCATACTCACCGAAGCTGAAAAGGAAGTTCATGAACGGCATTATCAGGTTCCACACAAGCTCGTTGCGCTTTGAAATATCGGCGACACGCTTTGCAGCTCTGTCAAAGCGAGCCTCCTCATGCCTTTCTGTGCCAAAGATCTTGACGACCCTGATGCCCGAGAAAACATCGTGCAGCAGAGAGCCTGCCTCCTCCTCGACATTCCACTGGCGGCGGTAGCCGCTGAAGGCAAAGCGCCTTGCCGAGGTGAAAAGGAACGCCATCGGTATGACCGGTATCAAAACAAGCAGCGACAGTCTGAAGTCGGTTATCAGCATGACCGCACCGACGCAAACGATGGTCGAAACCTGATAGATCAGATCAGGCAGTGTCGAAACGAGAAATTCTTTGATAGTGTCAGAGTCGCCGCTGAGCCTTGAAATAAGCTCGCCTGCCGAGCGGCGCATTATGCCTGCCAAAGACAGCTTTTGAATTTTTTCATACAGTGCCGAGCGTATATCGACCAGCAGTCCATTGCCTGCCTTTGCGGTCATACGGCGCCTCAGCATATTGAAAACTGCGGTCAGCAGTCCGCAGGCGGCAGTCGCAAGCACCAAAAGCAGATATTCTGTTTCGGCATTCGGATGCCCTAAATTGCTTGCGGTGGGCGACAGATAGCCATCGACCATGGCACCGTTTATCTTGGGCAATGCAACGCTGATGCAAGTGCCGAGCAAAAGCAATATCGCTGTCATTATGATCCGGAACGAATAAGGCTTTGCGAACGGCAGTATACGCGAATAGAGCTTGCGCTTGTTGACGCAGTGCGGACAGGTGTGCGACCCGCGCGGATATTGTTTGCCGCATTTGGGGCAGCACGCCTCCTCTTCGTTATGCACCTCTGTCTTGGTGACGAACGCATTTGCAAGCGTCGCAAGGCGCATCATCGACTTTGACGACGACATATCAGAGCGGCAAAATTCTCGCTCTATGCCGTCTGCCGATGTGTATTCTATCGAGCAGCAGCCGACCGAATTGACATATTTAACTGTTTTTATGCCGTCGAGCGACATTTTTATCTCGGGCTCGCCGAGCAGCTTGTACCACAGAAAGCCCTCTGTATATGCCGCCGCCGCAAAAACGCGCTTGCCGTCACCCAATGTGCAGGCAAAGACCGCCTTTTTGTCGCCGCATATTTTGGCGAGCTCGTCCTTGACAGCCTTGATCTCGGGCAGTTCTTTGCTTCGCTCGCCTCGCTTTTTGCGGTCACTTAATGCTTTAATACTCATTTTTATAAATACAATTCTATCTTGCGATAGCTCTTTCTGTCAAGTGCAGAAACGTCCTTTATTGAATATCTGTTGCCGTCCGAATCGTTGAGAATAATCCGCGTTTCGCTGATGCGTATGATGTTTTTGTATGTATCCTGCATCGAAAAGTGCATTTTGCCTGCCTCTGTCTCGACCTGCCAATATGACGTGCCGAGCTTCTCTTTGACAGAATATATGCGAGTGATCTCGGGGCACAGATATTTGCGTGAAAGCTCTTTTTTGATTATCTCGGCCTGCTCACCGTCAAAATCAGAGAGCCGTCTGATCATGCCGTATTCCTTGCCGTCGCTGTCAAGCACCGAAATATATTCATCAGGCGTTTCAAACGGGAACATCCTGTGAAACCACACCCTGCCAAGCTCCTGCCAGACCGGCTCGGCGCTCGTGCTCTGGTCGAGGTCGTCATCGCCGACAGGCGGCAAAAACGCCTTGAGAGAAGCAAAGCCGCCCTCTGTCAAGCCGAAAACAGCATTTTTGCTGTCGAGATATATAATTTGTGCATAATCGAGAAAGCCTGCCATTGCTATACCTCTCTTTTTAATGTTATTTAAAAGCGAATTATTGCGGAGGCGGTCCGCCCGGTGGCGTTCCGTGAGGAGGCCCGCCTGCTGCGTATGCCTCGTCGCCTATGCCTATCATCTTGAGCGCCTCGGTCTGCATCTTATAGAGCTTATAATAAACGCCGTTCATGGCGATAAGCTCGTCGACCGTGCCGCGTTCGGCGACCCTGCCGTTCTCGATGACTATCAAACTGTCGGCATCGCGCAATGTTGAAAGCCTATGCGCTATGATTATCGTCGTCCTGCCTTCAGAGAGCTTTGTCAAAGCCTCACTGATATGTCTCTCGGTCTGGGTATCCATTGCGGCAGTCGCCTCGTCAAGTATCAGTATGCGAGGGTCTTTGAGTATCGCACGCGCTATCGAAACACGCTGCCTCTCGCCGCCCGAAAGCTCCTTGTGGCCAAAGCCTATCATGGTGTCATAGCCGTCGGGATATTTGATAATAAACGAATGTGCGCCTGCGACCTTCGCCGCAGCAACGACCTCTTCGAATGTCGCATCCGGACGTGCATAGCGTATATTTTCAAGCAAAGAGCCCTTGAAAAGATATGTTTCCTGGCTGACGATGGCAAGGTTTTTGCGAAGCGATGCCATTGTGCAGTCACGAACGTCGACGCCGTCGATCTTGATAGTTCCGCGCTCGACGTCATAAAGCCTTGCCAGCAGGTTAACTATCGTCGACTTGCCTGCGCCCGTGTGACCGACTATGCCGAGCGTGTGTCCCGCCTCGATCTTAAACGAAACATTGTCGATGACACGCCTCGTGTCGGCATACGAAAAGCACACGCCGTCAAATTCGACATCGCCCTTGACTGTGCCGAGGTCGACTGCGTTCTCTTTTTCTGCCACCTCGGGTACGGCAGACGTGATCTGAAACAGTCTGTGCAGTGCATTGAGGCACTCGCTCCACCAGTTGGCAACGTCGGCGAGTGTTTCGATAGGCCCGAACATCATCGAGAAATATGCGACGAACGACATCAGAGTGCCATAGTCCATGCCCTCTCCGCCACGCATAAAGCGCATAACCGAGAGACCGCCTACAGCCCAGACGATATAAGAGCCGACCTTTAACAAAAAGAATACGAACGGGAATATCGACGCCTGCTTGACCGACAGCTCTGTCGATATGTCGGCAGAATCACGGCTGCGCCTGTCGAACCTGCGTTTTTCATCCTCCTCACGCGAAAAAACCTTGACGACCCTCATGCCGTTGAGCACGTCGGATATCAGCGAGTTGAGTGAGCGGCGGCGCGAATAGTTCTTGATGTGCAGCTTGTCGAACATATTATAAAGCCACTTGAACACAAAAAAGAACACAGGCACTGTTATGAACGCATATAGCGCCAGAACAGGGTCGAGCAGCAGCATTATGATAAATATCAGCACGAGCTGAACTATGTTTAATACAAAATAAGGAAATCCGTCGCAGAAGAACCAATACATCGTCTGCGAGTCTGAATTGATCTGAGTCATCAGACCGCCTGTCTGGCGGTTTGTGAAGAACGACAGCGACAATCTGCTTATCGCATCGAAGATCTGCTTTTTGAGGTCATAGGTAACGTCGGCAGAAACCTTGGCGCTGATAGTGCCGTTGACGAGCTGCACGAGCAGCATTACCACCCTTATGCCGACCATAAGCGCGACTATCTGCCATATCTTGCCATAATATCTGCCGCCATCTGTCAGCACGTCGTTATAAAAAATGCTGTTGCTGATATAAGGCGTGAGTGCGCCGAGTGCAGATATTGCTGCCAGCGAGAGCACCACCATCAGAATGCTGCCCTTGTACCTCAAAAATACGCCTGCCAGTTGCTTGATAAGCTTGACGCTGTCCATGCAATTGGGGCAGACCTTGCTCTCTGTGTCGGGGTATCGTTCACCGCACTTAGGGCAATGATATTGATCAAAGCTGTCTTTTTTATAATTAGCCTTGTCGATGCCGCCTGTCTCCTTGAGTTCGAGTATCGCCTTGACAAAGACAGCACAATCGTGGCGGTATTTGTTTGTAAAGTTAAAAAGTCCTTTTTCGCCCTTGGTTGTCGTGGCGACGACAGATCCTGTCGAAATAAGCTGCTCGCATTTGATCTCGCTGATCTCGCTTATGCTGACTATCTCGTCACGATCGTATATATAATTTTCAGAGCGCATCCTGCTGCCGTCGGCTTTGTGACCCTCGTCGGCAGTAAACATGACGACGCCCTCAGTGACATAGATCTTCTCGCTGTCGCATACGGCAAAAACGTCCTTTAAAACACCGTCGCTGCCAAAATCGCTGCGCATGGCAAACAGTGCTTTATCAATGTCCAGCCCGAGCGAAGCGAAATGCTGCTTGACAGACAGCGGTATTTTGCAAAGTGCGATCATATTACCGCCCTCCTTTCATAAATGCAGTTAATGCAGTTAATGCAGTCAATACGGTTAAATGCAATAAAAAGCGTGCCGCATTTCATAACCTTTATATTTTACATCATTCGGCAATTAAAATCAATAGCAAGTTTGGCTGCAAAGCAGAGGTTCTTGCAAATTTCGGCAAATTTTCTTGCAATTTTCTGTTTTTGGTGCTGTATTCCTCAAGCGTGGTGTCAAAGCTCGCCGTCCCAAAACCATTTTGCGCCGCAGCAGGCGAAATAGTCATAAACGGCATAACGCACGGCGATAGGTTGCCTGCGGTTATCCGCACGGCACTTTTATCGGCAAAAAACTACCGCCATCTTATTCTTATTAAAGAATGGGCGTGCAAACGCCCGCCCATTCTGAATTTAAAGCTATTCTATATCCTCGGGCTTGACCAGACCGCGCGAAACATATCTCTCTTTAGCAAAGAGATAGGTGTTGTCATATACGCTGCGAGTTGCGGGGTCGTCGGATTCAAACGAGCGATAGAACTCGCCGGGAACGCCGCCCTGGTAATACATCTTGATGGTCTGCATAAAGCCGGTCTCGGCACCGCAGTCGAGGTACTGAGTGTATCTCTCTATATCCTCGGGCGACAGTCCGCCTATCTCGAGCTCATAGCACATGCCGAGCTGCTTTGTCATTGCGGCGTTGTCATAGAGGCGCTTGACAGGCTCCTGCTTGCGGAATGCATAGTTAGGCTGCATACAAGCGACATCAAAGCCGTTTTCTTTCCAATCGGCATAGCCCCAAGCCTCGAAATAAGGTATCCAGATGAGCTTCAAGCCCTTGGAATGAACATATTCACGCGCAAACTCAAGCAGCGGCAGTTCAAACTCGTCACTGTAATTGATGACCTCCTCGAACCAATAGAAGCCGCTGAGCTCGAGGTGTGCCCTATCCTTCTCCGCATAGCGCTCAAGCTGTGTGTCGATGCACCATTTGACCGCTTTTTTGCGTCCTTCAAAGCTGTTTATATCCTCGTCGATGCCGTCGCCATCGAGATCGCCGAACTTCTCGGGGAAGTCACCGTAGGTAACCTTGGTGTGCAATATTGACAGGAACACCTTGATCTTGAGCTCGTCGAGCCCCAATCTGCTCTGAACCTCGGCAGCAGCCTTGTCGAGTGCGTCGACGTTGGCGTTATCGGCAAAGGTGTTGTCGACATAATACTTCCAGCCGTCGGCACATTTATAGAGCGACGAATAGGTGTATGCCGAATAAGGCAGGAACAGCATGGAATCAAAGAACGTGTCTGTCATCTCGCCGTTTTTGTTGATATATCCGAGGTGAGGAATAAACTGCTCAACTGTCGTAAGTCCCGATCTCTCGTCCCTCATATTCTTGGGCGGCAGGCAGTTGTATGCGAGCATGATGTTGTGAATGTCGCAAAGGTCGCTGTATTCGGGATATTTATCAACATATCTGACCTCGTCGCAGCCCTCTTTTTCTTCGGCGGTTATTTCGATTGCATCAGCAGGTATCTTTGTTGTGCCGATAGCCTGAACCTCGTCGACCCAGATGTGGCAGGGCACGTCAAACTCGACTGTAATATAGCCTGCGATATAGGGCTTTTCGAAATCGGCGCTTATAATGACGGTCTCGGGTGTATCTTTAGAAGCGATATTGCGTGCCTTGATGACTCTCTGCCAATTCTCGCCATCGGGCGAAAGATAAACGTCAACACGTCTTGGCAGTCTGACGCCGACCTCGTCCTCGCGCAAAAAGCCGACACTGACCGACTGAACGGCAGACAGCGACTCGAACTTAAAAACTATCGACCTGCCGCCGCCGCGTGAAAAGTGGAAGTATGCGGGATCCTGATAAGAATTTGTCTTTGCCGAAACACCGTCGGTCATCAGTCCGACCGTGTCTTTTGTGTTGTGATAATCGTTTTCATAGGTCACGCCGAGGGGTGCATCGGTCGTGATGCGCAGCACGGGAACTCCCTGCAGCAGATTAACGCGCGAATCAGTGCCGTCGGCACGCTCTTTGAGGCGCTCGGGCAGTATGTCACGTTTTGTATACCAGCTCATGTTTTACACTCCTTAAAAAAGTTGATATGTTTTTGCAGCGTTCGCCACGGCTATATTATACGACATTTATCGTCTGCCGTCAACTCATTTTTAAAGCAAAAAAGCCGACGCAGGTCGGCTTTATGATGCATTAGCTTTGCTTATTCAGCTTCAGAAGATTCTGCAGCTTCGCTCGAGGTTTCGGAAGTTTCGGAAGTTTCGGAAGTTTCAGAAGTTTCAGAAGTTTCGGAAACATCAGAAGTGGTCGAAGCAGTCGAGGTGGTCGAGGTGGTCGACGAGGTCGTATTGGACGACGAGCTCTTGTCGTCAAGAGCGAGCACCACGTTGAGCGTCAGAATAAGAACTGCAAGCGCGATAGACAGAATGAGAGTCCATTTGCTGAGGATCTCTGCCTTGGTGCGAGTGCGGTTTTTGCTGAAATAGCTGTCGGTCTGGTTGCCTGCGATAGCGCCCGAAAGGCCGCTTTTTTTGCTCTGCTGCATGCTGATAAACACGATGAGAGCGACCGAGATAACCAAAATAAGAATGCCAATAATTAATTCAAGAGCGTTCATTATATAAATCCTCCGTTATTTTTTACAGTCACATAGGGTATAATAGCACAGTTTGCCGTCTTTTGCAATAGGCAATTTTGCGCTTTTGGCAAATTTTTATTCGTTTTTGCCGTCATCAGATGCATCTCTGCGCCTCGAAGCGCTTATATCACGGCGTTTTTTGCGTTTTGCAGCGGTCGAGGTACGCACTATGAACATCACAAACGAGATCACCAAAAACAATGCTATCAGCACAACAATGACGGTAAGAATGGTTTTTGCGGTGTCGGAGAACAAAACCTCCTCTATCGCGCCGACCGCATTAAGCAGTCCCGATGATTCGATGTCTCGTACTGCGACAAGCGGAACCTCGCCCAATATAACTCCATCGTTAAAGAAAACAAGCCTGCCGAGCCGGTCGCCCTTTTTGACGGGTGCGTCGACCATCTTCTCTTTATTGCCGTTATAATCGCCGTCATAGACCTTGTCGTCATAAATTATCGAGCGTGTTATGCTCTCATTGGTGGCGGCGATATTGACGAGCAATTCAAGGTCGCCGTCTGCGACGAGCTGAATGTAATCATAATTCTTGCCCTGTGCTACCTTGAGCTCGACAACGGGCGTACCGCTCGCTATAAGGCTGCTGTAGGCAAAGCTGTCTCTCGCCCACGGGATAAGCTTTTTGACATCGTCATATGCATTGCCTGCACCAAAGGTTCGTGTGCCGTCGGTGTTTCTGATCTCGCCCGAGGCGTTCATAACGACAATAATATATTTTATCTTGTCGGCGGTGACGGTCGAGGTGATGAGGCAATATTCGCCGAACTGCGTATTCTGCCCCGCGATCATGCCCGTAGCCTCTTTTGTATAATAATCAGCCAGAAGCTGCGACGAAACGAGATAGTTTTTGCTGTGGACGTTGCTCTTGCCGCCAAGCCTGAAGGACGACTGTCCGGACAGGCGCACGAGCTCGCTGTAGCTGTAAAAATCGGCAGAGATCAGTGCGGTGTCGTAGGCGGTCGTGTATGCCCCGTCGGCTTTGAGTCCGTGACAGTTGACATAATTTGTCTGCAAAGCACCTGCGTCCTTTGCCTTTTGATTCATTGCTGCGACAAAATCCTCCATAGTGGCGCTCATGAGCTGCATTGCGCAATACGAGGCGAGCGTCCAGCAGGCGTCGTTGGCATTGGCGACGAGCGTCGCAGAGATCATGTCGGATATGGTATAGCTGTCGCCCGGGCTTATGCCGAGTCTGGGCGCCGATATATCACCGAGCTCACCGATGCTTGCCAGAGTGCCCTGCGGAACGGTGACTGTGGTGTCGAGCGGAATGCCGTGCTTTTCGAGCTGATCCCAAAGCACCATCATGGCGACGAGCTTCGCCGAAGCGGTCGGTGCGATCTGCTTTTCAGACTCATTCTGATAAAGCAACTGCTTTGTTTCGGCGTTGACCACCGCAACGCAGTTGTTTGAGGCAAGCCCCGGGTCGGCGGCAGCCTCTGCAAAGGCGCTCATGCTCGCACCCGCAAGAATGAATATAGCACACAGCAAAAGTGCTGTTATCTTTTTAAAGAAAGTCATATGGTTCACCCTTCATCGTTTCTGATTTCTCTGCCCAAAAGCCGCACGGCAAGTCCTGCGTCGTTTGCCGCAAGCGCCTGCCTTATGCGTGTTGAGCTGACAGGACTGCCGTCAACGGTCACAGGCGGCACAACGACGGTGTCGATGCCGACCGAAGCAAGCGTATGCGTGTCGCCCAATGCGTCCCTGCCGAATCTGAATCCCTCGCCGCAGACAAGGCACTTAACGCCCGATGCCGCAAGAGAGGCGGCGAATATTGCCGCATCGACATCTTTTATAGCGGCAAAATCAAGCGTCAGCACATACATCGCGCCGTATTTTATAAGTAAATCCGCCTTTGCACTGCCGCAGAGCAAAACTCGGCTGTGCTTGGTGTTTATGTCAAAAGTTATCGCCGCGGACGAAAGCCCCCTCTTTGCCGCCTCTGCCGCCAGCGTATGCATTATAGCGGCGTGGCCGATATGAACGCCGTCAAAGTCGCCTATTGCGACTGCGGACGGAGCTATCCGCCTGAGATCGTCAAATAACATTGCTGTTCCTCCGCGAGAAAATACACATACAAATATATAATAGTATTTTTGTTCGCTTTTGTCAATGAGTGTTATGTATATTTTTGCCCTCTCGCCCGTAAAATATATACAAGAACGTTCGAAAGGACTATTTGCCATGCAACAAAAATACGATGCACTGATACTTGCCGGCGGCAAAGGCAAAAGACTCATGCCGCTCACCGAAAGGCAGCCCAAGCCAATGCTGCCTGTGATGAACATTCCCGTTATAGAGCACATATACCGTTCGCTTGCCGAAAACGGCTGCAAAAGAGTGGCGGTTGCAGTCTGCCATCTTGCGGACGAGCTGACAGCGACAGGCGGCGACACAGAGCTTGCAATCGGGTTTTTCAAAGAAGAATCACCCCTCGGCTCGGCAGGCGCCGTCAAGGCGATAGCAAACGAAATGTGTGATACGTTTACGGTATTATGCGGCGATGCGATAATAGACATCGACCTCAAAAAGCATATTGCAGAGCACAAAAAGCACGGCGGCATAACGGTTTTGCTCTCGCATTCAGACACGCCTTACGATTACGGCACTGTGTTGCTTGACGGCGACAGGATAAAGGGCTTTGCCGAAAAGCCGTCGATATCCGACACTGTAACAGTGCTTGTTTCGACAGGCATATACATCGTCGACAAATATATAACAGACTATATTCCGAGCGGTGTCGTGTTTGACATGGCAAACGATCTTTTGCCTCTTTTGCAAAGCAAGGGAGTGACTGTATACGGTGCTGTCGCAGACGGCGAATGGATCGACATCGGCAATATAAACGATTATTATTCGTGCAATATGCGCTTTTCGGGCGGAAGGTCTGTCATAGACCCGACCGCAATTATCTCGGACGGTGCAAGAACAGAGCGCTCGATAGTCATGCGTGGCGCAAAGATCGGTGACAGTGTCATAGCCGGTGCGATAATCTGCCGAAACGCCGTTATCGAGGACGGCTGCAATATAGGCAGGGGCTGCATAGTCGGCGAGGGAACGGTATTGAAAAAAGGCACGATATTGACAGATGGCGTTTATCTTGCAGGCGGCAGGGTGATAGGCTGCGGCTCGGTGGTTTCAAAGGACTGGATATTCGGCGAGGCGACAGCAAAGCGGTTTGATGATGACGGAATATGCGTTCATATCGACTGTGCATCGGCTTTAAGGCTCGGCAGGGCACTTTCGGTGCTCGGCTCGCCTGCACGAATCGGCGTAATGAGCATAACAGAGCATTCGCGAACGGCAGACTGCATCTCGCTCGGCGCATCGGAGGCGGGCTGCCACACCGTCAGGTTTGCACATTCTCAAATGCCTGTCGCACGCTTTTGCGCAGAAAGATACGACTGCGACTGCCTTGCCTACTGTGTCGGTGACGACAGAATATTTCTGCTCGGCAAGGGCGGCATCAGGCTTTCGGCGACAAAGCAAAAAGAGATAATACGCGCGATAGATTCGGCGTGTCCCGCCGAAGCTGTCGAAAAAAGCATTCCGCATTTCGACCCGACAAACGAATACACCTCATTTTTGCAGAGCTCGGCAGAGAGCCTTTCGGGTGCTTTTTTGCCATTCACCGAAAAAAACGATATTTGCCGCATTCTGATCAGGGCTTCCGAAAAGCTCGGCGCAGAGACTGCATTGCGGCAATACGGCTATACGATAAGTGCCGACGGCAAAAGCGCATCCTATCGTGACGAGGCGGGCAGAACTCTGTCGTATTGGCAGCTCGTTTTGCTGGCTTCGATGTCAAAAAGCGAGGTGTTTCTGCCGAGAGAAACACCCGTGAGCGTTGAAAGATACCTGAGATCGCAGGGCACAAAAGTGAATATCTATAACGATTCGGAATCTGTTGCGAGGGCAAACGCATACAGCACACCTTTTGTCAACGATGCGGCACTGCTCGTGCTGATGGTTGAAAAGTACCTGCTGGCAACAGGCATGACGGCAGCCGAGGCAAAAGCAAAAGTGCCCGAGATATTTGTCGTCACAAAGCTCGTTAATGCCGACCGCAGAGATGCACTGTATCGCATCGATGAGCTTTCAAAAGCGTTTGGCGACATTAAGCGCGGCGTGCGCATAAATTACCGTGGCGGCAGCGTGGCGATATACCCCGAGCAAAGCGGCTTCAGGATATTCGCAGAGGCGGTCTCGAGCGAGATCGCAAGCGAGCTGTGCGACCTCACAGAGCGCAGGCTCAAATAATGGCCTCATTCGTTATTGACAAAAAGTGTGTTTTTTAATATAATATGTGTGAGATCTGAAACGGAGGCTTTTATATGAAAAAGACGGTTATCACACTTGTTTTGCTTATAGCTATCATAGCCTGCCTTGTGGCTGTCGCAGGCATACACAACGACGGCGACCAAAGCGGTGATATTTCGCACGACGAAAGCACCGTTTCGCTGCCCTCTCAGACTTCGGATGACGTCGATGGCAGCACACCCGACTCTCCGTCGACCCCCGACACGTCGTTTGAGCAAGGCGACGACCAGAGCGGTGCGAGCGGCGAAGCATCAGACACGCCTCCGACGGTGCACGTTTTTGGCTATCGATACCTTTCGGACAAAGACAAATATATTCTGATAGTTGACGGCACGCCCAACGAGGACGATCTGTGGGATTATATCGCAATCGACATGAGGATGGGCGACATAACCGAAACCATCGGCTTTAAGGGCGACAAGCTTTATTATATCCACAGGGATCTTACGCTCGAGGAGTTCACCCCGACATCGTGGGGCATACGTTCTGTCGGCAATATCAGGGTGACGTGCGAGCTCAACCTCTATGATGGTGAATATGTCGGCATCGACGAGGTCTGGCCTTATCTTTACAAGATCGTAAAGGGCGACGAGGTCATCGTGAAGTTTGTAAAAGACCCTGTGTTTTTCAAAAACTATGTGATAATCAACCCCTTTGTCGTCGCAGTCGGCGATATTGCCGAGGGCTATCGTGCATGGATATATGACGGCAACGGCGTGTTGGTGAACGAGGACCACGGCGTCATATATGTCGACGAGCGCAGCGACTATCTGCTGACCTACGAGGAGCGGTTTGTCGAGGACGAGACAGGCACTTATACCATCGACGGCATTCCGCACAGGCTTGAGGAATATCATTGTGTGCTTTCGCCCGAGCTCGAGACGTTATACAGCACAAAAAACAATCTCAAGATCGATGATCTCGGCAGAGTTACAGAATACGACCCCAAGCAAAAGACCTATGTTCCCATAGATCTCGGTTAAACTGAATCGATTTTCAGCCAAAGCCCGCATTGCGGGCTTTTTTTACTTGATTTATCAGGCTGTTGCTGTTATAATAAAGATGTATACGACTGCAAAGCAGTCGACTTTGGCAGAGAGAGGGGCGAGAGCATGGCAGAGCTTATCGAAATAAGCGGCACGGTCGAGGACGTTGTTTTCAGCAACAGTGAGAACGGCTATACCGTCTGCGTACTCGACGACAGCGGTGAGCCTGTCACTTGTGTCGGAATAATGCCCTATCTTTCAGAGGGCGAGATCATCAGCGTCAAGGGTGAATGGACAACGCACCCCACCTTCGGCAGGCAATTCAAGGTGTCTTATTTTGAAAAGCAAGAGCCCACGGGCGAGGCTGACATACTGCGCTATCTCGCATCGGGTGCCGTCAAAGGCGTCGGCCCCGTCACGGCAAAACGCATCGTCGAGCGCTTTGGCGAGCAGACGCTCGAGGTGATAGAAGAGCACTGGCAATACCTCGCCGAGATAAGAGGTATCACCACCGCCCGTGCACAGCAGATACACGACGACTATGCAAAACAATTCGGTGTGCGCCGCGTCATGATGTATTTTACCAAATATTTCGGAGCATCGCTCAGCGTAAAGATATTCAAACGCTATGGCTCGGGCGCTGTCGAGCTGGTCGGCAACGACCCATACAGGCTCTGCCGTGAGATAGACGGCATAGGCTTTGACAAGGCAGACAAAATGGCGTGCGACATAGGCGTTGCACCCGATTCGCCGCCGCGTATAGCGGCATACCTCTGCCACCTGCTCGAAACCGCCGCCTATGGCGCGGGTCACTGCTATCTCGAAAGAAACCGCCTGATAGAGCTCGCCGCAACACAACTCAGGGTTTCGGAAGCGAGCGTGCTCGATGTTTTGCACGAGATGGAAGATTCGGGCGCTCTCAAAGCTGTGGGGGCAAAAAGCGAGCGCATATACCTGCCCGATTATTACAGAGCCGAGGCGTATGTCGCCACGAAGCTCTGCGAGATAGCAAACGCAAAGCCTGCACTTACGCTCGAGGGCATCGAAGAAACCATCGACGACCTCGAGGCAAGCTTTGAGATAACATATGACGATGCACAGCGAAACGCCATCAAGACCGCCGTTACAAAAGGCTTCAGCATAGTTACCGGTGGCCCCGGCACAGGCAAGACCACGGTCATCAAGGCGATAATAAGCATTTTTACACAGCTCAAGCACAGCTTTGCGCTTGCAGCACCGACAGGCAGAGCGGCAAAACGTATGTCAGAGGCATCCGGCAAAGAGGCAAAGACCATTCACAGATTGCTTGAGTGGGAGTATTCCGACGACAACGGCGAGTCGAGGTTTCGCCGTGACGAAACAGATCCTCTGCCCTACGGTGCTATCATAATCGACGAAACGTCGATGGTCGATATACTTTTGATGGAGGCGCTGCTGCGTGCGGTCAAGCCGGGCGCGTTTCTGATATTCATCGGCGATGCCGACCAATTGCCGCCTGTCGGCGCAGGCAACTGCCTTTGTGACATAATAAACAGCGAGCTTTTCAGCGTTTGCAGACTGCAAAAGATATTCAGGCAGGCAGAGGAAAGCCTCATCGTTGTCAATGCACACAGCATCAACGAGGGCAATATGCCGAAGCTCGATATAAAAAATTCTGACTTTTTCTTTCTGCCCGAGCAGGACAGTGCTTCGGCGCAGAGGCTGATAGCCTCGCTGTGCTCCGAAAGGCTTCCGAGAACCTACGGGCTTGATCCGCTGCTTGATATTCAGGTCATCACGCCGACACGCAAGGGCGAGCTCGGCACGAGAGAGCTTAATGCCATGCTGCAAGCGGTGCTCAATCCGCCGTCACGCACAAAGCGAGAGTGCAAGCGAGGCTCTGTCGTGTTTCGCGAGGGCGACAAGATCATGCAGAATAAAAACGACTATGATGTAACCTGGACCAAAGACGGCAAGGAGGGCGAGGGCGTTTTTAACGGCGATATAGGCACTATCGTGCAGATAGATTTCAAGTCGAGTGCCGCAGTCATCATGTTTGATGACAGGCGTGCGATATACGATTTTAACATGCTCGACGAGGTCGAGCACGCCTTTGCTGTCACGGTGCACAAGAGCCAGGGCAGCGAATATCGGTTTGTGATTATTCCCGTTTTTGACTGTGCAAAGCCGCTTATGTCGCGTGCGCTGCTATATACGGCGGTGACGAGGGCAAAAGAGATGGCTATTCTCGTCGGCAGGCGAAGCGCTGTCGAATACATGGTCAAAAACGATGTTAGGCCCGATCGCAACACCGGCTTGCCCGACATGCTCTCGAGATAAAACGCTATGAAAATCAAGCTTTCAGAACTGTTTGGCGTCAAGCCGATGGCGTGCTGCGCCGTGTGCGGAGCGGGCTATTATGACAGGAACCTTGCACTGTGCCCAAAATGCCTTGCCGAGATAGCACGGCAGACCATAAGACCCTGCAGGCTCTGCGGCAAGATGCCGTATGAATGCAAATGCTCGGGTGCTTCTGTCAGGTCTGTTATGTGGTACAGAGGCAGGACGGTCAAAGGAATGATGCACAAATTCAAGCACCACACAGACGTTCTTTTGACAGAGCTGATCTCTGATTTCTGCGTCGATATGCTGATCTCGCAGGGAGTGAGCAAGCGTGTCGATGCGGTCGTCCCGATACCGTCAAGGGCAAAAGACAGGCACTTTAAGGGCTATGGGCACGCCGAAACGCTTGCAAAATGCATAGCCGACAAGTTAAATCTGCCATACATCGAGGCGATAGAGCGCACAGGTGCTCAGCAGCAGAAATTGCTTTCGGCATCACAGCGCAAGAGAGCGATAGCACTCAGCTTCAAGCCGGTGCGCAAATGCTGTCAAAAGCCCGACGGAACGCTGTATAACAGGATATTATTAATTGACGATATAACCACCACGGGCGCAACTCTTATGTGCTGCGCCGCGTTACTGCGCAGGGCGGGCGTCAAGCAGGTCGTATGCTTTACACCTGCAAAAACCGCGCGCCAAAGAGTTTAACATTCAACAAAGGAGTAGACTATGAACCTATTAAGGATCATCGCAGGCGACCTCGCCGTAGCGATAGCAAAAACAGAGGGCGGCGCTGTCATAAGACAGATACGCGACAGAAAAAAGCAAAAGAATATCCTTTCGCACGATGCACCGATATTCGAGCTCACCGTTCGCCGCACAGACAATGACGAATGTATTTCCGCATTCTCCGACGGCGGATTTAAAAAGTGCGAGCTGATAAGCCTCGGCAATATTAACCACATAATTCTTGCCGATTGCGAGCTTTTGCCCGGCGTTTCGGTCGACATCACCGCCACCGCCGAAAAAGACAGGATCACCTTTGACACGCACGTTGCAACTGTTTCGGATGAGTTTTCGCTGTTATACTGCGACTATGTGCATCTGAGCTTTGACAAGAGCGACAGCATGAGATATTTCTTCCCCTACGGCTCGGGCACTGTTCACACCACAGAGCGTGAGGATTTCAGGCAGACAGAGAACTATCCCTCCTATGGCGTGGCGATGGAATATTTCTGCATATACGACACTAACACAAAACGCGGAATATACTATGGTCTGCACGACCCTGCGCCCGCGTTCAAAAAGCTGTTTGTCGAGCACAAAAAGGGCAACGAATATATGACAGTCGCATCAAAATATCCGATGACCGACATTGACGTTCCCCGCAACGCCCAGTCGCTCGCAGGCAGACTGGTCTGGCAGATATACGACGGCGACTGGTATGATGCCGCACTCTTATACCGTGATTTCGTAACTGCAAAGGCCGCCTGGATGCCGCAGAACATCAAAGACGGCTGCAGAGAGGATATACCCGATTGGTTCCTCACCAACTCGCATTGGTGGAGGATACGCATGAAAGAGGACGACGGCGTAGTCGATACGCTGCTCGAGGCTCAAAAGATATTGGGCGTGCCCTCATGCGTGCATCTTTATGACTGGCACAAAAATCCGTATGACAACGACTATCCTCACTATTTCCCCGTCAAGGACGCAATGCCGACAGTTGTCAGGCGCCTGCAGGAGCAGGGCATGAAGGTCATGCCGTATATCAACGGCAGGCTCTGGGATACACGCGACAGAGGACTTGACGACTGGCAATGGTCTGTGCTCGCAAAGCCCAATTGCACCAAGGACAGACACGGCGAGCCTTTTATAGAAACCTATTCATCAAAAGAATCGGATGGATCGAGCGTCAGGCTCTCGATAATGTGCCCGACCACCGCTGTCTGGCAGGAGAAGGTCAGAGAGAATGTCGAAAAGCTCTTGCACGACTATGACGTCGACGGCGTTTATATAGATCAGATAGGCGCTGCCGCACCGTACCTCTGCGAGGACAGAAACCACGCGCACCGTCCCGGCGGCGGCGTATGGTGGTGTGAGCACTATCGCAACCTGCTCGATCACGTTTCGAGGGTCACTCCTCAGCGCAAGATCATCACCACCGAGTGCAACGCCGACCCCTATACACGCTCGCTCGACGGATTTTTGACATGGCTGTGGGTGCGTGACAACGAAGTGCCTGCATACCCTGCGGTATATTCGGGACTCGTGTCGATGTTCGGCAGACATTATGATTCTCTGCCTATGGACGAGAACGACGGTCAGCGCATCATCTGCACCGAGTCGCTGCTCTTTGGCGACCAGATGGGCTGGATAATGCCCGAGAGATTTCTGGCCATGCCCTGCCGCGACTATTATTGCCGACTCGTAAGGGCAAGGCAGGAATTGGCAGAATATTTCTGGCGCGGAACTATGCTGCGCCCGCCCGTGATCACCGACGACGGCGAAATGCTTTATACCGACAAGAGCAAAGAGTCGCCCATGGGCATACTCAAGCATCAGGCGTCGTTCGCCGCCGCATGGCAAAGACATGACGGCAAAAAGGTCTATATCTTCTGCAACGCATCCGAAAAGGCTGTGACCGCAAAGGTCGAAACAGAGCTTGACGACGGCGAATATATCACAAATCAGGGCAAAAAAATACGCATCAGGAACGGCAGGACAAGCCTCAAGCTTGCGCCCGAATCTGTCATCTGGTTCACCGTATGAGCAAAAAGCATATTTTCCGGCCCGAATACGACTTTAAGACCGTGCGTGACATTACGGACGCGATATTTCAAAAATATCGCCTCGTGCTGTTCGATCTCGACAACACGATCGCACCGTATGAAAGACCTGTTCCAAACGAAAGCGACAGAGAGCTGTTTTGCAGGCTGTCACGCCTCGGCATAGATTTTGCATTTATTTCAAACAACAAGCCATGCAGGCTCAAGACATATTGCGAGGGCACAGACTGGTTTTATATCTCAGAGGCAGGCAAGCCATCACCAAAGGGCGTGCTCGAGTGCATAAAGCATTTCGGCAAAAGCACAGGCGATGTGCTCTGCGTGGGCGATCAACTGCTCACCGACTGCCTTGCGGCGCACAGGGCAGGTGTCGATTTCTGCCTTGTTGAGCCTATAAACGACCGCACCGACCTGTTTTTTAAATTCAAGCGTGCCATCGAGCGCCCTATACTCAAAAGATATCGGAGGACTGTTAAAAAATGAGCCTTTGCGCAAAATTCGGTCCCGGCGGCAACAGTGAGAGCTTTTACGCCGAGGGCTATAAGTCGACACTGCAAGCGCCCGAATTTGTAAAAAGCCGTGGGCTCGGTCTGTATGAATACGAGGCAGGCAACGGCATACGGGCTGCAACAGCGACCTTCAGAGCGATAGGTGAAGAGTGCAAAAAGCACGGCATTATTCCATCGTTCCACACTCCCTACACCATTTCGCTGTCGTCGGTCGACGAGCAAAAGCGCATCAACAGTGTCGAGATAATCAAACGCTCGGCAGAGTGCTCGGATGCACTGAGTGCCTCTGTCATGGTCGTGCACGCAGGCTCTGCCGCAACGATACCGCGCGAAACGGCTATGCAATACGCCTCGGAAACTCTGCGCCTTGCCGACATGATGCTGCGAGAAAACGGCTTTAAGGTCAGGCTCGGCATCGAAACGATGGGCAAGCAGGGACAGCTCGGCACGCTCGACGAGGTAATAGAGCTTTGCAGGATCTCTGATCGCTTTTGCCCGGTGGTCGATTTTGGACATATCAACGCAAGGTACAACGGCTGCTTCTTTAGCTCCGATGACTATAAAAAAGTCTTTGACCGCATAGCGACAGAGCTCGGAGCGGAATACGCCATGAACCTGCACTGCCATTTTTCAAAGATAGAATACACCAGGGCGGGCGAAAAGCGGCACCTGACATTCGCCGACGATACCTTCGGGCCTGCCTATGAGCCGCTCATCGAGGCAATAATCTCGCTGGGTGTCGCTCCGACGATAATATGCGAGTCGGCGGGCACTATGGCAGAGGACGCCGCAACGATGCAACAACTTTATCAAACCCTATCAAACTCTTAATCTCTTAAACTTTCAAACTCTCAAAGGAGCATAAAAGCATAAAATGAAATTCATCGAGCTTTGCATAACCACCACTACCGCAGGCAGCGAGATGCTGTCGGGCGTGCTTATGGGCGCGGGTGTCGACTGCTTTATCATCAGCGACCCCAGCGACCTTGATCTTATCATGGAAAACAAAGAGATACCCGTCGACTATGTCGAGGATTCGCTGCTCGAGGCAGACCACTCGATAGTCACCGTCAAGTCGTATCTCGCCATCAACGAGCAGGGGCTTATGCAGCGCGACCGTATAGTCGAGGGCGTTATGGGCCTCAAGAATGAGTTTGGCAACGTGTTTGACCTTGGTTCGCTCGACATCGCAATGAGCGAGGTCGACGACTCTGACTGGGCGGATAACTGGAAAGCGTTCTTTCACCCCATGGACATCGGCGAACGCTTTAAGGTCAAGCCGACGTGGGAGGAGTGCGAGAACGACGGCAGGATCATCATAGAAATCGACCCCGAATCGTCGTTCGGCTCAGGTCAGCACGAGACCACCGCACTTTGCCTCGAGATGCTCGAATCGTGCGTGACAGGCGGCGAAAACATTCTCGACATGGGCTGCGGCAGCGGCATTCTCGGCATAGGCTGTGCCAAGCTCGGCGCACAAAAGATACTGGGCGTCGACATAGACCGCAATGCTTCGGATATAGCAAACAAAAACGCCGTCGTCAACGGCGTGCAGAATGCTATGACGGCGATCTGCGGCAACGTGCTCACTTCAAAAGAAACCTACGACACCGTTATGGCGGCATCGCCCTATGACATCATTGCCGCAAACATAGTCGCCGACGTTTTAAAGGCGATGGCGGATATGTTTGTGCTTTCTCTCAAAAGCGGTGGAATACTTATCTGCTCGGGCATAATAGGGCCGCGTGCAGACGAGGTCGAGCAGGCACTCAAGGATACCGGATTTATCATCGACGAAATAATGCTTAAAAACGATTGGGCGGCGATAAAATGTCACAAGCAATAAAAGAACGGATGCTGTATCTCGCACAGCAGCTTGAATATCATTCAAAGCGTTATTATGAGCTTGACGATCCCATCATCACAGACTCCGAATACGATGCAATGTTTGAAGAGCTTAAAAGGCTCGAGGCAGAGAACCCCTCTCTCGTCGACGCAAATTCGCCCACACACAGGGTCGGCGGCGCTGTCAGTGACGGCTTTGTCAAGATAAAGCATATCATTCCGATGGGCTCTTTGACAGATGTTTTTGATGCCGAGTCGGCAAAAAGCTTTGTGCAAAAAACGATTTCAGAGCACAGCGATGCCGATTTTGCGGTTGAATGCAAGATAGACGGACTATCGGTTTCGCTCGAATATTACGATGGCGTATTTATACGCGGGCTGACTCGCGGCGACGGCGTATACGGCGAGGACGTGACAGAAAACCTCAAGACGGTGCGCTCTGTTCCGCTTAAAATAGACGGCATCAAGGGCTCGCTCGTCGTCAGAGGCGAGTGCTATATGCCGAGGGCGGTGTTCGCTTCGCTGAACCGCAGGCGTGAGGACAGCGGCAAAGCACCCTTTGCCAATCCCCGCAACGCAGCGGCAGGCTCGCTGCGGCAACTCGATCCGTCTGTGTGCGCTTCGCGGAGGCTCGAGGTCTTTGTCTTTAATCTGCAATACTGCGAGAATATGCATTTCGACAGTCATATAGAGAGCCTTGAGTTTCTGAAGGCAAAGGGCTTTTGCATTTCGCCGGTGCTGACAAGATGCCGCACGGCAGACGAGGTTTATAAGCAGATCGCCGAGATAGGCGAGATGCGTCAGTCTTTGCCTTATGACATAGACGGCGCAGTCGTTAAGGTCGACAGCCTTTCGCTGCGAGAAACTATTGGCGAGACTGTCAGCGTTCCCAAATGGGCGGTCGCATACAAATATCCGCCCGAAACGGCAGAGGCAGTGATCAGCGATATAGTCGTGCAGGTCGGCAGGACGGGAGTCCTGACGCCAAAGGCGATATTTACGCCTGTCAGACTTGCAGGCACGACGGTTTCACAGGCGACTTTGCACAACATTGATTTTATTTCGGAGCGTGACATACGAATAGGCGACAGAGTCAGAGTACACAAAGCGGGAGATATTATTCCCGAGGTGACCTCTGTGGTCGATCCCGACAGAGAGGGCAGAGGCGAGCCCTTTAAAATGCCGACCGAGTGCCCCTCGTGCGGCGAAAGAACAGTGCGCGAGCCGGGCGATGCCGCAACGCGCTGCATCAATCCCGACTGCGGAGCGCAGCTTTTGCGCAGCATAACACATTTTGCATCACGCGATGCGATGAATATAGACGGCTTGGGCGAGAGCATAGTTGAGATGCTTGTCAAGAGCAAGCTCGTTTCGTCAGCCGCCGACCTTTATTATCTGAAAAAAGAGGATCTTTTGCGGCTTGAACGCTTTGGCGATAAGTCGGCAGAAAATCTTATTAATGCGATAGAGCAAAGCAAGTCGCGCGGTCTGGCAAAGCTTTTGTGTGCGATCGGCATAAGGCAGATAGGCGCAAAGGCAGGCGCAGTGCTTGCCGAGCATTATGAGGATATATACGCGCTTTCGTGTGCCTCGGCAGCAGAATTGACCGCCATCGAGGACGTCGGCGAGATAACCGCAGAATGCATAACCGACTTTTTTGCAAGCCCTCACGCAAAGATGCTCATCGACAGACTTGCTGCGGCAGGCGTCAATGTCAAGGGTGGCATAGTCAGGCACGGCGACGAATTGGCAGGCAAAACAGTCGTCGTAACAGGCACTTTGCCCACGCTTAAGCGTGACAGAGCAGAGGAGCTCATCAAATTGCACGGCGGCAAGGCTTCGTCGTCAGTATCAAAAAAGACGTCGTTCGTGCTTTGCGGCACAGATGCAGGCAGCAAGCTTGCAAAAGCCAACGAGCTTGGCATTCCCGTAATAGACCAAAGTGAATTTTTAAAAATAATTAACGAGGAGCAGTAGACCATGATGTATTCAAAAGAATTAAAACTTTTTGCAAGCGCGGATATAGTCGTTTGCGGTGGCGGCACGGCAGGCGCTTTTGCCGCAATAGCAGCAGCCGAACAGGGCGCTGACGTCCTGCTTATCGAGCAATTCGGCTCGCTCGGCGGCACGGCGACCAACGGGCTGGTCGTTCCTGTCATGCATTCACACATTGACGGCGATCCCGGCTCGTCATATCTCACGCTCAAGCTCGCCGAAAGACTGTCGGCAAAGGGCAAGGCTTCGGGCACCAACGGACGCGATTTTGATCCTATGGCACTCGCCTTTGAGCTTGAAAAAATGTGCACAGAGGCAGGCGTAAAGCTGCTTTACCACACCTTTATCGCCGATGTCATCAAGTCGGGCGACGATATAACTTCGCTCGTCATAGCAAACAAGGCGGGACTCTCGAGAGTCGACGGCAAGATATTTATCGACGCAACAGGCGACGGCGATGTTTCTGTGCTTGCAGGTGCAGAATACAGCAAGGGCAACCCCGAAACCGGCGTCAACCAGCCTGTTTCGCTGAGATATATCGTCAGCGGTATAGACAAAAAAGCACTCGGCGAGTTCGCCAAGGCTCACGAAGCAGAAAAAGGCATAACCAACGGCAGAACGTCGTATGTGCCTCCCTATTATTTCTATTCGGCAGTGACCTCGAGCGGTGTCTGGACGTTCACCGACATATTCGACGAGGCTATCGCAAACGGCGACCTTACAGAGCAGGACAAATGCTATTGGCAGGTGTTCACCATGCCCGGCAGAAACGACTCGCTTGCATTCAACAACCCCGAATTTTTTGACGACTGCGATGCAACCGACCCCGAGCAGATGACACGCATTCAGGTGCGCGGCAAAGAGGCTATCGCAAGGCAGATGGCTTTCTATAAAAAATATCTCAAAGGCTTTGACAACGCATATGTCAGCGACATCGCCGCAATGGTCGGCGTAAGAGAGAGCCGCAACATAGTCTGCGACCACGTTCTCACCGCTGTTGAGCTGCTCGCCAAAGCAAAATTCGACGACGCTATCGCCCAGTCGAATTATCCCGTCGACATTCACGGCAAACAATTGAATTGCAAGATGGTTCCGCCTGTCGACGACAAGCCGTTCTATGAGATTCCCTATCGCTCGCTCTTAGTCAAGGGCATCGGCAACCTCATGGTCGCAGGCCGCTGCCTGGGCGCAGAATTTTTGGCGCAAAGCTCGCTCAGAGTTATGCTTTCGGTACGTTCCTCGGGCGAAGCGGCAGGCATAGGCTCGGCAATGGCTTTGAAAAACAGTGTTTCGGTTCACGATATAAACGGTGCCGACGTCCGCAAAGAGATGATCTCGCACGGCGCTGTGTTTGTCGAGAAATGAGCACCATAAACTGCATCTGGGACTTTGACGGCACATTATTCGATACCTATCCGTATATCTGCGATGCGCTGACCGAAGCGCTCGCAGAGCACGGATTTGATGCCTGCCGCACCGAAATGATGTATCACATGCTCGAAACGATAGGCAACGCCAACAATTTCTATGCCGACAGGTTTGGCTTAGACAGGCACGAGCTCTCGGGCAGAGTATCTGAGATACGTGCACGATATGGCTTAAAGGCTCTGCCGTTTGACGGCGCAAAAGAGGCACTTTTGGCGGTTATTGACCACGGCGGCAGAAACTTTATGTTCTCGCACAGCAGCAAGGGCACTATATGCGAGTATTTCGACAGGCACGGCTTTACGCCGCTGTTCACCGAAATAGTCACCTGCCACGACAACGGCTTTGCCTATAAACCGTCGCCCGACGCCATAAATTATCTGATCGATACATATTCTATGGATAAACGGACGACCGTCATGATCGGCGACCGCGACCTCGACCTCGCTTCGGGCAGGAACGCAGGCGTGCTTACCTGTCATTTCCCGTGCTCGATCGCACCACAGATACTGAACGCCGATTTTAAGCTTGCTTCGCTTTGCGATATAACCGGTATGCTTGACAAACTTGCAATGCAGTGATATACTGCCAAAGATTACGACAACCTGAGGAGTATCAAATGGCAAAGAAAAAAAGCTCTAACGCACTTAAATATATACTCAGTTTTGTGCTAATGCTCGTTCTGATCGCCGCAACGTTCTATGTTATTTTTCAGAATAATGATATAACCGAGATCTGGCAGGCGCTGCTCGACTGTCCGCACAAGGTCTATCTGCCGATCGCATGCATCGTCGTCGTCGGATACCTCGTCTGCTATGGACTTTTTTCGATGGTTCCGCTCAAGGCACGCGGCGGCGAAACGACATTTGGTAAATGCTTTGTCTATGCATGTACCGACTTCTTTTATGCTGCGATAACACCATCGGCAGCAGGTGGCGAGCCTATGGTCATCTATACGATGACCAACGATGGCACTCCGCTGTCAAGATCGTCGCTGGCGGTGGTCATTCAGGCGATGTACAACCGCGCCGCTCTGCTCGTTTACGGCATAATCGGCTTTGCGATCTCAAGCGACATATTATTCGGCGTTTCTTCAGTCTTTAACGGATTGATAGCGCTCGGACTTTTCATCAACCTCTGCATAGTCGGATTTTGCTTTTCGGCAATGAGGTTTCCCGCTTTTATAAAAAAAACAGGCTTTTGGCTGATCAATCTGCTTGCCAAGATACGCATAGTCAAGGACAAGCAAAAGGTTGTTGACGGCTTTGAAAAACAGATGGATGAATATAAGGCTTCTGCTGAATTTCTTTCGGCATCGCCGTGGCTCGGCGTAAAAATGTTCCTCGCCTGCTTTGCACAGCGCGGATGTATGTTTTTTGCGTCCTACCTCGTTTATCGCTGCTTCGGGCTCGATATGCTTTGCTTCGCACAGGTGATGTGCATCCAGGCAGTGGTCTGCATAGTCGTCGATAATATTCCGCTGCCCGGTGCAATGGGCGCAAATGAATGGGCTACAGGCGCGATATATGGGCTTGTATACCGCTCGCCATCCGAAGCAACCGCCGCAATGCTGCTCAACCGCATTCTCACGTTCTATTTTCCGCTTGTCATCTCGGGCGTTGTCTCAGTGATCAAGTATTTCAGAATGGTAGTGATGAAGCGCTAACGCACATTGCACATTAAATAAAAACGGCAGATTCTTACCATATTTGGTGAAAATCTGCCTTTTATTTGTTTGTACTTAAATATTGCTTTTTTCCTGTGCGAAGTGATTTGCCTTTCGGCAAGCTGTTCTTGCGACATTCCGCATTTTTTGCGCAATGCCACTATACGTTCTGCAAAATTCATATCAGTACCTCACTTGTTTGATGCACATATTATAGCACGGCGAAATGTTGCATTCAAGCGATAAAGACTTGAAAAGCCGCAACGCAGCGTTGCAAAACGGCTGATCGCCCGTTTGCTGATGATAAAAAATCTCGCCTTAGTAAGGCGAGATTCAGTACGCAGAGAGTGGGATTCGAACCCACGGTCGGGATTAACCGAACACACGATTTCCAGTCGTGCGCCTTAGACCAGCTCAGCCATCTCTGCACATATTTTGTTTGCGGGATGAATTATAGCACATCCGAACGCGTTTGTCAAGCATTATTTGGCAAACTCGTCATATTGCAAAAATCGCTATTGCTTTTTGGTCTTGTATGTTGTATAATGCATAATAGAAACGGGGCAAACGTCCCTGAAAATGATAAAAACACAAGGAGTTTTTACACAATGAAGAAGATCATCGCATTAGTCATGGCTCTTTGCCTCTGCGCTGCCGTTCTGTCGGTTTTCGCAGTTGCTGCAGAACCCACTAATCCCGAAGTCGAAATCGAGTACACCGCTATTCCTCCCGTAGTTGACGGCACAGTCAATCTCGGCGAGTATGGCCTCAAGGTACACAGTGTCGATTATAACGACCCCAACTTTGTCGCGGATCACGACCCCGACAAGTCTCTCACAGCAGATTTCTACTGCACATGGGATAAAGAAAGCCTTTATCTTGCATGGGTAGTCGATTCCAACAACGAAGAGCATAGCGCTCCCCACGTCGACGGCAATATGTGGGAGCACTGCTGTGTTCAGTTCATCATGACCACAGGCAGACCCGACAACACTCAAAAGACCTATCAGACCGCTGACTGGAGCGGCGACTATCTCGAAGTCGGCCTCTGTGTCACCGACGACGGTGAAAACTTTAAGATCTGCTGGTCTCTTCCTTCGACCGGTTCGACCTTTGGAACCGACGACTGGGATTTCGCAGGCACAGTTCTCGTTGACGGCAAGACCACCTACGAGTGCCGCATTCCCTGGAACAAATCCGGCGTCATGCAGGTTGGCAACGACGTTGAGATCGGTTTCGCATACGCTATCGGCGACCAGATAGACCACAACATAGAAAAGAACATGGTCGAATGGCCCGATGCAATTCTCGACAGAAAGAACGCTGACAATGCTGCAGCTATGATCCTCACCGGTGCTCCCGACGACGACATCGAGGATATTTCGCAGGACATCGTTATCAAAGAGGACATCGTTTATGTTGTTCCCGAAAACGCTGACAGCGTCGTTCCCACCATCATCAACTCCAACATGACCACCGGCGCTTGCTCGATCATCACCAGGCTCACCGATGACTGGGCCAGCACCTATGGCACTCTCTATAGCGGCAACATTCTGCTCGCTCCCACCGACGACCCCGAGATCTACACAGTTGTTGAAACCGCTCAGGGCGACGGCACTTCTGTTCCTTTCGCCTCTGAAATAGAGGATGGCTATATCGTTCTCGCTATTCACGGCGACAACTCAGAGGGTGCTGACCCCGAATCCTGCGCACGCCGCGACAGATTTGTTGCACTTGCTGCAGGCACCGAGATCACCATCAAGGGCGTTGACTTTGAAAGCGGCAAGATCACCGCAGGCAACCCCCTCGTTTGGTACGAAGCAGTTCAGCAGGATGAATCCTCGACCGAGTCCTCCGACGAGCCCTCGCAGGATGATGAATCCTCGACCGAGCCCGAATCGAGCGACACCGCTTCTGACGAGACCGAATCAAAAGAAGAGTCCTCTAAGACCGAAGAGTCCTCCAAGACCGAAGAAGTCGAGGGCGGCAGCTTCCCCTGGTGGATCATCGTCGTCGTTGCAGTTGTTGTTATCGGCGTAGTTGTCTTCATCATCATCAAAAAGAAGAAATAAACCGTAAACCGCAAGGATAACGTTTTAGCAAACAGAAAGGGTTTTCGGCTCTTTCGAGCCGAGAACCCTTTATATTATTTAACGGAGATACAAATATGGACCGCAGATCAAAGCAGAATTATTATCTTGACATAGCGCAGTCTGTCGCAGAGCGCGGCACATGCATCAGACGCAAGTTCGGTGCGATAATCGTCAAGGACGACACTATAATCTCGACAGGCTATGCAGGCGCGCCCCGTGGCAGACAGAATTGCTGCGATCTTAATTTCTGTCTCCGTGACAAACTGAATATTCCGCGTGGTGAGCGATATGAGCTCTGCCGCTCGGTTCACGCCGAGGCGAACGCCATCATCGCCGCTTCGAGAGACAGAATGATAGGCGCATCGCTTTATCTCGTCTGCATTTCGCCTGCCGACGGCTCGGTCGTGGGAGGAACATGCTGCTGCTCGATGTGCAAGCGCATGGTCATCAACGCAGGCATCTCGCAGGTCATAGTGCGTGATACCGCAGATGAATATCGCGTTTTTGACGTGCAGGACTGGGTCACCGATGACGACAGCATGGGTCAGTTCGGATATTGATCGGAATATTAATTTGTATATTGATTTTTAAAAGGCATTTGGTTTATGAGTTCCATCACTAAAAAAACAAGAATATTTGCATTTTTGCTGCTGATTTCAATTCTTTTGTGCTCGTGCACAGTGCAATTTGAGGACGACGGCGGATTTATCGACACAAAAACAGGCATCAAATATCTGCCCTGCAGCGCCACCCTGTCGTTGCGTCCGCTGAAGCTCGAGGACGAGTATTGCAGATACGATGACGAAAACATTTTTTATGCGATACAATGGCAGGAGCCAACTCAGTATCTTGCCGACTATGAGGTCGCAGAGGCGGCGCTCATATTCCACAGTTCTGATACCGAGGACATCACCATCTCAAACTTTGAGCCTATCGCTGCTATGATATATGTCGAGGGCAAGGCCAGCATCTGCATCGACAAATTCTATTGCGAGGCAAAATATCTGCCCGACGAATTGCAGCGCGACGACCTCAAGGATGACAGCGCTTTGGTCTATGGCATACGCGACGCAATGATAAGTGGTGACCAGGCCGACGGCGACCTCTCGGGCGCTGACGACGAGGATGTTTATTATATCAGGCTCACCTCTGCCAAATATCCGGGATTTTATTATATCGTCATTTTCTTTACAGACGCTTACGGTGATTCTTATATCACCGACAGATCGACCGGCAAAACGGTCGTTTCACCCGAGGCGCTCACAAAGCGCATGATAGGATGACCGCCATTATGATAGCGCCGCTGACTGATCGCCATGTCCGCGGCGCTTATGCTTGCGAAAAAGAGTGTCTGCCCGGCGAGCATTGGAGCGAAGGCTCTATATGCGACATGCTGTCACGAGATGATGCGATATATTTTGTCGCCCTTTCAGACGGCGAAGTGGTCGGCACGGTGGGCGCGTTTGCTGTCATCGACGAGCTGCAGATAACCAACATCTGCGTTCTGCCGTCGCACAGGCGCATGGGAATAGCAAAAGAATTGCTTTGCGCACTTTTTGATGAGGGCAAAAAGAGAGCTTGCAAAAATGTATATCTCGAGGTCGCTTGCGACAATGCGGGAGCGATAGCGCTTTATAGTTGCACAGGCTTTTGTGAAATAGGCAGGCGAAAGAATTTTTATAAAAACAGCGTCGACGCCATTTTGATGGCTGCCGACGTTTAGCGGAGGATAGATTTATGTATATACTTGGCATAGAGTCGTCCTGCGACGAGACCGCAGCAGCGGTAGTCGAGGACGGCAGAAAGATAATTTCGAGCGTAGTGGCATCGCAGGTCGACATTCACGCGCTTTATGGCGGTGTCGTGCCGGAGATCGCTTCGAGAGCGCACTGCGAAGCAATATGCACTGTCGTTTCTGAGGCGCTCGCAAAGGCGTCGATAGGCTATGACGACCTTGCCGCCATAGCTGTCACAAACAGACCGGGACTGATAGGCGCACTTTTGACAGGCGTTTCTTATGCAAAGGGGCTGGCGTATGCAAGGTCGCTGCCGCTTGTTCCCGTGCACCACATCAGAGGCCATGTTGCGGCGAACTATGTTGAATTTCAAGAGTTAAAGCCGCCGTTTTTGGCATTGGTCATCTCGGGCGGACACACCTCGCTTTTAAAGGTCGACGATTATACGCATTACTCCACGCTCGGCGTGACCCGTGACGACGCCGCAGGCGAAGCGTTTGACAAGGCGGCAAGAGTGCTCGGATTGCCATACCCGGGTGGTGCGGCAATGGACAGGCTCGCCTCGATGGGCGACAAAAAAGCCGTCAGATTCAGCAGATGCCACGTCGACGGCTCGGTCTATGACTTCTCTTTCTCGGGGCTTAAGACCAACGTAATAAATTATGCCCATACCGCAGAGCAGAAGGGCATTGAGATGGATGAAAAATTCAAATCAGACCTCGCAGCATCGTTCACGGCGGCGGTAGTCGACTCGATAGTGCAAAGGCTCGAAACGGCAATGTGCGAATACAACGGCTTACCGATAGTGCTCGCAGGCGGCGTTGCGGCAAACTCACACATCAGATCGGCGGTCAAATCGCTTGCCGAATCACACAACGTGCCGTTCTTTGTGCCGCCGCTCAAGCTGTGCGGAGACAACGCCGTAATGATCGCTTCGCAGGGATTTTATGAGTTCAATGATGGCGTTCGCGGCGATCTCGACCTCAACGCATACGCTTCGGCGAGTGTCTGACGGCAGGGTGCTTTAAATAATGAGTTTTACATAATCAGTGGCGATAATGCCGCTTTGAGTGTGGAAAACTCGTCCCGAAACCCGAAAAAGCAGGTATTTTGCGGTGTTTCAATGTGGAAAACTCTGTGGAAACGGTGGATAACTTGCCATAATGTCGTTTAGTTATGTCAACCGCAATAATTATTTCGACTTTGGCAGGGCAGTGTCGCCGTTTAAAAATCTGATGGCGCGCTCGACAGAATCGCGAGAATTGCCCCACGGCTCGGCGTCAAAGCGATAGTCAAACTTTTTGCAGAACCACGAGATGTCGCCCGTTAGTTCTTTGAGATAGCCGCTGACTATGCGATCGGCTTCGGCACACAGCTCAGCATAACCCGCCTTTGGCAGGCAGGATTGCGCAGTCTGCAAAAGTGTGCGGTAGTGCGGCAGACATATCATCTTTTTTGCCTTGAATTTGTTTTTAAACTCATTCTCTTCGTTAAAGAGGCAGGCGGCAGTCACGAACATTTTTGAGATCTTATCCTCGATGCGCTCGCAGACATAGCAGGTGCTCTGCAATTTTGCAATGCGATCGGCAGGCTTTGCGCCCTTGTCACGAGAGAGCATTCCGCCCGGCTTGAGGTCGGACTGCAATTCGATGAGGTGCGACTCGAGCGTGAGTGCCATCTGCAGCCTGTTGTTGCGCACGAACATCTGCGCATAGTGGCGGTCGCAAAAGCCTGTTTTGTTGGTGCGGATGCGCACGTCGGGATCCATCATCGATGCACCGAGTATCAGATCTATCTCGTCATTCTCGAGCTTTTTATAAAGCCTGCAGAACGGGCAATCGTTTTCTGCGGCGTCGAACGCCTCGTTGACAGGTATCGTATAAATTCTTTCGTGCATATCCTTGCCTCCATAGGTTGAGATCAATTGTTTTCTATATTATATAATATCATTTCCGTTTTTGCAAGAGGGGTGAAAAATTGACAGCTACATATGTTGACGGCGGCGTGCTGATAACAGGCACACGCTTTGACATCGCACAGACATTCCTTTGCGGACAGTGCTTCAGATTCGACCGCACCGACGACGGCTTTGGTGGCATTGCACAAAACAGATATGTCTCTCTTGTGCAGACTGACGAAGGTGTTTTGATAAAAACGACAGAGCACGATTTTGAAAGCATCTGGCGCAGGTATTTTGACCTTGACACTGACTATGACGCCATGATTGACACGTTTCCCGCGGATGACGTTCACCTCTGCGACGCCGTCAGTCACTGCGGCGGAATAAGAATATTGCGGCAGGATGCATTCGAAGCGCTTATTTCGTTCGTCATCTCACAAAACAACAATATCCCTCGCATAAAAAAGCTGATAAATGCGCTTTCAGAGCGATATGGTGCAAGGATCGACGGCGGATACGCCTTCCCGACGCCCGAAAGTCTCATCGATGCAAATATCGACGATATGCATTTCGGCTACCGTGCACCGTATATAATCAGTGCAGCGCGCGATTATTATGACGGCAGACTTTCGTTTGAAAGAATATCTGCCATGAGCTATTCATTTCCGTTTTTGCAAGAGGGGTGAAAAATTGACAGCTACATATGTTGACGGC
>CAZNCN010000012.1:0-4273 GCA_964571635.1 uncultured Ruminococcus sp. | reverse complement strand
TCATTTCCGTTTTTGCAAGAGGGGTGAAAAATTGACAGCTACATATGTTGACGGCGGCGTGCTGATAACAGGCACACGCTTTGACATCGCACAGACATTCCTTTGCGGACAGTGCTTCAGATTCGACCGCACCGACGACGGCTTTGGTGGCATTGCACAAAACAGATATGTCTCTCTTGTGCAGACTGACGAAGGTGTTTTGATAAAAACGACAGAGCACGATTTTGAAAGCATCTGGCGCAGGTATTTTGACCTTGACACTGACTATGACGCCATGATTGACACGTTTCCCGCGGATGACGTTCACCTCTGCGACGCCGTCAGTCACTGCGGCGGAATAAGAATATTGCGGCAGGATGCATTCGAAGCGCTTATTTCGTTCGTCATCTCACAAAACAACAATATCCCTCGCATAAAAAAGCTGATAAATGCGCTTTCAGAGCGATATGGTGCAAGGATCGACGGCGGATACGCCTTCCCGACGCCCGAAAGTCTCATCGATGCAAATATCGACGATATGCATTTCGGCTACCGTGCACCGTATATAATCAGTGCAGCGCGCGATTATTATGACGGCAGACTTTCGTTTGAAAGAATATCTGCCATGAGCTATTCAGAAGCAAAAAAAGAGCTGCTCTTGACACATGGCATAGGCCCTAAGGTCGCCGACTGCGCTTTGCTGTTCGGATACGGCTTTATGCAGGCGTTTCCCGTCGACACATGGATCAAAAAAGTCATGGCAGAGCGATACGGCAAAGGCTTTGACCCGTCGTATTTCGGCAGGTATGCAGGTCTTGCACAGCAATATCTGTTTTACTACGAGCGAGGCACGAGAGAGTAACACAACGCCATCCCCCGCCATATTATGTTGATGAAGGGAGGGGGAAGCATATGGCATGCTTTGACAATCTTTTTGGCGGCAATAACTGCAACTGGATCATCATTCTCGTCGCAGTTATCATAGTATGTTGCTGCTGCGGATAATCATAAAAAGCGCCTCGAGGCGCTTTTTTGATGTTTATTCTGCCTGTTTTGCCTTTTTGGTATGCTCGTGCATCTCGATGCACGCAAAATGCAATCTCGTGAGCATTTTGTCGCCGCTCTCGGGATATACAAAATATGTATCGTTCAGATTGCACAGCTCGACGCAGGGACCTGTCTTTTTGAGGTTATACTCTATGTGACAGGACATCATCGACTGCGGTTTTCTCTCGAGCTCAAACGGCTCGCCGTCAACCTCGCCGATAAATTTAAAGCCGTCATAGTCGTGCGTAAGCACGCCCTTGCCGCATCTGACAACACCTTTTGCACTGCTGGCGAGAATGCCTATCTCGGCGTTCTCCGAATAGTGATAATTGCCGCTTGCTATCTCGCCTGCGACCTCGGCACGCTCCCATCTGTACCAGTCGGGAATATGGCTGAATTTGGTCTCGTGACCCACTCCGTGCATTACGCCGTATTCGTCCATATGCCATTTTGCACCGCAGTGATTGCACCAAAGCTCTGCACCGTCCGACGCCATATCTGATTCTGTGCCGCACTCGGGGCATTTATAAAGCACTCTGTGAATGCCTCTTGCACGCTGCTTGCATTTGATCTTTATCTTGTTATCTCTCTGCCATGCGTATTCGTCATAGACAAATGTTTCTTCGATGCGCTTTTGTATCTCGTCGGCGGTAGCGTTCCTGACCTGCTCGGCATCAAAGAGACAATAGAAATCAGATTCTGTGCGCACACGGCGTTCGGGGCTCTTGCCCCACTGCGGCGACCTCAGATAATTGCCGTGGTTGATATTGACGACAACAGGGCAGCCACAACGCTTGACAAACTCGCCAAGTGCATCGTCGATAGGCTCGTTGATGCCGACAAACGAGAACCTCGCCTCGGGATATATCGTTAAAATATCCTTGTTGCGCTTGATGATGTGAAACAGATGCCTGACGACAGTCGTATCTGCCGTGAACTTGCGCTTATATGTCACACCCGCCTTGCGCATTAAATATTCGCGATGGATATATTCCTCGATAGATGCAAGCCATGCCGATGCATACGGGAACACAGCCTTCATGACGATGGGAAAATCGACAAGCGAGCCGTGCGATGAGAGAATAATATAAGGCGGTTTAAGTCCCTCCATGCCGTGCTTGCGTATGATCATGCCCTTGGGCTTAAAATAAACATTGACCGCGACAAACTCGATCACTTTCATAAACCATGCCGGTCTGCACGGTCTGATAGTCGTATCAAACTTCTGATGTGTGTTATACATAACATTTCCTCCGCGACTATTGTATAATATTTTGTGGAATCTGTCAATGATATTTATTGTTGATTTATTCGGCAGTATGTGATAGAATGTTGTATATTATTTTTAGGAGGCAAAAAATGTACGATCATTGGAATATGGACGCCCTTTACACCGGCGTCAAAGACGAAAGCTTTAAACGCGATATGCAGAGCTTTAAAGAGGCGGTCGAGCAAATCAACGCGCTCGCTGCCAAATGCGGTGTCATCTCTGACAAAGAGCTCGTCAGAGAATATCTTACTGCCGAAGAGAGCCTTAGCGACCTGGCAGAAAAGCTGTTTTGCTATATGTCGCTGCGTGCCTCTGTCAACTCATCTGATACCGAGGCAGTCGCCTATATGGGCAGATTGCATTCGCTGTTCTCTGCCATGTCAGGCGCAAGTGCGGTCTTGCAAGCTTATATCGGCAAGATCGATTGCCTCGACGAGATCATCGAGAGCGACAGCTTTATCGGCGAATTTGCTTATTATCTCCGCACCATGAGAGATGACGCACAGCATCTGCTGGGCGGCAAAGAAGAGGAGATAATGTCAAAATACAATATCTCGGGCGGCTCGGCTTGGAGCGACCTGCGTGATCATCTGACCTCGACTGTCAAGGTCGAGTATAACGGCACAGTCACAAACCTCTCTGACATCCGCAACATGGCTTATGAGGATGACCCCGAGGTGCGCCGCACCGCATACGAGGCAGAGATGGCTTCGTATGAAAAGATCAAGGACAGCGTTGCTTTTGCATTAAACAGCATCAAGATGCAGGCGATCACCGAGGCAGAATTGCGCGGCTTTGACTCGCCGATGGCAAAAGTACTGCATTATTCGAGATTAAAGCCCGAAACGCTCGACGCACTGCTCGGCGCCATGGTTGAATATATGCCGCACTTCAGACGCTATCTGCGTGCGCTCGGCAAATTGCTCGGCCACGAGAACGGTCTGCCCTGGTATGACCTTTTCGCACCCGCAGGCAGCGACGACAGCAGATATACCCCCGAAGATGCGAGAAAATACCTCGCCGACGTTTTCACAGGCTTTGACAGCGAGCTCGCCGCAATGGTCGACAGAGCGTTTGCTGAGGACTGGATAGACTTTTTCCCTGCCGACGGCAAGCGCGGCGGTGCATTCTGCATGGGTCTGCACTCGATTCAGCAGTCGAGAGTGCTCACCAACTTTGGCGGCAGGTTTACCGACGTCATGACATTGGCTCATGAGCTCGGACACGCATTCCACAACTATTGCATCAAGGATCACAGAGCGCTCAACACCGATTATTCGATGCCGGTCGCCGAGACCGCCTCTAACTTCAACGAGGTGCTCACGATGGACTATGCACTTTCACACGCAGAAACACGCGCTCAAAGGCTCGCTCTGCTTGGCGGCAAGCTGTCTGACACCACGCAGATCATCTGCGACATCTATTCGCGTTATCTGTTTGAAAAATCAGTCATCGACTCGCGCGAGGATGGCTTTATGTTCCCCGACAGACTTTGCGAGCTGATGCTCGATGCTCAAAAGCAGGCCTACGGTGACGGACTTGACCCGAACTGCCTGCACAAATATATGTGGATCTGCAAGAGCCACTATTATTCGGCAGGCCTCAGCTTCTATAACTGGCCGTATGCATTCGGCGGACTGTTTGCACAGGGTCTGTTCGCAAAATACAAAGAGCAGGGCGAGAGCTTTATTCCCCTCTACAAAAAATTGCTGCACGCGACCACAGTCAACTCGGTCGAGGACACCGCGCTTATCGCAGGCATCGACCTTACCGACCCCGATTTCTGGCGCAAGGGACTTGACTATTTCGTCGGACTTATCGACGAGTTTGTCGAGCTCACAGAAGCAGAATTGCAATAATCGGCATACAATGCAAAAGTGGCGGAGCATATGCTCCGCCACTTTTATTTTTGCTTTTATTTATGCTCTTGCGATTATGGTCAGAATGTTGTTTATCTCTGTCTCAAAATCGGCCTTG
>CAZNCN010000011.1:0-62032 GCA_964571635.1 uncultured Ruminococcus sp. | reverse complement strand
TTGATTTTATAACATATCGCTCTATTTGTCAAGCAAAAAAGACGCTGTTTATTCTGCACAAAGCAGGGGGGTGCATTTTGTTTATTATGACATATTGGCACGCCGCAAAGCATGCGATATAATTATATTCACAATGGAGGCAAGGAATTATGTGTCAAACCAACATATGCATTTCGCATTATTCCACGGGACAACTTAAGATCGATAATTAACGCGCGCAGACGGCCTTTTTTTGCCTTAGCAATTGACAAAAAAACGTTGCGGTGCTATAATTCAAAGAATAAGGAGTGATATCATGATCAAGAGATTTATTGCTTACTACAAGCCGGTCAAAAAGCTGTTTGCTTTTGACATGTTCTGTGCGCTGATAGTTGCGGCGGCAGATCTTTTTTACCCGATGATCGCGCGCAACATCATCAATGTTTTTGTGCCAAACAAGGATCTCACCAACATTCTGATCTGGTGCGGAATATTGTTGGCGGTCTATCTGCTCAAGGCGATAATGAATTATATCGTCTCGTACTACGGCCACGTCATGGGCGTAAAGATGCAGGCACAAATGCGCCACGACATGTTTGTGCACCTGCAAAAATTGCCGTTTAATTATTTTGACAATACCAAGACGGGTACTATAATGTCTAGGCTGATGAACGATCTTTTTGATGTTTCCGAGCTTGCACACCACGGCCCCGAAAACCTGTTTTTGGCGGTGGTAATGTTCATCGGCTCGTTTATAATGCTGTCGGGCATCAACCTCGAGCTGACACTGATAATTTTTGCGTTCCTGCCGTTTTTGGTGCTTGCTGCCGTGCTTATGCGACTCAGAATGCGTGAGGCGTTCAGGATCAGCCGCGAAAAAATAGCCGAGGTCAACGCCGATGTTGAAACAGCGGTCTCGGGCATACGTGTTTCGCGTGCATACACCGCGTCAGAGCACGAGACAGAGCGCTTTGACAAGGGCAACTCCGAGTTCGTCACAGCCCGCAGCGGCGCTCTCGAAGCGATGGGCAGATTCCACACCGTGATGACGCTTTCGACTGATATAATGTACCTCGTCGTCATTGCGGCAGGCGGTCTGTTTTATCTCGGCGGCAGGATAGATATAGGCGATTTCACGGCGTTTTTGCTGTATATAGGCCTTTTCCTCACGCCTGTGCGCAGAGTCATCGACCTTTTCCAGCAGTTGCAGGAGGGCATGACTGGCTTCAGACGCTTCATCGATATCATCGACCTCGAGCCCGAAGCAGAGGCTGCCGATGCCATTGATTGCGGCGACCTCAAGGGCAACATAGATTTTAAGAATGTTTCTTTCTCATACGCCGATGCGAACGCATCGGATGACGACCTCGTCGTCAACGGACTTTCGATGCACATCGGCGCAGGACGCACGATTGCACTCGTCGGCCCGTCGGGCGGCGGCAAAACGACCATATGCAACCTCATTCCGAGGTTTTATGAGCTGTCGAGCGGTTCGATAACCATCGACGGAACCGACATCACCCGCATGACGCGCGAATCGTTGCGCCGCAACATCGGCATGGTAGCACAGGATGTTTTCCTGTTCGCAGGCACTGTCCGTGACAACATCGCATACGGCAAGCCTGATGCCACCGACGAAGAAATAGAGGCGGCGGCAAAGCGAGCCAACATACACGATTTTGTGATGAGCCTGCCCGACGGATACAACACCAACGTCGGCGAGCGCGGTGTAAAGCTCTCGGGCGGACAAAAGCAGCGCATTTCGATAGCGCGCGTGTTCTTAAAGGATCCCCCGATACTCATTCTCGACGAAGCGACCTCGGCGCTCGACAACGCAACCGAGATGATGATACAGCAGTCGCTCGAGGAACTCTCGAACGGCAGGACGGTGCTGGTGGTCGCACACAGACTTTCAACAGTCAAGAATGCCGACGAAATAGTGCTTATCACACACGACGGCATAGTCGAGCGCGGCAACCATGAGGAGCTGATGAAGCTGAACGGTCAATACGCCTCGCTTTACAAATATCAATTCAAAGAATAATTCAAAGAATAAAAACGGTCTTTAAGGAGCTAACATGACACTTATCGAGATCAAACAGCAGTTTGATGCAGAATTGCCCGAATATTTCGACTGCCATTTTGACGCTTTTATCGCACAATACGACAAAGACGATTGCCTTATCACCGACCAAGCGATCGATGTTATTCAACAGCAGACAAAACTGCCCGACGAATGCATGGCGGTCATGCGCAATGTGAGAGATGCTTTTATAGCCGATGCGGACAAGCACATGGCTATATGCTTTTGGCGCTATGTTACGGTGCTGATGCGCAAACCGTGGCAGAATTATATCTATACCGACGAGCTTTTGAAGGTCGACGGCTTTGAATATCGCACCTGCAACATGCTGATGTGTGCGCTGGCGCTTGATTATACGCTCACGTTCCGCAAGCCGCCCGAAGATCTCAATCAAGAAAATGTCGGCTCTTTCGGCGGCTATACACGTCAGTGCTTTGAGATGCGCGGATATTGGGGCATAAACGAATTTAACTGGAATCTGCTTGGCTCGGGCGGCTGCATGTTCATGCAGGGCGCACTCAAGTTCTGCCCTTCTTATTTTTCAAACGATTTCCTCGTTCTCAAAAAGGGCGACGATTATGTTTCGCTCGTCGCAGGCGAGCACTTTGTAAGTGCAAAGGGCGAATTGCTCTCGTCCGCAGACGGCAGCGTCTGCCGCACCGTATTCTGCCGCACCGACGAGAAAGTCACCGCAAACAGAGTCAGCGCAAAGGGCGTCGTCAGCGCCATTCCCGAAGAGTTTGACCTTGGCGAATACGAAATATTCTTAGAGGGCGACACGCACACTATGGATATACACATTCCCTCGAGAATGCAATACACCGTCGAGGTCATACGGGATGCGTTCCTCAAGGCGCTCGATTTTTACGGCAAATATATGCCCGAGCACAAAACAAGGGCGATTGTCGGCTATAGCTGGATATTTGCGCCACAGTTAGAAACAGTTCTGCCCGAGGGCAGCAATATACTCGCTGTCAACAATTGGCTGAATATATTGCCCACGACAGGCACATACGACCATACGCTGTCGTTCATCAGACAGGGCTCGTCGCTCGCGCAGCGCATCGCCGAGCAAGAGGAAAAAGGCAACAAATTCCACTTCGCAGTGATGTATAAACCGGTCGATACGATCTGAACTTTTCCCCCCTTGCGAAAGGAGCAACGGATGTATTTAGATGACTATATTTTCTTTATTATTGCGATAGGCATATGCGCAATATTCTCGATGATAGCGAGCATTTCGGTGCGGACGACTTATTCAAAGTACAGCAAAGTGCCGTGTCGCTCCGGAATGTCAGGCTATGAAGCCACCGCTGCCATCATCAGAGCAAACGGGCTTTACGGCATCAATATCGGCAGAGTCGGCGGTGAGCTGAGCGACCACTATGACCCTTCAAAAGGCATCGTCAACCTGTCGGACAGCACCTATTCAAGCCGCTCTGTCGCGGCTGTGGCGGTTGCCGCTCACGAAATGGGGCACGTCATGCAAAAGCAGACAGGCTATCTGTTTTACAGGATACGCACGGCGATCGTTCCTGTTGTGAGATTCGCATCGTATCTCGCAATGCCGCTCGTTTTGATAGGCTTGGTGATAGATTATCTGTCACTTTCGCTTGACCCCGAGCTCGGATTTCACGTCGCTATGGTAGGCGTATTGTTCTATGGCGGCTCGCTGCTTTTTGCACTGGTGACACTGCCTGTTGAGCTCAACGCCAGCCGCAGGGCGTGCAGGATGCTCGTCGACAACGGCATAATCGCAGGCAACGAGGTCGCAGGTGCAAGAAAGGTCTTGAGTGCTGCCGCAATGACATACCTCGCATCGCTGCTCACCTCGCTCGTTTATTTCCTCAGATTCCTCGTTAGAGTTCTCACTATGTTCGGAAGACGAAATAACCGATAAAGTTCCCCGCACAAGAAATAGTGGTTAGTTAAGTTGCCGCTTTAGCGACAGTGACAACTTGACTAACCACTATTATTTATTTCTACGCATCAGTGCACTATCACGCCTCCGCCGAGGAGCGTTCCGTCATCGGAATAGACGACTGCCGACTGTCCGGGCGAAGGGGCGCGGACGCCGGAATCAAACGTAATGAGTGCGCCGTCGCCGTTTCTTATTATATGCGCCTGTGCATCCTTGGCTCTGAATCTGAGCTGGACAAGTGCATCGAACTCATCGGGAACGTCCTGCTGCCAATTGCAATTCCTGACGTGGACCTCTGTTTTAAACAGCAGATCCTCTTTGCCGAGGACTATTGTATTTGCAAGGGGATCTTTTGAAACAACATAAAGCGGGTGTGCATATGCTATACCGAGTCCCTTGCGCTGACCGATCGTATAGCAGCGCTGGTCGTTGCTTTCGCCGATAAAAGTACCGTCCCAGAGCACGAACGAGCCTTTTTTGCCCTCGTCGCCCGTGTATTCGGTCAAAAATCGCCGATAGTCGCCATCGGGGATAAAGCAGATGTCCATGCTTTCTTTTTTATCCGAGCTGACGAGCCCTGCCGACGCGGCGATTTTTTTGACATCGGGCTTTGCCATGTTTCCAAGCGGAAAATGAATGTATTTCAGTCTGCTCTTTGGTATCTGCCAGAGGCAATAGGTCTGATCCTTTGGTGCATATTCCGCACGGATTATGCGATTTTGGTCGCACACCGCATAATGACCCGTCGCTATTCCCTCGCAGCCGAGCTCGAGAGCGTGGTCAAGCAGTATGCCGAACTTGATCTTTTTGTTGCAGTCCACGCAGGGGTTTGGGGTCTCGCCCAGAGAATAGCTTTTTGCGAACTCGCTCTTGATCATGCAGTCAAATTCCTGTCTGAGATCGAGTGCTTCAAACTCGATGCCGAGCCTGTGTGCAACCTGCTCGGCGGCTGTCATCTCGGGATCGTCGTCCTTAAGATGCAAATATATTCCTGTCACATCAAAGCCGCTTTGGCGCATGACAAGCGCAGCGACTGCACTGTCGACACCGCCGCTTATAGCAACCGCAATTTTTGGCATATTATTCACCTCACTAAGACCGAGTATAGACCAAATCATCCGCAAATGCAAGAGATTTTTTTGCCGCCGACAGGCATATTTAACGCCGAGCGCAACTATTATATACCGATAAACAAGCAAGAAAGGTACTGTGGCAATGAAAAGATCTACTGCACTAAAAATTATATCGCTGCTGCTTTTGTTAGTGTTGGCGGCGCCGATGCTCGTTTCGTGCGGAACGGGCAACAATACCGGTGAGCTTTCGAGCGGAATCGGCTATCTGCGTGAAAAGTGCCGAATGCAAAAGCGCGTTTCACTGTCAGAGCCGACGATGTTCACGCTCGAGGAGTTCGAAGCCGCACTCGGCAGCGAAGTAACCTATATAGTCGTTTCAGAGCTCCCGAGCAACGAATTCGGAGTGCTGTCCTTGCGTGGCAAGCCGATAGTCGTCGGGCAAACGCTGGCGGCAGAATCGCTGGGGCTTGTGATGTTTTCGCCCTGCGGCAAAGAGGGAATGTGCGAAAAACTGAAGTTCTATTGCCGTGACGGCGGATTTGCAGGCAATGAGATAGAATGTGTCATGACACTTTCGGATATACAGGCTGCGCCAATCGCAACCACAGCCAAACAAGACGCCATCGCCGGCATAAAACGCTTGTTTTCGGTCTGCAATATTCAAAGCGGTCAGACCTGCCGCATAGCGACCTATCCGTCGCACGGCACGATCGTGCTTGACAAAAACGGCAACGCCCGCTATCTCGCCGATATTGATTACAGCGGCACAGATGTTTTTACATACACGGTGACAGACAGATACGGCAATACTTCCGACGCTGCGCCGTGCTATATAACAGTCGCAGAAAACAAAGAAAAAGTCGTTTTTGAGGACGCAAACGACGAGATACACCATTATGCGGCAAGAATGTGTCTTGGCGGAGTGATGACCTACCGTCTTGAAGGCGGCAAATATTATTTTGACCCGACATCAGAGATAACACGCATAGACCTGCTGGTAATGCTGATGGATGCTGCTGAAGTTGAAAATATCTATACCGTCACCGACACAGTGTTCAAGGACGATTCCTCGCTCACGGTCGGCAGGCTTTCGTATCTCGCTAAGGCGGCAGAGCTCGGCATAGTCGATACCGCATCGGCAAGCTTCAGGCCGTTTGACAATATCACGCGTGCAGAGGCGGCAGAAATCATCGACAGACTGCTCGTTTTGCCGCAGACGGGAGCGCAGGGCGCTTTCGCCGACCTTTCGGCTGTTCCGACAGGCTCTGCTTCTGCCGTATGCAGAGTTATAGCATCGGGAATAATGAGCATCCCGAAGGGCTATTTTTATCCCTCGAACGCCCTCACAAAAGCAGAAGCGGCAGAGATCCTCTGCAGGGCAAGAGATTATAAGCAGACGACCGACCCGAGAGGATAGAAAGAAGCGATATTCGCATATATGCGAAAATCTGCCTTACTTCTTGACTCTAACTGATAACGTGAAAAGTGGGTTTAGACCTGCTAAGACAAGAAAACACACGCCGACAAAAAGCGCCGTTTCGCCCGGCACTTTGCCGCAGAACCCTGACGTCCGCATGGGATGACTTCAGTCCTGTGCCTCGTGCTGAACAAAAAGGCGCTTATTTTCGGTGCATAGCAGTTTTTAGCAAGAGATTTTGTGTGGCAGCAGCCGTGCGAAAGATCTGCTGAAAAACTGTATGGTTTCTTGTATCAGACGGTCTTGCGACCCACTTTTTTATACTCCCAGATATTCTTTTTGTGCTTCTGTGAGGTGGTCGATCTTAAAGCCGCGACATTCAAGCACTCGCTCGGCAACAGAAACATCGACCTCCTTGGGCACAACGATAAGCTTTTCGGTCATTTCGCCTGCGTGATTTACGAGGTGGAGCGCCGAAAGCGCCTGAATTGCGAATGACATATCCATGATCTCTGCCGGGTGGCCGTCGCCTGCGCAGATATTGACCAGTCTGCCCTCGGCGATGACATACAGCTTTTTGCCGCTCGGCAGCTCGTAGCCCTGAATATTGTTTCTCGCCTCGAACTCACGGACAGCCATCTGCTTGAGCCCTGCGACGTCGACCTCGATGTCAAAGTGGCCCGCGTTGCAGAGTATTGCACCGTCTTTCATGCTCTCGAAATGCTCGGTGGTGATGACGTCCCTGTCGCCTGTTACGGTGACGAAAAAGTCGCCGATCTTTGCCGCCTCTGCCATAGGCATGACGGTAAAGCCATCCATGACCGCTTCGATTGCACGGATCGGGTCGACCTCGGTAACGATGACTCTTGCGCCAAGGCCCTTGGCACGCATGGCAGTACCCTTGCCGCACCAGCCATAGCCTGCGACGACAACGTCCTTGCCTGCGACGATGAGGTTTGTAGTGCGGTTGATGCCGTCCCAGACAGACTGACCCGTGCCGTATCTGTTGTCGAACAGATGCTTGCAATCCGCTTCGTTGACCATGACCATGGGGAATCTGAGCTCATTTTTGCGAGCCATGTTATAAAGTCTGTGTATGCCTGTTGTTGTTTCTTCGCAGCCGCCGATAACACCGTCGATCAGCTCGGGATAGCTCTCGTGAATGAGGCTGACGAGGTCACCGCCGTCGTCGATGATGATGTTGGGCCCTATCTCGATGACACGACGCAGGTTCTGCTCATAGACCTCCATTGTACAGCCGTGGAGGGCATAGACATTCAGTCCCTCGTGAACGAGCGCTGCCGCGACGTCATCCTGTGTCGACAGCGGATTGCTGCCCGTGACATACATTTCTGCACCGCCTGCTGCGAGCACAAGGCAAAGATATGCGGTCTTTGCTTCGAGGTGCACCGAAAGCGCGACCTTTTTGCCCTTGAAGGGCTTTGTTTTTGCAAATTCCGCTTCTATGCCTCTCAAAAGCGGCATATTGTTTTTGACCCACTCGATCTTGAGCGCACCGCTCTGCCAGAGTGAAACATCTTTGATATCGTGTGACATTATTGGTTGACCAGCCTTTCTGCGATCTTATTGCAATTATATTTTATTCTTTCTTCATCGACCGAAAGCAGCTCACGATGACGCATGAGCCATCTGCCTGCGACCATCAGTGAATCGACACAGGCACCCGATGCGGCATATACAAGCGACGAAACTATGTCGGTGCTCGGGGTGAACGCAATGTTCGAGAGGTCGACGAGCATTATATCGGCGTCCTTGCCGACCGAAATCTCGCCGTTGTTGAGTCCGAGTGCCTTTGCGGCGCTGACTGTTGCGCAATCGATAACCGTTTTTGCACCGAATGCGGCTGCGTCATGCGTAAGCCCCTTTTGAAGAAGTGCCGCATAATTTATTTCAGAGAACATATCGAGCGAGTTATTCGACGAAGCGCTGTCTGTGCCAATCGTGACATTCACGCCACGCTTTGCCATGTCGTCAAGCCTTGCAAAGCCGTTGCCGAGTTTGAGGTTGCTCTTGGGGCACGAAGCGACAGAAACCTTGCGATCTGCGAGAATGCCGATGTCGTCATCCGACATCTGCACGCAGTGCGCCGCAAGCGTCTTGATATCGAACATTCCGAGCCTGTCGAGGTATTCAACAGGCGAAATTCCGTGCTGATTTTTGCAATTTTCGATCTCGGTGAGGCTCTCTGAGAGGTGAACGTGTATAGGCAGGCTGTATTTCGCTGCGGTATCTATGCATCTGCCCAGAAAATGTGCGTCTGTGGTGTATATCGCATGAGGTGCGATGTTGAAGCTGCAAAGAGGCTCATCCTTGAACTCGAGATATTCGGCGACTGCCGCTTCAAGCCTGTCGCCCGGCTCTGCCTCTGTTCCGACCAGACCGCGACCCAGCACTCCTCTAACGCCCGAATCACGACATGCGAGCGGAGAAACTCCGGTAAATATATACATATCGCAGAACGAGCCGGTGCCCGTCCTGATCATCTCGGTCATTGCGAGCATACTGCCCCAATAAGCCTCGTCGGCGACCGTGCGATCCTCCATCGGCATAACTCTGCCGAAAAGCCAGTCGGTGAACGGCAGGTCGTCGGCTGCGGCGCGGTATATCGACATATAAGAATGCGTGTGCGTGTTGATAAATGCTGGCATCAAAAGATAGCCGGCTGCATTAATTGTTTCGGTGACGTCTTTTGCGCAAAGATCGTTGCCGACAGCGGTTATTTTTCCACCGTCAACTATCACATCGGCGTTAATGACTTCGCCGTTTTTATATACTTTTGCGCCTTTGATAAGTGTTTTCATACTTCAAAGCACCTCCTATATGCTGATAATGCCATAAATATTCGATAAAGTCAAGCAATGAGAGCATGTTTTTTGAATATTTCCTATTGCAATGCGGCAAAACAGATGATATTATATTTTATTATAACCCAAAAATCATTCCAACCGCATTCCTACCGCATTCCAAACATATTTCAACTACAATCACGAGGGTCGATATTTGACATGACAAAAATAATACTTACAGAAATACTCAACCGAACTGTCACCAAGATGGTGCTCGATGCGCCTCAGATAGCAAAAAAAGCCTTGCCCGGACAGTTTGTCATAATCCGCGTTTGCGACGACGGCGAGCGTGTGCCGCTGACTATTGCCGACGCCGATGCACAGAACGGAACCATTACCATAATCTTTCAGCACGTCGGTGCGTCGACAATGCTTTTGGGCGCAAAAAAGGCGGGCGAATATATTTCAGATCTCGCAGGGCCGCTGGGCAATCCGACCGACACAGACGGTCTTAAAAAGGTCGCCGTCATCGGTGGCGGTGTAGGCTCTGCCATTGCTTACCCTATTGCAAAGGCCTTGCACGCCAAAGGCGCAGTCGTGCACTCGATAACAGGCTTCAGATCAAACGAGCTTGTAATATTGCAGGACGAGTTTTCGAAATGCAGTGACAAATGCATTCTCATGACCGACGACGGCTCGGCAGGCACAAAGGGTCTGGTCACCGACGCATTAAAGCAGCTCATCGAGTCGGGCGAGCAATATGACGAGGTGATCGCAATAGGCCCGCTGGTGATGATGAAATTCGTGTCGCTCTTGACAAAGCAATACGGCATAAAAACGATCGTAAGCATGAATCCCATCATGATCGACGGCACGGGAATGTGCGGCGGCTGCCGACTGACTGTCGGCGGCGTGACCAAATTCGCCTGTGTCGACGGGCCTGATTTTGACGGTCACGAGGTGGATTTTGATGAGATGCTGTCACGCAACAGCATGTACCGCGATTTTGAAGCTAAACGCCGTGACGAGGCGTGCAACCTTTTGAAAGGCACAAACTAACCTATGAAATACAACAACTCGACTATCAAGACCCCGATGCCGACGCAGGATGCGGCTGTCAGGGCACACAATTTCGACGAGGTTGCGCTCGGATACACCGACGAAATGGCAATTAACGAGGCACGCCGCTGCCTTCATTGCGACAAGCAGCCCTGCAAAAACAACGGCTGCCCTGTCGGCGTCGACATCTCGCACTTTATAGAGCTCGTCGCAGAAGGCGATTTTGAGGCGGCTTATGACGTTATAAAGGCTTCAAACCTTTTTCCTGCCGTCTGCGGCAGAGTTTGTCCGCAAGAAAGCCAGTGTGAGAAATACTGCACGCGCGGAATCAAAGGCGAGCCTGTCGCCATAGGCAGGCTTGAGCGATTTGTCGCCGACAGATGCTTTGGCAAGCGTGTTTCGTCTGTTTCGGACGAGGGCAAGGGGCACAGAGCGGCGATCATAGGCTCGGGGCCTGCGGGACTTGCGTGCGCAGGCGCACTCGCCGCCAAGGGCTGCGAGGTCACTGTTTTTGAGGCACTTCACACCGCAGGCGGAGTGCTCGCATACGGCATCCCCGAATTCAGACTGCCAAAAAGCATAGTCAAGGCAGAAACAGATGCGCTCGCCGAAATGGGTGTCGAGATACGCACCAATTCTGTCATCGGCAGGCTGCTGTCTGTCGACGAGCTTTTTGAGAGCGGCTTTGAAAGCGTGTTTATCGGCACGGGTGCGGGACTGCCGGGCTTTATGGGCATCAAGGGCGAAAACCTCAAGGGCGTTTATTCTGCAAACGAATATCTCACCCGCATCAATCTGATGAAAGCGTACCAAGATTCCTCGTCTACACCCGTCATGAGAGCAAAAAATATCTGCGTGGTCGGCGGCGGCAATGTCGCTATGGACGCCGCAAGATGTGCTGTCAGAATGGGCGCCGACAATGTTTATATCGTTTACAGGCGTTCTGAGGCAGAATTGCCTGCACGCAAGGAAGAAATTGAACACGCCAAAGAAGAGGGCATCAAATTTATGCTGCTCACCAATCCCACAGAGATCAAGGGCACAGACGACGGCTTTGTAAAAGGCATGGTCTGCATCGACATGCGGCTCGGCGAGCCCGACGCTTCGGGCAGACGCAGACCTATCGCCGTCGAGGGCAGCGAGCACGAAATAGCTTGCGATGCCGTAATTATGGCGTTGGGCACTTCTCCAAATCCGCTTATACGCTCTACAACAGACGGACTTGAAACCAACAAACGCGGCTGCATAGTCGCAGATGGCGATTGCAAAACATCAAAGAAGGGCGTTTTTGCAGGCGGCGATGCCGTTACGGGTGCTGCAACAGTCATTCTCGCCATGGGTGCAGGCAAAAAAGCCGCCGAAGCGATGCTTGATTATATGGTGAATACTAAATGAAGTGCACGCTCTGCCCACGCTTGTGTGGAGTAGACAGGTCAAAAAACGTGGGAAAATGCGGCGAAACCGACGTCATGCGCATAAGCCTCGCAACAAAGCACTATTTCGAAGAGCCCTGCATATCCGGCACAGAGGGCACGGGTGCGATATTCTTTGTCGGATGCAGCCTCGGCTGCATCTATTGCCAGAACTACACCATTTCGTCGTCGTCCGTGAATGCAAGTGCCGTTGCTCCAAGGCAGCTCGCCGACATTATGCTCTCCCTGCAGAACCAAAATGCGCACAGCATCGACCTCGTCACAGGCACACATTTCACGCCGCAGATAGCCGCAGCATTACACATTGCACGCGAAGATGGGCTTTTTGTGCCTGTCATCTGGAATTCATCAGGTTATGAATTGCCCGAAACGCTTGGTATGCTCAAAGACACGGTCGATGTTTATCTGCCGGATTTTAAATATGCACGCAGGAAAGAAGCCGTCGCCTATTCGCATTGCGAGGATTATTGTGAAAGGGCGCTCGATGCGATCGATTGTATGCTCTCGATGCAACCGAATATCGTTTTTGACGAACACGGCATGATCAAAAAGGGCGTGATAGTTCGCCACCTGCTCTTGCCGGGCAATGTGATACAGTCAAAAATGGCGATAAAGGCGCTGTTTGATAGGTTCGGAAACCGCATTGTATATAGCATTATGCGACAGTATACCCCTGTTGCGCCCGACCTGCCGTCCGAGCTCACGCGCACTGTCACCGACTCAGAGTATTCCTCGCTCACTTCATACGCCGCCTCACTCGGCATCGAGCATGGCTATATTCAGCAAAAAGGCTGCGAAGAAAAAAGCTTTATCCCGAACTTTTAAGACAGCGACAATTCAACTCAAAAAAAGCGAGTCATCAAGACTCGCTTTTTTGATTATTTTGCTCTTGTTTTGATCTCGTTTGTGATCATTTCGACAAACTCGCCAAGCGGCATCGAGGTCATTGCGTTGCCGTCGCGGCGGCGAACCGAAACCGTGCCCTCTGCCTGCTCTTTATCGCCGAGGACGAGCATATAAGGAATCTTTGCGAGCTGTGCCTCGCGAACCTTAAAGCCTGTCTTCTCCTGGCGCTTGTCACTCTCGACTCTGACACCTGCGGCACGGAGTGCTGCCTGCACCTGATCGGTATACTCGTTGTTGCGATCGGTGATCGGCAAAAGCTTGACCTGCACAGGCGAGAGCCATGTGGGGAACTTGCCGCCGAAATGCTCTATGATGACGCCCATGAAGCGTTCGACAGAGCCAAAAACAACGCGGTGTATCATGACAGGCGTGTGTTTTTCGCCATCAGCGCCGGTATATTCGCAGCCGAATCTGCCGGGCAATTGATAGTCGAGCTGGATAGTGCCGCACTGCCATGTTCTGCCGAGGCTATCCTGAATGTGGAAGTCGAGCTTGGGGCCATAGAATGCGCCGTCGCCCGGGTTGACGGTATAAGTCTTGCCGACCGAGGTTATCGCATCTGCGAGCGCGCTCGTTGCGAGATCCCAATCCTCGACCGAGCCGATGTGATCCTCGGGCATGGTCGAAAGCTCGATCTTATAAGGCAGACCGAAAAGTGTATAGACCTCGTCGAAAAGCTGAGTTATGCGGACGACCTCGTCCTTGATCTGCTCGGGTGCGAGCAGTATATGCGCATCGTCCTGAGTGAAGCATCTGACACGGAACAGTCCGTGCAGTGCACCCGAAAGCTCGTGGCGGTGCACTCTGCCGAGCTCGCCGTATCTGAGCGGCAGTTCTTTATAAGAATGCGGCTCTAACTGATACACCAGAATGCTGCCGGGGCAGTTCATCGGCTTGATGGCAAAATCCTCGTCGTCGATGAGGGTGGTGTACATATTTTCTTTATAATGATCCCAGTGACCCGAGGTCTCCCACAGGGTACGCTTCATAATCTGCGGTGTGGATATCTCGAGGTAGTCCCACTTATTGTGCACCTCGTGCCAATAATCAAGCAAGGTATTGCGCAGAACCATGCCCTTGGGAAGGAAGAAAGGCATTCCGGGGGCTTCGTCACGCAGAGCGAACAGACCGAGCTCTTTGCCGAGCTTGCGGTGGTCGCGCCTCTTTGCCTCTTCGAGCTGCTCGATATATTGAGTGAGCTCGTCCTTTGAAGCAAAGGCGGTGCCGTATATGCGCTGCAGCATCTTGTTCTTTTCGCTGCCCCTCCAATATGCACCTGCTATGCTCATGAGCTTGAATGCCTTGATCTTTTTGGTATAGCTGACATGAGGGCCTGCGCAGAGGTCAACGAACTCGCCCTGACGATAGAAGCTGATGACAGCATCCTCGGGCAGGTCGTTGATGAGCTCGACCTTATAGGGCTCGTCCTTCATAAGCTCGAGTGCTTCTGCACGAGGCAGCTCAAAGCGCTCGATCTTGAGGTTCTCTTTGATGATCTTTGCCATCTCTGCCTCGAGCTGCTCGAGTATCTCGGGCGTAAAGACAGTGTCGCTGTCAAAGTCATAATAAAAGCCTGTGTCGATAGCGGGTCCGATGGCGAGCTTTGTATTGGGATAAAGCCTCTTGACTGCCTGTGCAAGCACATGCGAGCAAGAATGGCGCAATGTGCGGAGTTCTTGATCTTCCATTATAATAAGCCTCCAAAAAACGATTATTATTTCAACAAACCATTATACAACCGATTTAAGCTTATGTCAACAGCATTTTTGCCTTGGCGAGTGCACCGTAAACCGGCGCTGCCTCAAGGCGTGATATTTTGCAGCGTTCGGGGCACATATCCGTAAGTATGGCGAACGAAAGCGGATCGCAGGCTATGCTGCCCGTGAACTTGACCTCATATTCTCCGTCATAATATCTGCCTGCCGCATCAGCCATTTCTGCGACATAACGCATATTGCTGTCTAATATTTCTTTTGCATAACCGTCTGTGTGATAGCAGTCGAATACAAGCGGTGCGTATGCGGCGATGGCGGCGTTGCCCTCTGCCAAAAAGTCGCCGAGGTGCTCGATCAGACCTTCGCCATGCTTGGCAAGCACCGCGTCGGAAAGCGGCGAGCGTTCATCTCTGCCGTCGATGACACGCAGGGTATGCGTTATTGCCGCCTGACCTATCTCATAGCCGTTGCCTATGCCGTCGAAAGGCCCATAGCCACCTATTCTGTGAATAACGTCTCCCTTTTTTGCGAAGCACGAAGAGCCCGTACCGCAGATTATAGCGACGCCGTCGCTGTCGGGGAACGCTGCATAAAGCGGATTATAGCCGTCAGAGCCCACCTCGACATTGGCGTTCGGCAGATATTCTCTCACCGCATCTGTTACGACACCGATATAGCCGTCGCCCGAAACCATGCCCGCTATTCCCGCAAACAGCGCTCCGAGGTCTGACTTTTTCAAGCCGCTTTGCGAAAGCATCGTGTCTACGCCCTCTTTTATTATGCCGATAGTGCCGTCAGTGCCTACTGCTGAGGGGTTAGAGCGACCGAGGCGCAGATGCATGACCTCGTTCATTTCGCTGTCAGCAAGGACAAAGGCGGTTTTTGTACCGCCTCCGTCAATGCCTATAATATATTTTTTGCCGTTCATTGCTTTGCTGCTTATTTTATCTTTGCATCGATAGACTCAAGAGCGGCGAGAATGCGCTCTTCGGTGGTGAGTTCCTTGGGCTTGGCGGCCTCTTCGGCAGCCTTTGCGGCAGCAGCGGCCTTCTCTGCCTCGATCTTTTTGTGCTCGAGTATCTCGCGGGTCTTCATCATGACCTTGAGGACGATAAAGATCGAGATGCCGATGATGAGAAAGTCGATTATCGTCTGTACAAAATTGCCCCAGTTGAGTGTTGCGAGTCCGCAGCTCTGAGCATCGGCACGTGTAACGATATCTTCGACTTTTTCGATGGTATCGGTTGCAACGAATTTGTCGGGGTTAAGTATGACGAACAGCTCTGAGAATGACTGTCCGCCTGTCAAAAGGCTGATGAGCGGTGTAATTACGTCGGCAACGAGCGACGAAACTATCTTGCTGAAAGCACCGCCGACGACTACGCCGACTGCCATGTCGACGACATTGCCACGCATAAGAAAATCCTTGAGTTCGCTGAAAAACTTCTTCATTTTAATAAATCCTCCCTATAATAGCTGTTTAGCCTTCTGCGTTGAGCTTTTTGAGCAATGCTTCGCAGTCTGCACCGTGAACGGCGCACGCCTGCTCGATGGTCTCGCTGCGCGATGCAGGGCAGCCGAGGCAGTGCATTCCTATCTCAAAAAAGTATTTGGCGAGCTCGGGATTTTGCTCGAGTGCTTCGCCGATGAGCGTGTCTTTTGTGATGTTTGCCATGATGATGACTCCTTGGTTTTTTATATTTTTATTTTTTATTTTAATTCATTCTCGCTTTGATGACCGGTATAAAATAGCGCACTGCCTGCGAAACGGCTATATACGCTATCGGCAAAAGTATAGTCGGCAAGAGCATTATGCCTTCTATCGGTGCATAGCCGATGAACGACAGCTCGGGGATCAGTGCGAGCGCGACTATGACCGCGACAGAGACCGCACACGAGATCCAGGCGGGCGGATTGTCAAGCGAACGCTTTGCGAACATTCCGCGCCTTTGTATGCCGAGTATCGAATAAAAGAACATCAGCATAGTCATTGACGCCAATACCGACGTATGGCTTTGCGTTATAAACCAGACCGCCGTGACGACTGCAGCAGCACCTGCCGAATAGCCGAGCGCCATTGCAAAGTCGGACAATTTCGGAGTTGTGCCGTATTTTGGCAGGTCGAGCTTTAATTGCTTTCTGTCCTGCGGGGCAAAGGCTCTGCCGAATGCAAACAGCAGGTTGAATATCATTCCGCCGAAAAGCACCTCGTGTATCCTCAGCACAGGCTGAGAGATCAGCATAGACAGCATACAGAGCAAAAACTGCATACTCGCCGCAACAGAAATATATTCGACAAGTCCGTGGACTCTGATGAATATCGATCTTGCACCCGACAGGCAGTCCTCAACAACTCTGTGTCCGCCGCCTGTCGTGATGACGTCGGCTGACTGCCGCAGGATGTCGGGCGAATCCTCGGGCACGAACGAAACATCGGCATCACGCATCAACTGCAGCTTGCTTATCTCGGTCGTGCAGACAGCGACATGGCGCTTGTCCTGCTTGCGATAGGTGAGCACCTGATACCATTCTTCATCCTCAAGTCCCAAAAACAGCTTATAATCGGGGCAGTTTGCGATGACAAGTCCGATGTCGTCACTCCTGAAGGTTTCGGCGGTGCAAACCTCAGTTTCATCTTTGATGATGCCTGCATCTGTTGCACGGCTCACCTCTGAATAATACGGGCCGTCAGAATCGACGACCGTTTCGATGCCTGCGTCACGGCAGCGGTATATCGAGCTTGCCGTGTCTATCGCCATAAACGAATTGAACGTGATAAAGCCCATAAACAGCAGCCTGCCGAGTGCCGACGGGTCTGAAAGCGACTGCGCCTTGCTCTCACAATAGGCTATGCCGAGCATATACGCCGAGCCCTTGCTCTTTTCACGGATGGCAGAAAGTATCTTTTTGCGTGTAAAATCGCTGAGCCTGAATGCCTGTCCTTTATAAGAATATCCGCTGCACTGTGCAAGCACCGCTTCGGGTGCCCCCTTGACGATAGTGATATTCTTGCCTGCGTGCAGCAAAAGCACATACGACAGCTCTTTTATCTCGTCATACGATGTCTGCATTCTGAAATAAAACTCTGTCAGCTCTGTTATGTTGATGCGCCTGTCATCCATTGCATAGGCGATCGCCTCGTCCCAGCGTGTTCCCGAAAATGAGGGTCTGCCCGACCTGCGCCTTGAGCTGTCATCAATCTTGAGGTCAGAGCACAAAAGCGCATATTTGAGCAGGTCGAGCCTGCGATCGGTGAGGTCGGACGACGATTGATAAAACGTGTTGTCGATAAACATCTCGTCGACGCTCATCCTGGTGGGCGGAAAGATTATGCGCTTGTCGCACATAACGGTATTTATCTCGCAGAGGCTCGAAACGCAGTTGAAATTCTTGAGCACTGCGCCTTTTTTTGACATATTCTTGAGTCCGCCGCCAAAAGCCGCATCGGCGAGCGCAACCGTCAGGTCTGCCAAAAACGAGCAGCCTGTTGCAAGTGAAAGTATATATGCAGTCGAGAGGTCGGCTCTGCCTATTACGCCTATCGCCATCAGCAAAAGCACTGCCGCGATCGAGCATATCGACATCGCAGAGCACGCCGTGCGCACATAGCGCAGTATGCGGGGGACGAGCGATTCTTTGCGTGACGACTGCAATTTGCGCACCATAGTGTCGTCGCCCGTAAAGCAGACGACCGCCCTGCCCGAGCCGCTTGTAACTATCGAGCCTGCATAGACCATATTCTTGTGCAAAAGCACACTTTCACGGTCGGAGAGCATATTGCCGTCCTTGTCGACAGGCGTGTCAGAGCCCGAAATATGCGTTTCGAGCACCGAAAGTCCCTCATCCTCGATCAGCCTGCAATCGGCAGGAATGACCATGTTTTCTTCGATATCTATAATGTCGCCCGGAACTATGCCTCGGCTGTCTACATACGATGTCTTGCCATCTCGTGTGACGAGTGCCTTGATAGAACTGTATTTGCGCGGAACGCCTATCGCCTTTGATGCACGCCACTCGACTATTCCGCCGAGCAGTGCCGATAGTGCCGTGACGAGCGCAAGTATGAGATATATCGGGTCGGGCTCGAAAATATACATCAGAAACGCCGAAAAGAACAGAATGACCGACAAAGGGTTTTTGATCTGTTCTTTAAGTCCCGAGAGCAGCGAGAGCTCCATCTCGCCTCTCAAAAGGTTTTGACCGTATTTTGCACGCCGCTTTTTGAGCTCCTTTTGCTCGAGCCCGAATTTGAGGTGCGAGCCGAGCAGCTCAACCACCTCAAACGGCTGCATTTCTGACGGATAAAAGAGCCCCGGCAGGTCAAAACGCATGTTATTTGATTGTCTGTCGTCCGAGGTCCTTTTAGCCAATTTGTGTTACCTCTTGAATTTATTAAACGCAGAGCACCTTGATCTCGCCGTCAACTACGGTGACAGACGCTGTCGAAACAGGCGTCTTGTAATTTGCGATGATGACAGACGCCATCTGATCTTCGATGTCTGTCTGTATCAGCCTGCGCAGGTTGCGCGCACCGTATTTCTCTGAATATCCCTTTGCGGCGAGATATTCGACGGTTTTGTCGTCCCAGGTGAAGGCTATGCCCTTTTCGGCAAGCACACCCTTGAGGTCGCCGAGCATGATGGTGCAGATAGCCTTGATATTATCGTTCGAAAGCCTGTTGAACACGATTATCTTGTCGACACGGTTGATGAACTCGGGTCTTAAGAATGACTCGAGTGCACGCATCGTTCTGTCCTTGTCGCTATCCTTCTGCGACTGCGCAAAGCCTGCCGACGACGAGGTGTCTGTCGAGCCTGCGTTGGTGGTCATGATTATGACGGTGTTTTCAAAATTGACCTCTTTGCCGTGCGAATCGGTTATTCTGCCGTCGTCGAGTATCTGCAAAAGGATGTTCATGACGTCGGGGTGTGCCTTTTCGATCTCGTCAAAGAGTATGACCGAATAGGGCTTGCGGCGAATTTTTTCGGTAAGCTGTCCCGCATCGTCATAGCCGACATAGCCCGGGGGCGAGCCGATGATCTTTGACACAGAATGCTTTTCCATAAATTCGCTCATGTCGAGCCTGATCATTGACTCCGGCGAGTCGAAAAGATAGCTTGAAAGCACCTTGACGAGCTCGGTCTTGCCGACACCCGTCGAGCCTGCAAAGATAAACGAAACAGGCTTCTTTTTGTATGATATACCTGCCCTCGAGCGGCGTATAGCCTTGGCTATCTCGGTTATCGCCTCATCCTGACCGACTATGCGCGAGCCGAGTGCGTCCTCGAGGTTCAATATCTTTTGATAATCGTTCTGGCTGATGTCGCTTGCGGGAATGCCGGTCCAGGTCTCGATGACCATTGCGAGATCCGAATCTGTCAGCTCGAGCCTGTCGCGCTCTGCCTTGAGAACATCAAAGCGCTGATTTTTGCCAAGCAACTCGGTGGTGAGCCCTGCGATCTCTGCATAATCAGACTCCTCGTGAGGCTCTTTTGCCTCGAGCGCCGACTTGCGTGCCGAAATATCAGCTATTTCTGCTGCCAGCGCTTCGATCTCGTTGATGACAGGCGAATTCATAGCGATATGTGCGCACGCCTCGTCCATCAGGTCTATCGCCTTGTCGGGCAGGAATCTGTCTGTGATATATCTTTCAGAGAGGGTGACTATGCGCCTGACGATATGCTCGGGTATTTTGATGCCGTGGTGCTGCTCATAATATTTTTTGATGCCCATCAATATCTGAACGCTGTCCTCTATCGACGGCTCGTTGACTATAACAGGCTGGAATCTGCGCTCGAGTGCGGCGTCGTGCTCAATATACTGCCTGTATTCGCTGAGTGTGGTTGCACCGATGAGCTGTATCTCACCTCTCGAAAGTGCGGGCTTTAATATATTGGCTGCGTTCATGCCGCCCTCGGCGTTGCCTGCGCCGACTATCGAATGTATCTCGTCGATGACGAGAATGACATTGCCGTTCTTTTTGGTTTCTTCGATAAGCCCTTTCATACGGCTCTCAAACTGTCCGCGAAACTGCGTGCCTGCGACTATTGCGGTCATGTCGACGAGGAACACCTCTTTGTCGTGCAGCTTATAAGGAACGTCGCCCTCGGATATCTTCTGTGCGAGAGCCTCTGCTATTGCGGTCTTGCCGACACCCGGCTCGCCGATAAGGCAGGGATTATTCTTTTGCCTGCGGCAAAGTATCTGAATAACCCTCTCGAGCTCTCTTTCTCTGCCTATGACACTGTCAAGCTTGCCCTCTTTGGCTCTGCCTGTCAGGTCGATGCAAAACTGAGTGAGAAACTTGCGATCCTTGACATTCTTTTTGGCATCCTGAGGCTGCGGCTCGGGCTGGCGTCTGGGCGCACCCGTCGTTTCGGCAGGCTTGTCGTTGAATATCGCATTAAGGTCGAGTGAGGGTGCTCTGCCCGTGGTATCGTCGTCATTGTCGACTGCCATCATATCGCCGACTGTTTCGCTCATGGCGTCGAACTCCTCGGGCGTGATACCCATTTTTTCGAGTATGTCGTCGACCTGCTTAAAGCCGAGCTCACGAGCGCATTGCAGGCAATAGCCCTCGCTGGTGGTATTGCCGTTTTCGGTCTTGGTCATATAGATGACTGCCGGGCGCTTTTGGCAGCGGCAGCATTTTTTTAAGTTCATATATCACACCTCCCGTGTGAAGATCAGATAGGAATTGATTTTAGAATAAAGATTATTTGTGCTTCTTAAAAAGCTCGATGCCATAGAGGCTCTTGAAGGATTTGAAATAATACAGCACGAGCGCCGCCAGAGCGATGGCACATTCGAGCAGAGTGAGTATAAGGTCGAAGGGCGCGATGTTTTCAAAAAGTATCATGATGCAGACTATCACAAAATAGCACACCGACGCCGCCTTGCCGTACCACGCCGAAACGGGGTTGATGCTTTTGTTGCGTATGATAATGAGCCCGCCTATGAGCATTGCCAGCTCTTTTACCACAAGCAAAACCGCCAGAATGATATAAACGGGGTTGCTTATTGCAAGGCATACTGCGGTCGTAACCTGCAAAAGCTTATCTGCGAGAGGATCGAGTATCTTGCCAAGCTCGGTAATAAATCCGTATCGCCTCGCGATTATTCCATCAGCGATATCGGTGATGTTGGCGAGCGCAAACATTACGCACGCCATGACTCGGTCGTCCGAAAAAAAGAACCAAACCACGAGCGGGATCATCAAAAGTCTGATGACAGAAAGAATATTGGGTATTTGTCTCTTGAACTTCATTGCCTTTTTAGCCTCTTGCCGTAAAACCTTGCGTGTGCCGCTTCCATATATTATATAAGGAACGCAAACAGGTTGATGTTATAGAAAAATCCGAATAATAACGTGTCAGCAGGTGCAACGCCCGATATGAATGCGTTGGTCGAGGTCTGCATGACGGGTATGAGCAGATGCATTATCGAAACGAATGCAAATATCCTCAAAATACCAAAGACCAGTCCGAGCACTGCACCGAGCAGGCCGTCTGCCGTGCGCAGCACGGGAATCTTTTTGATAACTGCCGACATGAATCTTGCCAGCAGCTTTACGCAGACAAACAAAACGACAAACAGCAAAAGCGCCGCTATCAATCCAACGAGCGCAGATGCGACCTTTTCGCCTATATCGTCGGCGAATGCCCTGATCGCCACATCTATGCCGTCGTCAGAAACGCCGAGCACCTTGTTTGCAAGCTCTGTCTTGTCTATTCCGAGCGATTCGATAAGTGCGGCGAAATCCTGATTCTGCACGGTGTATTCATGCAGTTCGGCATTTGTCACGTTTTCGACATCGGGAACGGCGTGCATGACCGTGTCAGAGACCCACGTTGCTATCGACTCTTGGGTCGAGTCGTATATCGACGTGCCTGCCAGCATATTGCGAACAGGCGAAACAAGCGCGACTGTCAATATCAGTGCGATTACAAACGCCGAGCCGGACAGCAGCGTTCTGAAAAACCCGTGCTTTGCGGCAATAGCTATCGAAAGCACGCCTATCGCGGCGATCACGAGATCGAGAATTACGTTCATTTATATAGCCTCCTTTGGGGGTCTTTTTGTTGTTTGATGTCATTTAAAGGTCTTTATGACCTTGGCGTTATCCTTTGAAGCGAGCATAAGCGACGACTGATCACACAATATCCTGACAAACGATGTGTCACATTCTATCGTTTCGTCGGCGGTCTGCCCTGAAATATCATAGATCTTTAGCGCTCCGTGAGAGAGCAGATAGACCTTTGACGTGTCGGCATAATAATCAAGAGGCTCTGCGGCAAGCTCTTCTGTCAGCAAAATATTGCCCGAGCTGCCGTAAACAGTGACCTCAGAGCCGCCTGCGAGTCCGCCGACAGCGTGGTAGAGTGCAATTGTCGTTTCGCCGCCGGCAAAGCCGGTCACCCTGTCTGACGAAACATCGATCTCTGTTATTGTTTCGCCTGTGCTGTCGTATATGCGCAGCGCTCTGTCTGTCAGCATGGCGATGCAGTTGTTTTCAAAATAATGCACACGCAGCGGCAATTCACCGTCGTATCTGTGCGAAGCGAACGCCACGCCGTCGTCGACGTTATAGATCATCAGTTCGGTGATAAGGTCGCCGTTCTCTGAATATTGCAGTGCTGCTGCGAGCTTTTTGCCGTCGTGAGCGATAGCCGTTCCGCTGACATATTTGTCGCCATAGCGGCATGTCAGCACCGGCTTGAAGTATGAGTTATAAACGATCACCGCCGAGCGATAGCTCTTGACCGACGTCGCAACCGCAAACTGACCCGAATCTGCTATCGAAAGGTCTGTTATCGGATACTCAAACATTTCGGAATGATATTGGCGGTATGCGGTGTATACACGCAATTCTGTTGCAAAAGCGCCGCACATATAGACATATTTGCCGTTGCTCTTGACTATCGGGATCTCGTTGCGGAAGGTTTCGTGCAGCAATCTCTCGCCCGTGCTGTCATAGACAGAAATTCCCGCAGAATTGCAGACCGCTATGCTGCCGCCGAGCGAAAAAGCAACATTTGTTTCGTCATAGTCAAAGCCTATCACGTCATCCTGCTTGACAGTCGCTGCGGCAGGGTCGAGAAACTTGAGCATATATCTGAAGTTCTCAAGGTTGATCTCGTCGCTGTATGCCGAGGCGGCAAACATGACGACAACGGCAAAAACGATAGCGCAGACGACCGCCGCAAAGCGAGTGCGGTTGCCGAGCTTCTCATAATATTCGGATGGTGAGGCGGTTGCCGCGGCAGACCTGCTCTTGCTGCCGAATATCTCAAACATCTTCATTGATCAAACTCCGATCTAATAAAACACCTTGTTGAGCCACAGTCCCTGTGCAGGCAATGTCATGCCTGCCTTTTTGCGATCCAGCGCATCGGTCACGGCAGAAACCGAGTCTATGCGTCCCGAATCGACCGCCACCAGCGTGCCTGCCATTATACGCACCATGTTGTATAAAAATCCGTCGGCTGCCACGGTGAAAAGCACCGTGTCGCCCTCTCGTGTGACATTGGCATAATATATCTCACGCACAGTGTCGGTGATGTCGGATCTTATGCACATATACGACCTGAAATCATGCCTGCCGACAAGCTCCTGTGCTGCCTTATCGAGCGAAACGGTATCTATTATATGATGATAAAACCACGTGGTCTGTGCCACAAGCGGGTTGCGTATCGGGCTGTTGTAGATCTTATAAACATATTCCTTGCCCTTGCAGGAATATCTTGCGTGAAAGTCATCGTCGACCTCTCTCGCATAAAATGCTCCGATGTCGTCAGGCAGATGCGCATTCAGTGCAACCGGAATGCGTGTCGGGTCGATATAAGGCACACCCTTTATGTGAAAAACATATTCGTTTGCGTGAACTCCCGAATCGGTGCGGCTGCAGCCCGAAACGTCATACATTCCGCCAAAGGTCTTTGCCACGGCGTTCTGCACCGTCTTTTGAATCGATGGCGCATTCTTCTGCACCTGCCAGCCTGCATAAGCCGTTCCGAGAAACCTGATGCTTATTGCAAAATTAGCCACGGCAGTTCGACTCCTTCAAGCAATATTATGCCCACACACGCGCACACAAAAAGCAAAAGGAACACAAAATCGCCTATCTTCAGATGCGGCGTATTGAGCTTGGTGTGTCCGCAGCCACCGTTATAGCAGCGGCACTCCATGGCTTCGGCAAGCTCGTCGGCACGTCTGAACGCCGAAACAAACAAAGGCACGATGATAGGCACGAGTGCCTTGGCTCGCTTGATCAGCGAACCGCTCTCAAAATCTGCACCGCGTGCCTTCTGCGCCGAGATGATCTTGTCGGTTTCTTCGGCAAGCGTAGGTATAAACCTGAGTGCAATGGTCATCATCATCGAAAAATCGTGAACCTTCAGGCCGAGCATCGCCAAAGGCTTCAAGAGCCTTTCGAGCGCATCGGACAGGTCAAACGGGCTGGTCGTGAACGACAAAAGCACGCTCGTTCCCGCAACAAGCGAGATCAGGCGCAAAAACACGGTTATCGCATTTTTAATGCCGTCTGTGTGTATCCTGATAAAATAAAACTCAAACAATATTTCGCCTGTTTCAACGAAAAAGAGGTTGATGACCGCCGTGAATATCAATATGAATATCAGCGGCTTGAGCGATTTCAGCAGCAATTTGCCGTTTACCTGCGACATTATGCACAGCACTGCCGTCAAAGCCAAAGTCGCTATCAGCGGCAATATGTCTGTCACGATAAAAAGCACGGCAAAAAACACAGGCAGGCATATGAGCTTGATGCGTGGGTCGGTTTTATGCAGTATGGAATTGCCGGGATAATACTGTCCCAACGTTATATCACGGATCATAGCTCCTCACCTTTATCTAATAACAACGGCATAAGCTCGTTTTTCGCATATTTTAAAGTGTAAACATCGATATTTTGCACGACATGGCGCTTGCGAAGCTCGATAAACAGTTTTGTTACCTGCGGCAGATCGAGCGAAGCATCAAAAAGTCTGTCGGCCTCGGCAAATATCTCGCCGACAGTGCCGTACATATATACCTCGCCGTCCTTGAGCACGAGAATGCGGTCGCAGTATCTTGCGATATCCTCCATGCTGTGCGAGATCAAAACGAGCGTCGCACCTGTTTTGTCACGATATTCGCACAGTCCGCCGAATATCTGCTCTCTGCCCTCGGGATCAAGCCCTGCGGCAGGCTCGTCAAGCACCAGCACCTCGGGACGCATTGCCATTATTCCGGCTATTGCGACACGGCGCTTTTGTCCACCCGAAAGCTCAAACGGCGAGCGCTGCATTATATCGTCGCCGATGCCGCAAAAGAACGCGGCAGACGAGATGCGTGCCTCGAGCGCTTCGCCCTCAAAGCCCATGTTTTTGGGCCCGAATGCGATGTCGTCATGCACCGTGGCTTCAAAAAGCTGATACTCGGGGTACTGAAAGACCAGCCCGACCCTGCCACGCAGGCGGTACATCTTCTTTGGGTCAGCCCAAATATCCTCGCCGTAAAGCCGTATAGTGCCCTCGGTCGGCTTTAAAAGTCCGTTGGTGAGCATTGCAAGCGTCGACTTGCCCGAGCCGGTATGTCCGATGATGCCTATTATCTCGCCCTTGCCGAACTCGCAGTTAATGTTCTTGAGCGCATGTCTGCAAAACGGCGTTCCTTCGCCGTAGGTAACCGATATATTTTCAAAAGAAAGTGCCGCGCTCATTTTTTGATATTCCTCTCGATAAAATCAGCCGCTTCCATTGCGTGCAGAATGCCGTGAGGTGCGTCTATCCCCTCAAGCTCGAGCATATACATCAGCTCTGTAACCTGCGGAACAGAAAGCCCTGCCTTTTTAAGCATCTCGACCTGCGAGAATACCTCGCGTGGAGTGCCGTCGCATATTTGCGTGCCGTGGTCGAGCACTATGACTCTGTCTGCATCGGCGGCTTCATTCATGTAATGCGTTATGGTTATGACGGTTATGCCCTTTTCTCTGCATATCTCGCGCATGACGCTGTTGATCTCGCGTCTGCCGACGGGATCGAGCATTGCGGTCGCCTCGTCGAATACTATGCATTTGGGCTGCATGGCAAGAATGCCCGCTATTGCGACACGCTGCTTTTGTCCGCCCGAAAGCTTGTGAGCGGGATGAAGCGCATACTCGGTCATTCCGACTATCTTAAGTGCCTCGTCCACACGACGCCTGATCTCCTTTGGGTCTACACCCAGATTTTCGGGTGCAAAGGCGACATCCTCTTCGACGATGCTTGCGACTATCTGGTTATCCGGATTCTGAAACACCATGCCGCAGATGCGGCGTATCTCGGCAAGGCTCTTTTCGTCTGCTGTATCAAGACCGTCGACAAATACCTTGCCCGATGTCGGAGTGAGAATGCCGCACAAAAGCTTTGCAAGTGTCGACTTGCCCGAGCCGTTGTGACCTATTATCGCAGTGAGCTCGCCCTGCCTGATGTCAAGGCTCAAGTCATTTATTACGTTTTTTGACTCGGCGGAATAGCCGAAGGTAAGATTTTTTGCGGTTATAAACATATTTCAAAAAATACCCGTGTGAGATGAGTTTTTATCTGTCGGCGATCCACCTGCCCGCAGAGCCGCAGGGCAGGCAAAAGCCGCGCTCAATTATGGGCAGTCCGAGCTCGTCGCTCTCGACCCTGCCGCCAAAGCGTGAAGTAAGATTGTTGTGCAGTATGCAGCCGCTTGTCGCCGCAGAAAGCCCTGTTGTATATGAATTCAGCAAGACAAACAGCGGTCTGTCGGACAAAAGACCCACGAGCTGCGCCACGAGCTTGTCGAGGTTGTCCTCCATGACCCACTTTTCGCCGCGAGGCCCTCTGCCGAAGGATGGCGGATCAAGTATCACGGCGTCGTATTTTGAGCCACGGCGCAATTCGCGCTCGGTGAACTTAAAGCAGTCGTCGACTATCCATCTGATCCTGTCCTCGGGGATGCCCGAAAGAGCGGCATTTGTGCGTGCCCTCTGCACCATGCCCTTTGCTGCGTCGACATGGCAGACAAAAGCACCTGCCTTTGCAGCGGCTATCGTCGCTCCGCCCGTGTACGCAAAAAGATTGAGCAGCTTTATTGGTCTGCCGCACTCGCGTATGAGCTTTGAAAACCAATCCCAGTTCGCCGCCTGCTCGGGAAACAATCCCGTGTGCTTAAAGCCCATCGGACAGATGGTGAACCTGAGGTCGCCGTATGCGATCTGCCATTCGGGATCAAAGTTCTTTTTGATCCAACCGCCGCCGCCCTCCGACGAACGACGATATATGCCGTCGGCTTTGCGCCAGAGAGGGCTTTTGCGCTCTCCGTGCCATATGATCTGAGGATCGGGACGAATGAGTATTCTGCCGTTCCAATCCTCGAGCCTCTCGCCGCCTTCGGCGTCGATAAGCCTGTATTGCTGCCATTTGTCGGCTGTAAACATAAAAACCCCCAAAAGTTGTGAAGAGTGAAGTAGCGCCTGCGCCGAATATCACTGCACATAGCGCTTTATTCTGCTATGGTGCTTATTCCCAAATGCTTATATGCCGCAGGCATAGCTATTCTGCCGCGCGGAGTGCGGTTGATGAACCCGAGCTGCAAGAGATAGGGCTCATATACATCCTCGAGCGTTGCGGCATCCTCGCCCGTAACAGCGGCAAGTGTTTCAAGTCCGACAGGGCCGCCCGAAAATTTATTGATTATCGTGTCAAGCATACGTCTGTCGACCGCATCGAGTCCGAGCTCATCGACCTCGAGGCTGTCGAGCGCATAGCAAGCGGTGTCACGGATGATAGTGCTTTCACCTCTTACTGTGGCAAAGTCACGCACACGCTTTAAAAATCTGTTGGCGATACGCGGAGTGCCGCGTGATCTTGATGCTATTTCGAGCGCCGCAGAGCCGTCTATGCCGACTCCGAGCCTTGATGCACTGTTTGAAACTATCTGTGCGAGCTCGCCGTGCGAATAAAGCTCGAGCCTGAAATTCATGCCGAACCTGTCACGGAGCGGCGACGAGATCATTCCGGCACGCGTGGTCGCACCTATGAGTGTGAACGGCTTGAGCGGAATGCGTATCGATCTTGCCGCAGGGCCGTTGCCCATCATCATGTCGAGCGCATAATCCTCCATGGCGGAATAAAGCACTTCTTCGACCTGTCTTGAAAGCCTGTGTATCTCGTCGATGAACAGTATATCGCCACGCTCGAGCGTTGTAAGCATCGCCGCAAGGTCGCCCGGCTTTTCGATAGCGGGGCCCGAGGTGATGCGCAGGTTTGCACCGAGCTCAGAAGCGATTATGCAGCTTAATGTGGTCTTGCCAAGGCCCGGGGGGCCGTGAAACAGGATGTGGTCGAGCACATCGCCCCTGTCCTTTGCCGCCTGTATAAACACGGTGAGGTTCTTTTTGACCTTCTCTTGACCTATATATTCGTCGAAATTGCGAGGTCTTAACGAAAACTCCGTTTCGGCGTCCTCGGGCTCAAATCCCGCACCTGTCAGGCGGCTCTCGAAATCATATCCGTCGTCGCCCGCACCGCCGAGAAATTTTGAATTGATAGGCATATTTTCACCTCACTGTCAGTTTTTGCCAAGCACACGCAGCGTTTCGCCCAGCAATTTTTCGGTGGGCAATGTGCGGTCGACCTGTGCGAGCGCACGCTCTATCTGCTCTCGCTTGAAGCCATAGACCATCAGCGTGTCGATAACCGCCGAAAGTTCGGAAAGATCTGTTTCTGCCTCGGGGACGGCTGCGACATCGCCATAGGTCTTGCGTATCTTGTCTTTTAATTCGAGCACTATTTTTTGTGCCGTTTTTGCGCCGACACCGGGCGCGCGTGCTATTGCCTTGTGGTCGCCCGAAGCTATTGCGGAAACAAGCTGCTCGGCAGACATCACTCCGAGCACCGAAACAGCACCCTTGGGGCCTATGCCCGAAACGGTGACAAGCTTTTTAAACAATTCAAGCTCCTCGGCGCTGATAAAGCCGTAAAGCTCGGGCAGGTCGTCCTTTTGCCCCATAGCACAATACACCGTGACAGTCTTGCCCTTTGAAGAGGCGAGCTTTGAAGCGGTCGACGGCGAAACCGAAAGCATATAGCCGACTCCCGAAGCCTCGACGACAATGCGATCCTGCCACAGCTCGGCAAGAATGCCCTTGATATAATAAAACATACTATCTTCCTCCGTTAAAGCCCATCGCGTTCCTGCCGTGGCAGACAGCGAGTGCAAGCGCATCGGCAGCGTCATCGGGCTTTGGCGTTTCAGAGAGCTTTAAAAGCAGCCTGACCATATACTGAACCTGCTGCTTTTCGGCTCTGCCATAGCCGACGAGCGACGATTTGACCTGCAAGGGCGTGTATTCGTAAATATCCAGACCTGCCTTGCGGCACGCAAGCAGCAATACGCCTCTCGCCTGCGCCACGTCGATCGCCGTTGTGATATTGCGGTTAAAAAACAATTCTTCGATCGAAACGCAGTCGGGTCTGTGGCGTGAAATGATCGAGCATATGTCGTCATAGACAGAGCAGAGCCTGTCCTCAAGCAGCGTATGTGCAGGGGTGGTTATCACGCCGTATTCTATCGCTTTAAATTCAGTGCCCTGCTGCGAAACCAGCCCAAAGCCGACCGTAGCAACGCCCGGATCTATGCCGAGAATGACCATATATGCACCCCTTATAATTTAATCATTATATTTTAGCATATATATTTTGGTATGTCAACGCTAAAACGCATAGCCGACGAGAGCAAAATTTTATAAAAAGCTATTGCAATAAATACGCTTTTAGGGTAAAATGATGAGAGATTAAACAAAAGGAGCAAAATGCAATGTTTGAAAAAGTCAGAGACCTGCTTGCAAAGCAGCTTAGAATCGAGCCGGAGCGCATCACTCCCGACTCCGCTATATTTGAAGACCTCGGTGCCGACTCGCTCGACGTCGTTGAAATGCTTATCACCGTCGAGAAGGAGATAGGCGTTTATATCTCCGATGACGATGCCGCAGATCTGCGCACTGTCGGTGATGTCGTCGCATACTGCGAGGCACACAAATAATTTTTAAAGTGAAGCTTATACTGTTTGACCTCGACGGCACTCTGGTCGACACCATGTCCGACATAGCGGCAGCGGTCAATCACGCGCTTGCCGCCCACGGACTTTCCGAGCGCACACTCGAGGAGATTCGCATGTTCATAGGTGACGGTGCAGAGATGCTGATAAGGCGTGCCTGCGGCGATGTCGACGATAATACCGCAAAGCTCGTTTCGAACGACTTTATGAGCTATTATTGGCATCACCTTTATGATTTCAGCAAGCCGTATGACGGCATTTATGAGGCAGTATCGCATCTGAAATCCAAAGGCGCAAAGCTTGCTGTCGTCACAAACAAGCCGTCTGTTGCCGCAAAGCCTATTATAGACAAATTCTTCAGCGGACTTTTTGATGTCGTTTTGGGGGTTTCGGAGCCCTGCGACCGCAAGCCGCAGCCGACTCAGGCGATAAACGCGAGCGAAATGCTGGGTGTTTCGCTCGGCGAGACCATAATGATCGGCGACAGCGGCACCGACGTAGAGACCGCAAAGAACGCCCGCTGCAAAAGCTGTGCAGTTCTTTGGGGCTATCGCAGTGCAGATGAGCTTGCGCCATTCTGCCCCGACATGCTCGTTTCGTCACCATCCGAATTAAAGAGCCTGATCTAAACGATCTAAACGGAGTTTTATCATGCTGCGCCGAATATCTGTCTCAAACATAATCATTCTCGGATTTTTTGCAGTCGTTTTAGTCGGCGGACTTTTGCTGTGCCTGCCGATATCGGCAGCCAACGAGCCGGCAAGGGCGATCGATGCATTCTTTACGGCAGTCAGTGCGACGTGCATAACAGGACTCACCACCGTCACGACAGGCACATTCTGGTCGCCGTTCGGCAAGGTGGTCATATTGCTGCTTATTCAGATAGGCGGCATAGGCTTTATGTCGCTTGCGATGCTGTTTTCGGTGCTTCTCGGCAAGCGACTGTCGCAGAAATCACGCGCGGTATTCTCGAGCTGCATGAACCTGCCCGAAGGCGAGGATCTCAAAAAGTTTTTTAAGACCATGATGCGCTATACCTTTGGCATAGAAGCTATCGGAGCTGTCGTCATGAGCATACGGCTCGTGCCGATGTTCGGCATTTTGGAGGGTCTTTGGCAGAGCGTATTCATGTCTGTATCGGCGTTCTGCAACGCAGGGTTCGACATTTTGCCTGCCGAATACGCAGGCCCGTGCGGCAGCATATCTTATTTTGTCGCCGACCCTGTCATCTGTATTACGATAATGCTGCTGATAACCTCGGGCGGACTGGGATTTTTGGTCTGGCGTGAGCTTGCGGCGGCGATAAAAAACAAAACACGCCTGTCGCTGTTTGCAAAAACCGTGCTTATCATGAGCTCTGTGCTTATATTAGGCGGTGCTGTGGTGACATTTGCGTGCGAATATTCAAACGAAGCGACATACGGCTCGCTCGACATATGGGGCAAGCTGCTCGCATCTTTCTTTCAGTCTGTCACCTACAGGACGGCAGGCTATTACAGCGTCGACCTGACAGCCATGAACGGCACTTCGCAGGTCATGGCAATGCTTTTGATGTTCATCGGCGGCTCGCCGTGCTCGACCGCAGGCGGCATCAAGACGACAACGGCGTATGTGCTGGTGCTTTCGGTGCTTACTAACGCCGCAGGCAAAAAGAATATAGTTGTCGGCGGCAGGACTATCGACGACGATACCGTAAAAAACGCACTGACTGTCTCGGGGCTCGCCATTATGACAGTCATCGCAGGCACTATATTGCTCGGAATATCAGAGGGCGGCAGGTTTGGAGTGCTCAAGTCGGCGTATGAATGCGTTTCGGCGTGCGGCACGGTCGGACTCACGCTCGGCATAACACCGTCGCTCAACCCGTTTTCAAAGGCGATCGTCATGCTTTTGATGTTCTTTGGCAGGGTCGGACTCTCGACAGTCGCATATTCTGTGCTTGCGTCCGACGCAAACAAGGTCAGGGTCAAATACCCGAGAACAAGATTTTTGGTAGGATAGGAGCAAGCCATGAACAGCTTTTGCATTATAGGACTGGGCAGTTTCGGCACCAATCTGCTCAAAATTCTCGACAAAAACAGCCACGAGGTGCTCGGCATCGACATTGATCCCGAGAAAGTCGACGATCTCGCCGAGGGCACGATCGAAACACGCTGCCTCGATGCCACAGACGAAAAGGCACTGGCGGCGGTTCGTCCGCAGGACTACGACTGCTGTGTCGTCTGCTTTGAAAACGCTGTCGAAAACACCATAACAGTCACCCAACTGCTTTCTGAGCTCGGCGCAAAAAAGATCATTGTTCGCGCAGGCAGCGAAAGAATGAGGCGTGTTTATCTCAAGCTCGGTGCAGACATGGTCATATTCCCCGAAAAGGACATGAGCGAAAAGCTCGCATATCGCCTGTCGCAAAAGAGCGTCTTCTCTTTCTTCAACTTAGGGCCGAATTTCTCTATCGCAGAGGTCAAGGTTCCGCAGAGGTGGGAGGGCAAGAGCCTTTCAGAGATCGACGTCAGGCGCAGGTTCGGTGTCAACATCGTTGCCGTTGCAGAGGGCGACGGCGAATATGAAATGCTGTCAGACCCGTCATATCGCTTCAGGGCGGGCGACAAGGTGCTGGTCATCGGCACTGACAGAGATATGCAAAAACTTAATTAGTTTAAATTTTTTGGTTTAATAAATTTTATCAATACACTGCGAGGTAAAAAATGAAAGCAATCATCAACGGCAGGATCATTTTGAAAGACCGCGTGCTTGACGGCGCTGCGCTCATCTATTCGGACGTCATCGAGGGCATAGTCCCTGCTGACAAAATTCCCGAGGGCGCCGAGGTCATCGACGCAAAGGGCGGCTATGTCGCTCCCGGACTCATCGATCTGCACATCCACGGCTATCTCGGCAAGGACGTTTGCGACGGCGAAGAAGAGAGCATCAGAACTATCGCCAAGGGCTTGCTCGCCAACGGCGTTACAGGCTTTTTGCCCACCACAATGACCGTCGATATGAAGGTCATACGCAAGGCACTCGAGGTCTGCCGCGCTCTTAAAGAAGAGAGCAAGACCTGGGACGGCACTCAGATCTTCGGCTGCCACGCCGAGGGCCCGTTCATCAGCGAAAAGAAAAAGGGCGCTCAGGATCCCAAGTATATCCTCAAGCCCGACGCAGATTTTGTTAAGGAATACGCCGACATCATCAGCATTATTTCGCTCGCTCCCGAAGAGGACGAGGATTTCAAGGCGATAAGCGAGATCAGACGCGACACAAACGTCGTTATGTCGATGGGTCACACCTCGGCAGATTATGATACCGCTATGGCTTCGACCACCGCAGGCATCCGCCACGCAACGCATCTCTTTAACGCAATGACTCCGCTTGCACACCGCGCACCCGGCGTGGTCACCGCCGCACTCAACAGCGACGTTTCGTGCGAGCTGATCGTTGACACCTTCCATGTCAACCCCGTTTTTTATGACATTCTCTGGAAGCTCAAGGGTCGCAAGCTCTGCTTTATCACTGACTGTCTGCCCGCAGGCGGACTGCCTTACGGCGAATATACCCTCGGCGGCAGCAAGATAGTCTATCGCGACATCGTTTGCAGACTTGAGGACGGCACTGTCGCAGGCAGCGTTCTGCATCTCAATCAGGGCGTTTGGAACGTCGTCAGCAACTCCAACATTCCTTTGTGGGAATGCGTCAACTGCGCTTCTCTCAATCCTGCCACCGTGCTCGGCATCGACGACCGCAAGGGCAGCATAGAGATAGGCAAGGACGCTGATATAATCATCACCGACGGTGAATTTAACGTACAAAAAACAATTATCGGAGGAACAACCAAATATGAAGCTTAAACAGCCCGCAAGACTCGATCCTCAGTTTATCCCCATGGCATTGGTCGTCCGCGAAATGCGTGAAAAGACCGCTGAAAACGGCATCGACATCGTTATCGGCGTTGTCCGCAGCAAGGGACAGACCACCACCTACAAGACTCGCATCTTCCCCGAGGGAACGGGACACGATCAGGAGAACTTTGACTTTGTGGAGCGCATCGTCAAGACCCTGCTTTGGGTCGCAGGCGGCTATAAGGTCATCATCGCAGGCGCACCTGTCGTCGGCAAGCGCATCGCAGAGGCTTATACCGACAAGGGCTATCGCGACTTTGACCTGCACTTCATGGAGCGCGTTTATGAGACCAAGTTTGAGGTCGAAAACGTCGATCTCGAGCACGCTCCCGTTGACTACGGCGCAGCAGAATCCATCGGCCGCCACCTCGACGGCTGCCGCATCGGCTTTGATGCAGGCGGATCCGACCGCAAGGTCAGCGCTGTCATCGACGGCGAGGTCGTTTATTCAGAGGAGGTCGTCTGGCATCCGAAGCTCCAGACCAACCCTCAGTATCATTTCGACGGCATTTATGAAGCAATGAAGACCGCGGCAGCACATATGCCCCGCGTCGACGCAGTCGGCGTTTCGTCCGCAGGCGTTTATATAGACAACAGAATCATGGTCGCTTCGCTGTTCCTCAAGGTCAGCGACGAGGACTTTGACAAGCACGTCAAGAATATGTATCTCGACGTCGTTAAAAAGCTCTCGCAGGATGTCGGACACGAGATCCCCGTCGAGGTAGCTAACGACGGCGACGTTACCGCACTCGCAGGCGCTATGGATTATGAGGACGACAGCGTTCTCGGCGTCGCAATGGGCACTTCCGAAGCAGGCGGCTATGTCGACCAGCAGGGCAATATCACCGGCTGGCTCAACGAGCTCGCTTTCGTTCCCGTTGACTATTGCAAGGACGCAATGGTTGACGAGTGGTCTGGCGATTATGGCTGCGGCGTCAAATATTTCAGCCAGGACGGCGTTATCAAGCTCGCTCCTGCAGCAGGAATCAAGCTCGACGAGTCACTTTCGCCTGCCGAGAAGCTCAAGGTCGTTCAGGGCCTCATGAAAGAGGGCGACCCCAGAGCCGCTGCTATCTATGAGACCATAGGCACATATTTCGGCTATGCGCTCGCTTATTATGCAGAATTTTATCATATCAAGCATGCGCTCATCATGGGCAGAGTTACCTCGGGCGAGGGCGGTGTAATACTGCTTGAGAACGCTCAGAAGGTTCTCGATACCGAGTTCCCCGAGCTCGCAAAGACCATGCAGCTGCATATCCCCGATGAGTCGAGCCGCCGCGTCGGCCAGTCCGCCGCCGCAGCAAGCCTCCCCAAAATAAAATAAATGCATCAAAAAATGCATCAAAAAAGTGGGTCTTACGACCCACTTTTTTAAGTTATGGACAATAACAAATATCCGCATTTTTGCCATATATGCGAAAATCGCTCGGATTGTCGCTTGCGTTTATTTGCACTTATTTGCGATTGCTTCTGCCATATCGATGCGCTCCCAGGGGAAGCCGTCACGTCCGAAGTGACCATAGGCTGCGGTCGCGGTATAGATCGGTCTGCGCAGGTCGAGCGTTTTGATTATTGCCGCAGGGCGCAGGTCGAACAGCTCGGTGACTATCTCAGAGAGTCTTTCGTCGCTGACCTTGCCGGTACCCTCGGTATCGACGAGCACAGAAAGCGGTCTTGCAACGCCGATAGCGTACGCGATCTGTATCTGGCATTTTTCGGCAACGCCTGCTGCAACGATATTCTTTGCAACGTATCTTGCCATATAAGCTGCGCTGCGGTCGACCTTGGTGGGGTCTTTGCCCGAGAAAGCACCGCCGCCGTGGCAGGCATAGCCGCCGTAGGTGTCGACGATGATCTTGCGGCCGGTAAGTCCGCTGTCGCCCTTAGGACCGCCAACGACAAATCTGCCGGTGGGGTTGACGTATATCTTTGTTTCGTCGTCGAGCAATTCTGCGGGAATAGTGGTCTTGATGACCTCGCGAATGACGTCCTCGCGTATAGTTTCGAGGCTGACATCAGCGGAATGCTGGCTTGAAACGACGACGCAGTCGACTCTGACAGGCTTGCCGTCAACATATTCAACAGTGACCTGTGTCTTGCCGTCGGCGCGCAGATAGCCGAGCTTGCCGTTCTTGCGTACCTCGGTCAATTTAAGTGCGAGCTTTTGTGCCAAAGAGATAGGCAGCGGCATAAGCTCGGGGGTTTCGTTGCAGGCATAGCCGAATACCATGCCCTGGTCACCCGCGCCTGTGTCGAGGTCGTCCTGAAGCTCGCCCTGCTTTGCCTCGAGCGACTTATCAACACCGAGTGCGATGTCAGGCGACTGACCGTGTATAGAAGAAAGCACTGCGCAGGTGTCGCAGTCAAAGCCCTTTTCTGAGCTGTCATAGCCAATGCGGCGCAGAGTTTCGCGTGCGATGGTCTGAACGTCGGCATAGCCGTTTGTGGTGATCTCACCCATGACCATAACAAGACCTGTTGTGCAGCAGGTTTCGCAGGCTACTCTTGAATAGGGGTCTTGTGCGAGCAGAGCGTCGAGCACGCCGTCGGATATCTGGTCGCATATTTTGTCGGGATGTCCCTCAGTGACTGATTCGCTGGTGAAAAAATGCTTGATCATAGTTATCATGTCCTTTCGATTTATAAAATTCGGTTTATAAAAAATGTTTTTCGCAAAAAACAAAAACAAGCCTCGCGTCAAACGAGGCTTTTAATGCTTTGAATAAATAAAAGATCTCATCTGCCGTTTAAAATTAAACGCTGAATTGACACCTTGCCGCATAATGGCAGGTTGTCGGGCTTCACAGGGCAGGTCCCTCCACCACTCTTGATAAGACTATTCTGTTGTTTAGTGATTATATCACCGTATTTATGTTTTGTCAATAGCTTTTTTCGCAATCAAGGCACGTCGTTTATGACCTTGTCGGGTCGTGAATCAAGCTGCTCGGGGTGAGTCAACACAGAGCGGACATATTTGAGGACGTTGGCATAATAATGGCCGTCGCATATACGCTCGTCGGTGACGAACTTATAGTCAAGATATTTTACAGGCACTATCGTGCCGTCCTCTGAAAGCTCGTTGACGGTATATTTTGCGCCAAATGCACAGAAAACGGGGATATTGCCGAAATTATACAGGTGATGATATATCGGCGGAATGCCCAGCGATGCCATGTTGGTTATAGCCATCGACGCATGGAACGGCGAAAGCTTTGTCAGCTTGCGCGGCAGCCAGCCGAAATAATCAAACAGGTTGAGCAGCCAGACCACGAACTTCAAAAGCAGTCCGGGAATAAAATGCAAAAGCTTTGCCAGCCCGTCGAAATTGCTCTCCTCAGCTCGGCTCTCCTTGACGGTATTGTCTATGATGTGATAGACCTCTTCTGCCGTAGCGTCGGGCGGAAAATAAAGCTTGAGCACAGTGTCGGGGCAGTTTAATTTCATCTCGCGCTTAATGGTTATCATTATCTCGATGCAATTGCGCGAATAGATCTTTTGACCTCTGATAAATCTGTTGACGCCGGGATACTGTGAAACGGTGCGCACATAAGATGCAATGAACAGGTGCAGCATGCCAAAGCCCTTGAGGCCCTCGCGGCGTTTTTTGAAAATATAATCGTCGGCCGCAGCAGTCGGCATAGTGTCCTGGATATAATTAGAGGCATCGCCGCGCGTTTTCATGATGTACGGCGAAACATATGACATCGGCGAAAGCGATTTGACTCGTCTGCCTTCCTTCTGCCTTTTTTTGGTCGTTTTGTTTTTTGCCATTCTAAAAAGCCGTCCTATAATTTCCTTAAAAATTTTGCTCTCTTGTGCAGTATACCACACATTTTTGAGTTGTGCAATAGTTTTATTTTAATAACGCCCTTTACAAATCACAGCAATTGTGATATAATCCAAATAAACTAAATAGAAAGGTGTTTTTTTGTATGAAAAAGACAATCTGCCTCATGCTCATTCTGGCAATGTCACTTTCTGTTATGCTCTTTGGCTGCGCACCCGACATCGGCGAAACCTCTTCTGCCGACGCAAGCAGCTCAGAAGTCAGCAGAGAAGAACAGGACATCAAGGGCTTTAACAACGAGACCGGCAAGTATGAGTATGAAATTCCCGAAGGCACTATGTATTCCGGCGACTTCAAATTCCTCACCTGCGGCGTTAATCAGGATCACGAGTCCGAGATCATTTATAACGTCTATGAGGACAACGCAAGCGAGGGCATGGCAACTTATGTTAACGAGGCCATTCTTGAGCGCAACAACCTTGTTGAAGAGAAGCTCGGCGTCACCATCACCGAAGAATATGTCTATGATGCAAAGCGCTATAACGGTGTTTTTTACAACCGCGTTCGCACCGACCGTATATCCAATTCAGCCGACTATCAGGTCGTTGTGCCCTGCCTCTATGACGGCGCAAACCTCGCTGTCATCGGCGAGCTGCTCGACCTTAATGAGATAGTCGACACCGAATATCCCTGGTGGAGCCAGCCGATGAACGAAGACTGCACTGTCAACGGCAGACTTTATTTCACTCTTTCGGATATAGGCTATATCACCATGTCCAACGTTCCCGCTCTTGCTTTCAACCAAAAGTGGGTCGAGGAATATCATCTCGAAGACCCCTATCAGCTCGTTCGCGATCACGAATGGACTATCGACAAGGTGCTCGAGATGGTCAAAACATATAAAGAAGACACCGATGGCGACAACAAGACCACATACAGAGATATATTCGGTTGGTCCGGTCAGCTTGACGACATGTGGTCGTTGTTCTATGGCACCGGCGAAAAGATCGCCAAGATAGGCTCTGACGGCTATCCCGTTCTCTCGATATTCAACGACCGCTCTGTCGGCGTTATGAGCAAACTTCAGGAGCTGGTTCAGAATAAAGACTATTATGTTTCGGCAAACGATTATTTCGGCGAAGCACAGTGGCCGACAGTCCTTACACAGGGCGCTTTCATAGAGGGCAGATGCCTCTTCTATAACGGCTCGCTCGGCTCTACCAGCGAATATGCAAGAATGTCCGACGACTTTGGACTTTTGCCCATACCGCTTTATGATGAAAACCAAGAGTCCTATTATTCGCTTGCTAACCCCTGGACCTGCACCTGCTTTGGTGTTCCCACCTCGGTTTTGCAGAACGGCACCGACCTCAACATGGTTCGTGACGTGCTCGAATATATGGGCGCAACCAGCAAAAACCTGCTCGAGAATGCGTTTGTCAACATAGTCCTCGAGGATCAGAAGACCCGCGACGAAGCAACGCCCGAGATGATCAAAGAGTACATCCTGCCCGGCAGAGGCTGCGACTTTGGCATGATCTTCAACCTCGTTCAGATCAACGGCAATGATATACTGCACTATATGGCATCCGCACCTAAGGATTCGTTTGCTTCGACATATGACTCGGCAAAAGACTCCGCACAAAGCAAGCTCGATCAAACGATCGGCTACTTCAAAGATCTTGAATAGACAAAAAGTGGGTCGCAAGACCCACTTTTTTTGAGCCAAGTTGTGACGTCAGACACAACTTGGCTTATTTTCTCCATATCCGGTGAAAATCCTATTATTCTTTTTCTGATGCGACGAACTTTTTGCCGGTGGTAACGGCGGAGGTTATGGCTTCTTTAAAGACATTCTGATAGCTCTCGTCGTTATTGCACAGCAAAAGCTCATTGCCGAAGCCTGCCGATCTTATGACATGGTCTATCATGACGGTCATGGCGTTATTGCGCGAATAAAGCAGGGTATAGCTATCCGACAGCGCTTTTTCGAACATATCGCCCGAAGCCTTAAGCAGTGTAAGCAGCACCGCCGACGAATATGTCGCATCGGTGGTCGTGCCGAGCGAATAAACAAGCTCGTCGCCGCCGACATAGCCTCTGCCGCCCATCAGCGGAACGATGCCGTATTCAATCTCGGTATCCTCGAGCGCCTTGCAATAATCAAGCTTATATATCAGCATTCCGCTTCTGCCGCTTGCGAACAGATCAGCCGCCTTATTGCCCGACTGATCATAGCGCGAGCGATCTTTGTATATGGTGCTCAGCGTTTCGACTGCGACATTCTGCTCGGTCACGTCATACGGCATCATCGGATCGCCGCCGAACTCAGTCATAAATTTCTGTCCGCTCATATGCCAAAGCACCTCGGACAAACCCTCGGTGTTATCTATTGCGCAGAAGCCAAAGGTATCACTTTCATAATCTATCGAACCTTTATTCATAATATCCGCCGCTATCGTGTGCGAATAGCGCAGAAACTCGTCATACGTCCATTTATCCTCGGCATAAAGTACCGCAGGATCGACCAGACCGAGCGATTTTATCATCGCTCTGTTATAAAACACACATTCAGCCGACTGCTGATAAAGCGTTGAGGAATGTGCAACCGCACTAAGCGTGCCCTTTGCGCCGTATATCAGGTTGTTCTTGCCGACTGTGGCGACAATATCGCTCCTGTCGGGCAAGGTGCTTATGTCGCAAAGCTTGCCCATAGCGTCAAGCTGCATCGTCAGATCTGCCGTAAAGCAATACAGGTCAGCAAATCTTATGCCCGAAAGTGTCGACGATGCGGCATCGGACAAGACCTCATCGGCAGTAAAATAACTTGTTTTGATCTCGACGGAATATTTTTCTGCAAGCAGCCTGTTGCGTTCTTCGATGGCGACAGCCAACGTTCCTGCAGTGTCCTCATATGCCACAAACGGCGATGTATCTGTCGTTGCGATGGTTATTTTGTCCGAAAAGCCGTTGTAATCGGGCAATGACACATCTGATGTGCCTGCAAAATCGCTTTCGGGCTGTTCATAGCTTTCGTTGTTGTCGGGATCGATATTGGCGCAGCCGACAAGCAGCGACAAAAGCAGGATGACCGTGAGAGTGAGGGTAAGTTTCTTTTTAATCATACTTCAGCTCCAAAATGTTTCACGTGAAACAAAATATCATTTTATGTTCGTCGACCGCTTTGACCTTGATTTTTGAAAGCAGCGGCATTTCACGGTCTGCATCGAGAGTGCCGTATGTGCCACATGGCAAAAGCAGTCTGCCATCGCCGATATAATAGGCGTCGAGCTCATCACGCTTTAACAGCAGCGCAATGTCGGCATCGATCAAAGAGCGCTGTGCCTGCTCGATAAGCTGCAATTTGCTGTTGAATGTCGGCAAAAGTGAAGCAATAACGCGGTTATGCCTGTTAATATCGATGTTTGAAACGGTTTTGTCAGAGCTTATCCAGCTTTTGATAATGCGCTGTGCCATCAGATCGGGATAATTAGATGTCGGGTGGCATATACGCATATAGCCTGTTATGCCAAGCGAGCAATTCCTGCCGTATTCACTCGAGTAATATATCGGCGGCATTGCCGCAAAATATTCGGCAGCGAGCACACCCTGCATCGAGCAGAGTGAAATATGCTCGGCAAGCCTGCGCTGTCTGTCCTCAAGCGTTTTATCTTCGTCAGAGGGCATAAAACCTGATAATTTTGACAAATATTGCAGTTTTTCGGCAGGCATCGGGTCACTGCGAGTAAAGAATGTCGGCACCGAATGTGCGTTAAAGAGCCTTGCGGTCATGCAGCCCGCATAAAGCAGAAACTCGGTTATAAGCCTGTCGGTGTCGCTCTCACGCTCTTTGCGTGCGACAGAAACGACATCGCCTTTTTTGTCACGAACAGCAACTGTCTCGAACGCTGAATATTCTGCAGCGCCTGCTCTGCGGCGTGCGGCGTGCAGTCTTGCGCCGAGGTCATACATCATTTCTATCTCATTTTTAAATGCGGCATACTTTTCGAGTATCCACATAAGCTCTGACCGGTCTGTTCCGGTGTAAAAAGCATCTATTTCGGCATAATCGCAGATAACAGATGCACGGACAACAGATCTTTGCAGGTCTATGTCAAGCAGTTTGCCATTCTCGTCGACCGTCATGATGACCGAAACCGCGAGCCTATCCTCACCCTCGGCAAAGCTGAGCGTGCTGTCAATAAGCTTTTGCGGCAAAATCGTGTGCAAAGTATCGCCTATACGGCACATAGTGAACCTTGCGGCCGCCTCAACATCAAGCGGAGTATCTTTGCAGACAAATTCGTCGGCATCGATGATGTGTACGCCGAGCCTGAAGCCGTCATAATGGCGTTCTATGTCAAAAGCGCAGTCACAGCCACCACGATCACGGAAAGCAAGAATGTTTTTGCCTCGCAGATCGAGGCGTGTCTGTATAAATGAAGAAATGCGCGTGTTCGCGGCGAGTCGCATTTGATCGACTGCAGCCTTAGAAAACGGCATGTTAAATCTGATTTCAGTCAGGTCTGTCATATTGACCTCCAAGTCAAAATAATTCCTCATGTATATAATACTACCCAAAACCCTTGATGTCAATGCTGATTTTGTTGACTTTTGGGCGGATGCATTATATAATGTAGGCAACAGTTCAAAGGGGATAACTATAAGATGTCAAAGCTGCTTTCGCCTGCAGGCAATATGCAGGCACTCGACGCTGCCATAGCCGCAGGCGCGGACGAGGTATATCTGGGCGGCAATATCATGAATGCACGCATTGGTGCAAAAAACTTTGACAGCGAGTCACTCGTCAAAGCGGGCGAGCTATGCCGCAAAAACGGTGTTGCTATATGCTATACGCTCAACACGCTCATAACAGACCGCGAAATGAATGAAGCGATGCAATTGGTCGATTTTTTGCAGTCAGAGGTCAGGCCTTATGCATATATAGTGCAGGATCTCGGGCTGGCGGCAGAATTAAAGCGCAAATATCCATCGGCAGTATTGCACGCATCAACACAATGTGCGTTTCATTCTAGCGCTGCTGTGCCGTTTTTAAAGCGTTTGGGCTTCGAAAGAATGGTCATTGCGCGTGAAGCGACAAAGCAGGATATTATTTCTGTCTGCAAAACAGGCATCGAAACAGAAATATTCATACACGGTGCGTTATGTGTAAGCCAATCGGGTGGCTGCCTTATGTCATCCTTCATCGGTGGTCGCAGCGGCAACAGAGGTCAATGCGCACAACCGTGCAGACTCGATTATCGCCACAAAATGCGCTATCCGCTGTCACTGAAAGACAATTGCCTTGCCGAATATATACCCGAAATACTCGATATGGGCGTTACGGCACTGAAAATCGAGGGCAGAATGAAGTCGCCGGAGTATGTTTATACCGTCACGAGCATCTATCGCCGACTGATCGACGAGCGTCGCCCGGCAACCAAAAAGGAGCTTGCAATGCTTGAAGCGGCATTCTCACGCGACGGCTTTACGTCTGCTTATTTCACAGGCAGACTTTCGGCAGAAATGTTCGGCACGAGAGATAACAGCCTCAAAAATACATATATTCAGCGTCAAAGGCAGACATTCGAAAGGCAGATAAATGTTCCACGTGAAACATTTATCGACATTCCCGAGCGTTCGGCAGAGAAATGCATACCCGCAAACAGGCAAAAAGGCTATGTTCTGCGCTTTGCAGGCGCTGTAAAAAGAGGCTTTGAGGAATTGTGCGACAATGCGGCAAGAGTCGACATACCCATATGGGCGCTCGGCTACCTGCCCACCTCGCCCGAAAAAATCTCGGCTGTCCTGCCACGCACGATATGGTTTGAGGACGAGAGCAGTATAAAAAGGCTGCTTGCCGAAGCAAAATCCAAGGGCATAACACAGGTGACCGTTTCAAATCCGTCGCATCTCGCATACACAGACGGCTTTTTTGTGCACGGTGATATGTTTTTCAACCTCACAGAAAGCAAGACCGCAGAGATATACAGCGCATTTAACCTCTCATCGGTCGCCGTTTCGAGTGAAATAAACCCCAAAGGGCTCGAATTTTTGCCGATGGCGTATGAATATTGCGTTTACGGCAGATTGCCGCTGATGCATACGGCAGCGTGTATGATCAAAAACCTCGGCAACGACTGCAAAAAACACGGTTGCAATGCGATATTGACAGACCGCACAGGAGCGAAATTTCCCATCATTCGCGAATACGGTCACAGAAATGTGATATACAACAGTGTTCCCATAGATCTGACCGACAAGGCAAAACAACTGCGCAGGCAGGGCATAGTGCTTTATACATTCTATTTGACTGACGAAACGCCCGAGCAAGTGTCCGTCGCTATCGACAGAATGCACACAGGCAAAAGACCTGCGGGAAAATATACACGAGGATATATGCAGGGCTGATGCAAAAAGCACTTGCAGTTTTGACTCATATGTATTATAATACTTATAAGGCAAAATGCCTAATCAATCCTTAAAAGGCAAGACAATAAGGTAACTAAGGTAACAAACGACATGAACAACCTACTCAGCGTATTTCTGCTAAGCATGGTCCCGGTCTGTGAGCTCAGAGGAGCGATACCTCTCGGCTTTGCGTGGGGCATTCATCCCGCACTCGTCGTGCTTGCGGCAGTGCTCGGCAACCTTTTGCCGATACCGTTTCTGATAGTATTCGGCGGCAAGATACTGCGTTATTTTGCAAAATACGAGAAAATCGGCAAGCCATTCAGATGGTTCCTGACGCTCGGCGAACGCAAGACCGCAAAGATGCTCAAGACAGGCAAAAAGCTGTTTTGGGGGCTTATGACCTTCGTCGCCATTCCGCTGCCCATGACGGGTGCATGGACAGGCGCACTCATCTCGATAACATTGCAGCTCGACCTCAAAAAATCAATGCCGCCAATAGCGCTCGGAGTTGCCGTGGCAGGCGCGATAATAACCGCATGCTTCCTGTGGCTGTCGCCCGAGGTATTCAAAGCGCTGTTCGGCTGATAAATTAAATATTTAAAAGGAGCCATGACAATGAAACGCATCAAAACGATCACCACGCTGCTGCTGGTATGTATGCTGTTATCGCTCACAGCCTGCAGCAATATACCCGAAACACCGTCGCAAGCACCGTCAGACACCTCGTCTGCCGATTCGCTTGAGCCCGATAATACGTTTTACGGCTATAAAATAGCCAATGAGGACGGATATGGTGCCGCAACCATAACGTTTTTGACCACATATGCTTCGTCGGCAGGCTACCAGATAGACCCGTTCTCTAACCCCGACTATGACGAAACCAAGGCTTCGGCTGTTCAGACAGCGGTGGCTGAGCGCACCGCACTTGTCGAAGAGGTGCTGAATGTCGATATAATCGAAGTGCCTATTCTTTCGTGGCAGCGCAACGGCTCTGAGCAAAGCGAGATGCTGACCGCAATACGCAACGACATCGTCGGCGGACAATATCAGTATGATGTGATTATGCCCTGCACCCGCGATGCTGCAATACTTGCACGCAACGGCGACTTGCTCGAGCTCAAGACCGAGTTTGACGGCTTTGACCCTACAAACGAGTGGTGGTCACAGCGCTTCAACAGCGACGTCACTATCTGTGACAAGCTTTATTTCACTGTCGGCGATATAGGCTATGTCAACAAAGAGGCAACTATGTTTGTTGCTTTCAACAAGAAGCTGATGGAGGACTATCACTTCTGCCAGGACTATGGCTATGACTCAATCTATGAGATGGTCGACGACTATGCGTGGACAGTCGACAAAATGCTCGCAATGTCAAAGAGCATATACAACGACACCAACGGCAACAACAGATGCGACAAGGGCGATCTGAACGGACTTGCCGGTCAGGACGGACTCGTTTCGTGGCTTCTGTTCGGTGCAGGCGAGACCGCTACGACCAACGATGCAAACGGCGAGCCAAAACTGTCGATATACAATCAGCGTGCCATAAAGCTGATCGACATGGTTCAGGAATACACTGCAGACAACAAAAACGGATTTTTGTCGGCAAACGACTATTTCAGCGAATCAAACGCTCCCGTTGCCGATGTGACAGTGCCCGAATTCACGGCAGGCAGATGTCTGTTCTTTATGGACGCTGTGCTCAACCTCGAGCTCATCAGAGGCATGGCAGAAGATTTCGGCATAGTTCCCACACCGCTGCTTGACGAATCGCAGACAGAATATTATTCCAACATCAGCTATTGGACCAGCGATGCACTCTGCATTCCCAAGTCATATTATTCCGACAAGGCAAGGCTTGCGATGGTCGCCGACGTCCTCGAGGCAATGGGTGCTGTTTCAAAAGAAAAAGTCGTGCCCGTATACTACGAGCAGACACTGCAAAACCAGATCTCACGCGACCCCGAGAGCGAAAAAATGCTGGACATCATATTCGACAGCCGCACAGTCGAGCTTGCAAGCATATACAACTGGGGCAAGATCTCGGGACTGCTCGCAGAGCTCAGCCTCAAAGCGCCCGGCAGCTTCACCAGCCTTTATGACTCGGTCAAGGACAGCGCACAGGCAGAGATTGATGCAACCATTGCGACGTTCAGGGACTAAAACACTATTAAAAATACAGATAAACAGATAAAACAGGAGATAAATCATCATGAGCAAAAATTTCAGCATCGGAGTCATGGTCGACTCGTTCTGCGTACCGTTCACAGAAGGACTTAAAAAGGCAGAAAGCATCGGTGCAAAGGGCATTCAGCTCTATGTCGTCGGCGGCGAGAACGTTTATACCTCGTTTGACGACGCAAAGGTCGAGAGAACCAAGGCACTGCTTAAAGAGCACGGACTCGTCATTTCTGCGCTCTGCGGCGACTTTGGCGGTCACGGCTTTGAGAGAAAGGACGAGAACGAGTGGAAAATACCCGCTTCGAAGGCTGTCGCAGAGTTGGCAGTCAAGCTCGGTTCTAAGGTCGTTACCACACACATCGGCTGCGTTCCCGCAGACAAAACAAGCGAAGAATATCAGAATATGCTGTCTGCCTGCCGCGAAATAGGCGACCACGCAGCAAAAATAGGCGTCACCTTCGCCATCGAAACAGGCCCCGAAAAAGCTGAAACCCTCGCCGCATTCATCAGAGATGTCGGCAGCAAAGGCATCGGTGTCAACCTTGACCCCGCAAACCTCGTCATGGTCACAGGCGATGACCCCGTCAAGGCGGTATATACGCTGAAGGATTTCATCGTTCACACGCACGCCAAGGACGGCGTCATGATTCAGCAGACAGAGCCCAAGCGCATATACACTTTCTTTGCAGAGGGCGGCATCGAAGATCTGCGCATGGCAGATTATTTCCTCGAGGTACCGCTCGGCGAAGGCAAGGTCGATTTTGACGCATACCTCGCAGCACTCGATGACATCGGCTATCACGGCTTCCTGACCATCGAGCGCGAATGCGGCGCAGACCCCTATGCAGACATCAAAAAAGCAGTTGACTTTTTAACATCAAAAATATAAGTGGAGGCACTGAAAAAATGAAAAAAATAGGCTTTATCGATCATTTTATCGACGAGTGGCATGCCAATAACTATCCGCAGTTCATCGCTGACGCAACAGGCGGCGAATATAAGATCTGCTATGCTTATGCCGAGACCGAACCCGAAGGAAAAATGACCACCGACGAATGGTGTGCAAAATTCGGCGCAGAGCGCTGCAGCAGCATCGAGGAGCTTTGCGAAAAATCCGACGTCATCATCGTCGCTTCTCCCGACAACCCCGAGCGCCACTGGGATCTCTGCCAGATTCCTCTGAGATCCGGCAAGCGTGTATATGTCGACAAGACCTTCTCGCTGCACAAAGAGGAAGCTGCACGCCTCATGAAGCTCGCCGAAGAAAACAACACTCCCGTCTGCTCGTCAAGCGCACTCAGATTTTCTGCCGAGCTTGAGGGCATCGACCGCGACGGCATCTGCTTTATCAGCAGCCGCGGCCCCGGCAACTTTGATACCTATGCTATCCACCAGATCGAGCCTATCTGTATGCTCATGGGCAGCAAGGTCAAGCGCATGATGTCTGTCGGCGCAGGCAAGTACGAGAGCATGGTCATCGAGTTTGAAAACGATCGCAGGGTCGTAATGTCACATTACGGCTGGACCGGCGTTGACTTCAGCATGAACATCAACTATGAAGACGGCAGAACAGTCGTCGTTCCTCAGATGAGCGACTATTTCCCCAGATTCATCAAGGCAATGTGCAACTATTTTGATACCGGTGTCGTGCTCGCGGCTCATGATGAGACCATCGCAATAATGGGCATCATTGAAGCAGGCAACAAGGCACTCGCAAACCCCGGAGTTTGGGTAGAAGTCTGATTTGCTATTATGAAAAACAGTATGAAAAAATACACAATTATCACTCTGGTGATAGTTATTCTCACATCGCTCGTATGCTCGTTTGCCGCAAGCGGCGAGGATACGGTGTGCGTTCCCGAAATAAGCGGCTCTTATGTGGTCGGTATAGCACCCGAAACAACGTTCGCACAGCTCGTCGAGGTCATGCCTGATATTATCGTCGATCTGACCAAAAAGAACGGTACTGTTTTGGGCGAAACGTCCAAAGAGCTCATCGCAACAGGCGATGACATACGCGTCAACGGCGCACATTACACCGTGGTGGTGCTCTGCGACCTCAATTGCGACGGCAAGGTCGACGCATCCGATGCGGAGCTCGTCAAGGCGAATATTCAGACAGGCGCAGTGCCGAATAATATCGCTAAAAAGGTGTTTATGACCGCATCACTCTGCAAGTCATCAGACTCGCAGACAGACATCGTGTCTTACCTCAAGCTCAAACGCCAGATCGGCGGCATATATGATGCATACGCAGAATATAAAATGCCGGCATCGTCTGTTGGCAACGACACCGGCTGGAGCGAAAAGTGGAACTGAGCGCTAAAGCGCAGGTAATAAGTTAAATAGTCGCTATCGCGGTTGCTTAACTAAAAAAGTGGGTCTTGCGACCCACTTTTTTATATTTCTATCAGCTCTTTCGGCGAGTGTGTGAGGTCCTCGCAGCCTGTTTCGGTGATGAGCACCATATCCTCGATGCGCACGCCGTACTGTCCGGGCAGGTAAGCGCCCGGCTCGACAGTCAGGATGTGTCCCGGCTTGGTTATATCGTCGCATTTGGGCGAATATCTGGGCGACTCGTGTATTTCGAGTCCCAGCGAATGTCCGAGTCCGTGTCCGAAATACTTATCCAGACGCTTGGTCTTTAAGAAATCACGCACTGCCTTGTCAACGTCAGAGCATTTGATGCCCGGCTTTGACATATCTATGCCTATTTGCTGTGCCTCGCGTATCGAGTTGTATAAAAACTTCATCTCGGGAGTTGCCTTGCCGATGACAACTGTTCTCGTCATGTCAGAGCAATAGCCGTCGAGCGATGCACCGAAGTCCATGGTCAAAAACGTGCCGTTCTCGAGCACGGTGTTGCCGGGAACTCCGTGAGGCAGCGAGCTGTTCTTGCCCGAAACGGCAATCGTTTCGAACGCAAGCCCTGTCGCACCGTTCTTGCGCATAAAATATTCAAGCTCTGCGGCGCACTCGAGCTCTGTCAGTCCGGGGCGCAGAAAATCGAGCATATGTGTGAAAGCGGCATCGGTTATCTGCTGTGCCGCCTTTATCTTGGCAATCTCTTTGGGCTTTTTGATCTGTCTGATGTCGGTGCACAGCTCCTCGACAGGCACAAATTCGGTGTCGGGCGAGTTTTTGGTCAAGCGATTCAATTGCGTAACGGTTATGCGGTCGGGATCGTAAGCCACTCTATAAAGTCCACGCACCTTGATATACTCGGCGAGGCTGCCGTAGTCGGACATGAGATAGGGTGCGACCTCGAAATCGAGAAATCCGCCCTTTTTGAGGCGGCGTGCCGCCTCGATGTATCTGCTGTCGGTGAGCAACGCCGTTTCGGCATCGCAAACAACGACCACACCGTCGGTGGTATAAAAATCCGTCAGATAATGCTGGCTGGTTTCGTCGAAAAATACGGCGCCGTCACAGCCTAAGTCGGCAACCTTTTTTAATAAAACCTTGCTGTTCATGCTTTTGTTGACTCCTCGAGCAGTTTTTTAAGCTCTTCTTTTGTATAATTATATGTTTTGTCGCAGAATTGACACTTCAGCTCTGTCGGCGTAGGGTCGTCGATCAGCTCCTGCAGCTCCTGTCTGCCCAGTGCGATGAGTGCACGGTCTGTTTTGACACGGCTGCACTCGCATTTGTATTCGGGCTGCATCTCGTCAAATATGTCATAGGGCATATCCTTGAGCAATATCTCAAGCAGCCCCTCGGGGCCGTGCTCCGGCAAGACAGATGTAACCGATCTTAATTGCTGAGCGTTGCGCTCGAGCAGCGAAACTATCTCTTCGTCGGCAAACGGCAACAATTGAACCAGTGCGCCGCCTGCTGCAAGGCATGATCTGTCCTGTCCGACCAGCACTCCGAGCGCACAAACAGTCGGCAACTGCTCTGACATAGCATAATAATATGCGATGTCGTCGCCTATCTCGCCGCTGACTATCGGAGAAGTGCCCGAATAAGGCTCTGCTCCGCCTGTGTCACGCAAAACGCAGAGGTTGCCCCTGCCGACGCACGCAGCAACATTCAGCTTGCCGTCGGGTCTGCGAGGCGGGTCGGAAAGCGGATTTTGTATATATCCTCTGACGTTGCCGAGATAATCTGCCGAAGCGAGCACTCTGCCGCCGTCACCATCGCCCCTGAACGAGATGGTTATCAGGTCGTCCTTTTCGGGCATAAGGCAGCCCATGAGCGACGCTGCGGTAAGCGTCCTGCCGAGCGCGGCAGAAGCCGTCGGCATGGTGTGGTGTATATCTATTGATCTGTCGACGATGTCCCTCGAATCAATGACTGCCGCTCTGACGGCGCCGTCAGAGGTCATCGCGCGAATAATGCGTGCCATTTCAAACTTCCTTTCGGCAACAATAATAAGCTTTTTTGTCTGTTTCAGACAGAGAATGCAGGTCTGTGCCGCCATATACTGCGGTTATCTCAAAGCCATGCTTTTTTAATATCTGTCGTATCTTGCGGTCGCTCCAGATGCGCTCGGTAATGATGTCGTCACGTCTTTCTATCCCGCCGGCTCTGCATCTGAATTCTGTCAGATAAAATGCGACCTTTGAGCCAGCAGCGGCAGACCGCCAGACCAGCATATCGTCGCCGTGCTCATAGCAATAGCATTTGCCGTCGTATATTTCGCGTGCGCAGTATGCTGTGTTGACGTCAAAAACAAATGCTCCGCCGTTTTCAAGGAACAGTGCGACGTTGGATATCGCCAGGTCGAGATCCTGCTCGGTCATCATGCAGTTGAGACAGTCGTATGAAGAATAAGCTGCCTGCACAGTGCCGTAAAGATCAAGCTCACGCATGTCGCCGTTGATATAAAGCACTTTTTCGTGCCTCTTTGCCAGCGACAGCATGTCGTAGGAAATGTCAACTGCGACCATGTCATAGCCCATGTCGGCAAGCGCACAGGTTATTCCGCCCGTGCCGCAGCCGAGGTCGAGCACCTCGCTTACCCTGATCTTTGCGGTATCGCAAAAGCATTTGTGCAAGAATGATGCATAGCCGTCGTATTGATCGCTGTTTATGCGGTCGTACCAATCAGATAAAATGCTCATGAATTCTATTCTTACCTGCCTATGCGCTCGAGCACGATGGCATAGCCATCACTGCCGTTGCGGAGTGCACGGTTGACTCGTGTTATCGTCGCAGTCGAGAGCCCTGTTTTGTCGGCGATCTCTGTATATGTTATGCCCTCACGCAGCATTATTGCAGCCAAAAGGCGCTTGGTCATCTCTTTTACCTCTGCTTGAGTGCATATGTCATCGAGAAATTTATAAGCCTCGTCAACGGTCTTTACCGCTGTAAGTGCTCGTGCAAGTAGTTCGGTTTGCTCGTTTCTAATTTCCTGTATCATAACAAACTCCCCTCATATTATATCATTTACAACATTATACAACACTTGGCGATTTAAATCAAGAGTCAAAACCGCCTTATCTGCCCGTGGCAAAAATTATCAACAGACATCTTGACATATGAAACGTTTTTGGTTATACTGTTAGTGCATACTAATAAAAGGAGTTTTTTGATATGAAAAAGACTATCGCCGTATTGCTGCTGGCTGTTATGCTCGTTGCTGTGCTCGCAAGCTGCAATACCCAGACAACGACCGTCAAGGTCAGATTTGTCACTTGGGAAGACGCTGATGTTAAAAAAGAAGCTGTTATCTATGAGACCGAGCTTCAGATAACCACGGCGAACCCCACACTTTACACCGTTCTTGAGCAGGCAAAGCTGGCGAACGCAGAGATCGCTCCTGTTTACGGCGAAGCTGAAGACGGCTCCATCACTCCTCCTACCGAATTTTTCGGCAAAAAAGAGGGTACCGAAGAGAATGTCAAGTATAGCTGGGCTACATACTGCACCGCTGCTGACGTCAAGCTCGACGACAAGACCACAGCAGTTAAGGATGACGAGTGGAATAACGTCGTCACCGACGGCAGCGTCGTAACCTTCGTTTATCTCTGGTTCGAAATGTCCAAAGACTGAAAAAGTGGGTCGTAAGACCCACTTTTTTTGTGTGAAGCAGTTGCTGTCGTGCTGTAAAGTTTGGCGTCGCCGAGATACAGAACAAAAACAATTAATATACCGCACTCGAGAGCCGAAAATCTATCTCAAGCTGTGCAGTACGCAAAAATCACTCGGCTTGTGCCGAATATCACTTATTATAGTTTGCCCCTACACTCCTGCTATCGCAAAAATATAGTCATCGCTGCCATCAAATTTGATGGTGAATTTTTTTATCGAGATGCCGTTGACCTTGCCCAGAAACTTTTCGCCGTCGCAGACAGAAAAGTTGGGAAAATCGGACACGCCGGTGGCGTTGTACTTGACGAACGCTTCTTTTCTGGTCCAGATCTTGACGAAGCGCATCATATCTCCATCACCGCGACGGACAAATTCTGCCTCGTCCTCAGTGAAAAATCTCTCGGCAACCGCCATAGTGTCGAGCTTGCTCTGCTTGAATCTGGGCAGATACTCGCCGTCGATGCCTATCTGCACCGACGAAACGACGCAAAGCATAACCTCGCCGCAGGTAGTGATAGAAATATATTTCTGTGCTTCTGTGCCGACTATCGAGGGCACGCCCTTAGGTGAATATTCTACGGCGGCGTTATCGCCGTAATAACCCTTGACAGCCTCGTTTACCAGCGCATGACGTGCCTGCTTGTCGGCGGGATTGGCTAAAACAAATGTTTTGAGCTCCATTTTTATTTAAACCTCCTGCGGTGCTTGTGTTTCTTGTGTTTCTTGTGTTTCTTGTACGTCTTGAGTATCGTCGGACGAGGTGTCTTCGGCTTCTGACTCGCTGTTTACGACAGCAAAACCGATGACTCTTGACTCGGCATCAAGCCTCATGGCGATAACGCCTGCTGCAGCTCTGCCGTAGACGGGAATTTCGTCGACTCTGGTGCGGATTATGACGCCTGAATCTGTCATGAGCATGATCTCCTGACCCTCTTCAACAGCCGCAATTCCGCAAAGCGAGCCTGTGCGGTCGCTGATCTTGTGGCAGATGACGCCCTTGCCGCCACGGTTCTGCACGCCGTATTCAGAGATAAGGCATCTCTTGGCGAATCCGCGCTCGGTAACGGTTATAAGCGCTCTGGTATCATCGCCTTCGACTGCGGCAGCACCGATAAGCTCTGCGCCGTCGAGGTTCATCGCCTTGACACCTCTTGCCTGTCTGCCGACGAGCCTTATGTCGTTCTCGTCGAATCTGATGGCGTTGCCTCTGCTGGAAGCGCAGATGATGTGGGCATTGCCGTCTGTCTTGAGCACGGAAAGCAATTCGTCGCCCTCGTCGAGCGTAACAGCATAAAGTCCTGCCGTGCGACGCGTCTTGTATGCCATGAGGCAGACGCGCTTGACTATGCCGTTGCGTGTAATCATGACGAGGTTCTCTTTGTCTGTGAACTGCTGAACGTTGATGACGGCGGTGATCTTTTCACCCTCGCAAAGTGTGAGCAGATTGACGACGTTAGTACCCTTTGCGGTGCGTGAAGCCTCGGGTATCTCAAAGCAGCGCTTGATATAGAGCTTGCCGAGGTTAGAGAACAAAAGCATGGTATCATGCGAATGCGCGATAAACATATTGACCACAAAATCCTCTTGTTTTGTGCCCATTGCGGTTATTCCCTTGCCGCCACGGCGCTGTGCCGTGTAGGTATCGACAGGCGTGCGCTTGATATATCCGTCGTTGGTAACGCTGATGACAACATCCTGCTTTTCGATAAGATCTTCGATCAAAATTTCGTTTTCGACCTCGACTATCGTGGTGCGCCTCGGGTCGCCGTAGCGCTTTTTGATGTCCTCGAGGTCGTTTTTGATTATCTCAGAAACCCTCTCGGGCTTTGCCAAAATATCCTTGAGGTCGTCGATGAGCGCATAAAGCTGATCCAATCTGTCCTGCACCTTCTGACGCTCCAAGCCCGAAAGCCTGCCGAGCGTCATGTCGACTATCGCCTGTGCCTGAATATCTGTGAGGCTGAAAGCTGCCATAAGGTTTGCCTTGGCGTCTGAAATGCTCGCCGACGAGCGTATGATGCGTATGACCTCGTCAATATGGTCGATAGCGATCTTCAAGCCCTCGTAAATATGTGCTTCTCTCTCTGCCTTTGCAAGCTCAAAGCGTGTTCTGCGCTCAATGACATCATGCTGATGCAGGAGGTAATAATGCAATATATCTTTGAGTCCCAAAAGCTTGGGCTCACCGCCTACAAGTGCGACCATATTTATGGCGCAGGTATCCTCGAGCTGGGTATATTTATAGAGCAGATTCAAAACTATCTGCGCGTTAGCTTCTTTTTTGACCTCGACGACTATGCGCATACCGCCTCTGCCCGATTCGTTGCGGATGTCGCCGATGCCCTCGATGCGCTTGTCCTTGACGAGTTGAACCATATTTTCAAGCAGCATAGAGCGGTTGACCTGATAAGGCAGCTCTGTGATGATGATGCGCTCTTTGCCCTTGTATTCTTCGATATGCGCCTTTGCACGCACCTTGACATGACCCTTGCCTGTCATATACGCCTCGTATATGCCTGCCGTGCCGTATATCGTGCCGTAGGTCGGGAAGTCGGGCCCTTTTATAAACTGCATAAGCTCGGGAACTGTGCAGTCGGGATGCGACATCATATATATGACCGCATCGCATACCTCATTCATATTGTGCGTGGGAATATTTGTCGCCATGCCGACGGCTATGCCGATAGAGCCGTTGACAAGCAGGTTGGGAAACCTTGCGGGCAATACTCTCGGCTCTTTGCAGGTGTTGTCAAAGTTGGGATCCCAGTCGACAACGTCCTTGTCTATATCCCTGAGCATCTCATCGGCAAGCCTTGCCATTCTCGCTTCGGTATAACGGTATGCAGCGGCAGGGTCGCCGTCGATGTTGCCGAAGTTGCCGTGACCCTCGACGAGCGTATAGCGCATATTAAACGGCTGTGCAAGTCTGACGAGCGCGTCATAGACCGACGAGTCGCCGTGAGGGTGAAACGAGCCGAGCACCGCACCGACTGTTGTTGCCGACTTGCGGAAAGGCTTGTCATATGTGTATTTATCTCTGTACATCGAATAGAGTATGCGCCTGTGAACCGGCTTTAAGCCGTCACGAACGTCGGGCAGAGCTCGCCCGACAATGACGCTCATTGCATAGTCGATGTATGAGGTTTTTATCTCACGCTCGATCAGAACGTCCTGTATGACCTGATCGCTGTGTGAGCTGTAATCGTATTCGTGTTCGTGTGCCATTGTTTGCCCCCTTATACGTCAAGATTGCTGACATACTTGGCGTTTTGCTCGATAAATGCGCGTCTGGGCTCAACCTTGTCGCCCATAAGCACCGAAAACAGTGCGTCAGCCTCTGTTGCATCCTCGACCGTAACACGCTTTAAAATGCGTGTTGACGGGTCCATTGTGGTCTCCCAGAGCTGATCGGCATCCATCTCGCCCAAGCCCTTATATCTCTCTGCCTGTGCGCCCTGTCCCATCTCTGCGATGATGACGTCACGCTCTTCGTCGCTGAAGGCGTACCTCTGCTGCTTGCCCTTGTATACCTTATAAAGCGGCGGCAGAGCGGCATAAACGTGACCCTCGTCAATGAGCGGCCTCATATGCCTGAAGAAGAATGTGAGCAAAAGCGTTTTGATATGTGCGCCGTCGACATCGGCATCCGCCATGATGATTATCTTGCCATAGCGCAATTTGGATATATCAAATTCTGTGCCGACACCTGTGCCGAGCGCCAGAATGATGGGAATTATCTGCGTCGATGAATAAATGCGCTCGAGCCTGCTTTTTTCGACATTCAAAATCTTGCCTCTGAGCGGCAATATCGCCTGAAACTGCGAGTCACGTCCGTCCTTTGCCGTGCCGCCTGCCGAATCACCCTCGACCAGATAAAGCTCGGTGTATTCGACCCTGCGCTCGTTGCAGTCGGCAAGCTTTGAGGGCAGAGAGGATGACTCGAGCAATCCCTTGCGGCGTGTCAGTTCTCTTGCTCTTTTTGCTGCCTCACGGGCACGTGATGCGGCTATTGATTTTTCAACGATTATCCTTGCAGACTGAGGGTTCTCTTCGAGATAATTGGTCAGCTTTTCGGTGACTATGCTCTCTACAAGCACGCGTATCTCAGAGTTGCCGAGCTTGGCTTTTGTCTGCGACTCGAACTGTGCATCCTCAAGCTTGACCGAAATGACCGCCGTAAGTCCCTCTCTGACGTCATCGCCTGTGAGCTTCTCTTCGTTTTTGAGTATATTATATTTTTTGCCATAGTCATTGAGCACTTTTGTTATGGCAGTCTTAAATCCTGTCTCGTGCGTGCCGCCGTCAATGGTGTGCATATTGTTTGCAAACGAGAGCAAGGTGTCGTTATAGCTGTCGTTGTACTGCATGGCGACCTCGGCTATTGACGTGCCTTTGTTGCCGGAAATATAGATTATATCGTTGTGAATGACGCTTGCGCCCTTCTTTTCGTTAAGATATGCAACAAACTCGCGTATGCCGCCCTGATAGCAGAAATTCTCGCTGTAATCCTCATCGCCCGTGTTGTCTGTGAGCGTGACAGATATGCCTGCGTTTAAGAACGCCTGCTCGCGAAGCCTTGTCTTGACCGTTTCTCTCTCAAACACGACAGTCTCGAATATCTCGGGATCAGGCCAGAATTTGACTGTAAGTCCGTGCCTGTCGGTGTTGCCTATCTCGGTGAAAGGCTCTGCTACGCCGCCTTTTTCGAATACTATGCGATATTCTTTGCCGTCACGATAGTTGGTGACCTCCATACGGCGTGACAAAGCGTTGACGACAGATGCGCCGACACCGTGCAGACCGCCTGCGATCTTATAACCGCCGCCGCCAAACTTGCCGCCTGCGTGAAGCACTGTGAATATGACCTCAAGCGTAGGCTTTTGTTCTGCCTCGTTTATACCGGAGGGAACGCCTCTGCCGTCGTCGATGACAAGGCAGCTGCCGTCCTTCTCAAGAGTGACCTGTATATGCGAGCAAAAGCCCGCCAGCGCCTCGTCAATGGCGTTGTCGACTATCTCATATATAAGATGATGCAGACCCTTTGACGATGTCGTGCCTATATACATACCCGGGCGTTTGCGAACCGCCTCAAGACCCTTGAGCACCTGAATCTGGCTGTCGCCGTATTGCTGCTGCATGTTGTTTTGTTCGTTCTCGTTCATTTGGTATAATCTCCTGTTTCTGACCGTTTTTTGAGCGTTTGACATGATAGCGAGGTTATATAAAGCGTCTCGCTCATCTCGTCCTCTGCGAGCACCAAGCTCTTTGGAAGGTCGTCTGCAAGGTTGACGGTCATTTTTGCGTCCTGCAAACGTTTTATAAACGTTCGGCTCGCTTCACCCGTTGCAGCGCCGTCGATGTCTATTATTGCGACTATTTTATCAGTATGGCAGGATTCACTCTTGCCTAAGTGCAGATACATATATTACCATCCTTAACACTTATCAGCCTGCCGCCTCTCAGATCGCCAAAGGCATTCTTCTCACAGCCTGTGATAAGCACCTGTCCCGTGCTTATGCGTGACAGTATAAACCTTTGTCTGCCGTCATCAAGTTCAGACAGCACGTCATCAAGCAAAAAAACCGGTGCTTCGCCTGTCAGATCTGCGCTCAGCTTGCCCTCTGCAAGCTTCATCGAAAGCACCGCAGACCGCTGCTGACCCTGAGAAGCATAGCTTTTTGCCGTTTTGCCGTTGATAAGCACGTTGAAATCATCCTTGTGAGGACCTATCAAGGTCATGCGCCTTTCTATCTCGTTGTCACGCTTTGCGTGCCACAGGCGCCTGTATGCATCGGATATATCATCGGCGGTATTGGCATCACCTGCATCCGAACGATATACAAAGCCGATAGTTTCATTGCCCGAGGTCATATCCTCGTGAAACGGAATAACCGCCTGTGACAGCAAATCTAAAAACTTTTGTCTGTTGACTGTGATATTGCCGGCAAGCACAGCCATGCGATCGTCATAAACATCAAGCAGTGTACTGTCAAAGCCGTCACGCTTGAGCATGGCGTTTTTTTGGTTTAAAATGCGGTTATATTCGTTGACCGCAGCAACATATCTCGGATAGCTCTGGCATATCGCCATATCTATAAACCGCCTGCGGCATTCGGGCGAGCCCTTGATGAGATTCAAATGATCGGGCATGAATATCACGGCTCTGAAAACTCCGAGAAACTCTGACATCTTAGTCAGCCTTATGCCCTCTCGATATATCTCCCTGCGGCTGTTCTTGCTCATTCTGACAGAAAAATTCTTTTTGCCTGCGGCAGAATGAAATTCTATCGCTATCTCTGCCCTGTCGAGCCCGAATTTTATCATTTCTCTGTCATGGCAGCCTCTGAAGCTCTTGCCTGCCGCAAACATAAACACCGCCTCGAGCAGATTGGTCTTGCCTGCGGCATTCTGTCCGCAGATCATGTTTATGCCGTCGATAAATTCTATATCGCCGTCCTGCTCGTTGCGAAAATTGCAAAGCGACAGCTTGCTTATATACATATATTATCAGTCCTATAATCAGTCCTTGAGTCTGCAAGGCAAAACGAGATACAAAAACGAACCCGTCTTGCTCTTGACAGCAGGTGTGAGCACCATTGACATCAGCGGTGTGGACATTGAAACGACTATATCCTCGCCTTTGCAGGCTCTGAGTGCATCAAGCAGATACTTGTGGTTAAAACCTATCTCTATGTCGTCGCCGGTCTTGATTATGTCGGTGTTGTCGTTGACGCTGCCATACTGCGTCTTGCACTTTATTGTAAGTGTGTTGCCGTCAAAATTGCATCTGAGCGGCGTGCGCATCTTTTCATCAACTATAAGCGAGGCTCTAAGTGCGGAATTTAAGAACTTTTCGGACGAAACATTGACTGTTATCTTGCTGTCCTTGGGCAATGCTCTCTCATAGTCGAGATATTCGCCGTCAAGCAGGCGGCAGAAGAAAACAGTGTCGCCTATCATAAATATGATATGCTTGTCTGTAAACTCAATTCGCATAAGCTCGTCATCATCCGAAAGCAGGCGGCAAAGCTCGTTGAGCGTCTTGCCCGAAACAACAAGCTTAAAATTCTTTTCGTTGCCGAGCACAGCGTCATATTCTTCACGCATGGCAAGTCTGAAGTTGTCGAGCGCAACAATTGTTATCTTTTTGCCCTCGACCTTGATAAGCTCGCCGCAAAGTATAGGTCTTGAATCAAGTTGCGATACCGCAAAGCTGGTCGACGAGATCATCTCTTTTAAAACGCTCTGATTGATTGAAAAGCTGTTATCGCCGCCGAGCATGGGCAATGACGGAAATATATCTGCGCCAAAGCCGTGTATGACAAAGTCACTGTCTGCGCCGAAAATGCGCACGATATTCTTTTCGTCGGCTTCAAACTTGATGTCGCAGTCGGGGAACGACTTGACTATATCTGCGATCTTTTTTGCGTTGACTATGACAGCGCCCTCTTCTTTAGGAAACACTGTTGCCTTTGAAGTGACACCTTTCTCGAGGTCATAGCCGCAAACGGTCAGGGTATTCTCTTTAAGTGTGAAAAGCAGACCCTCGAGTGCGGGCAGGGTGCTCTTTGTAGAGGTCGCACCGAGCGCAGGCATTATGAGTGACAAAAACGTGCTTTTGTTGGCGGTAAATTTGATAGGCATTTTTTCTCCTCCCAAAGCTGAAAAAACAAGTAATAATCTAATATAAAAGGTATTTAGTAGTTGTAGGTAGTAGTAGGGTCGGTGGAAACGGTGTAAACGTCAAAAAACGCTTGTACTGCCTTGATTGTTAGGCGTGTTGAAATGTGCATTGTATGTGGAAAACCGCTGTAAAACCCTGTTTGTTGTCCACATCTGTCGAAAAAAGCACACAAAAGCCGCTTTTAGCTTATGCCGCTCGAGATCTCGCAGATCATCTGATCCATCTCACGCTTGAACCCGGGCTCTGTATTCATCTTGGTTTCAATGACAGATATTGAATTCATGACGCTGGTGTGATCCTTGCGGCCGAACTGCCTTGCAATAGTCTTTAAGGGCATTCTGGTCAACTGCCTTGTGAGATATATTGCAACATGCCTCGGGAACATTATCTCGATGGTACGTTTTGACGAGCGCAACTGCTCTTTTGAAACACCGTATCTGACTGCGATGAACTTAAATATCTTGTCTATCGTGTTCTCGTCGTTCTCGGCGTTGCGCAAGGTGTCGCCCAGGACCTCTTTTGCCATGTCGAGGTCGATCTGTCTGCCGCTGATAAAGCTGCTGGCTCTGAGCTTTTTGATAGCTCCCTCGATCTGCCTGATGTTGAGCTTGATGTTCTCGGCAAGATACAGCAGCACCTCACCCGGTATGTCAATGCCCATGTCGGACGTTTTACGCTTGAAAATTGCCACTCTTAGCTCAAGGTCGGGTGGTTGGATATCTGCGACCAAACCTGCCTCAAATCGCGATTTTATGCGTTCGTCGAGGTTGTTTATCTCGCGGGGATGACGGTCGGACGAAATAATTATCTGTTTATTTGCACTGTAAAGCGCATTGAAGGTATGAAAGAACTCCTCTTGCATCTGGTGCTTGTCAGAGAAGAACTGAACGTCATCGACCAGCAGCATATCTATGTTGCGATATTTCTCACGAAATTCCGATGTCGTTTTGCGGGTCATGGCGTCGATAAGGTCTGTGACAAACTCTTCACTCGTGACATATTTGATCTTGAACTTAGGGTATTTTCTGCGCGTTTCGTTCATTATGGCGAACAAAAGGTGCGTTTTGCCGAGGCCTGACGGGCCGTATAAAAAGAGAGGGTTGTTGAGCTCGCCTGGGAACTGTGCTACTGCGAGCGACGAACGCTGTGCAAGCTCATTCGACTTGCCGACAACAAAGTTTTCGAATGTATATTCGGCATGAAATCTCTTTTGATACTCCGACAAGCCGTCGTCCTCATCCTCATCCTTGCTGTTGTCGGGATGATTTGTTATCAGGTCGATCTCTTCGGCTGCGGTATAGGTTATCTCGGTGTTAAAGCCTAAAATGTCATAAAGCATTCCGACGAGCGTTTCGCCGTACTGCGTGCGGACAATGTCACGCTTAAATATCGTGGGCAGCATGAGTGTGACCTTTTTGCCGTTTATTGCGGTTATCTGCATATCGATAAACCACAATGTATAGGTCGTATCTGAATATTTATTTTGCAGCGCCTCTTTGAGCGCATTTGTTATCATATCAAACTCTTTGTTTGGCACGCATATACCCCCATAGTATATATATTTATATAT
>CAZNCN010000010.1:10630-62819 GCA_964571635.1 uncultured Ruminococcus sp. | reverse complement strand
GTTTCGTGGTACGACAACGAGAACTCCTACACCAGCCAGATGGTTCGCACCATCAAGTACTTCTCTGAGCTTAAGTAATTCAAGTTCAAGATAGTTAAACACCTATAAACAAAAAGCGCCGATCTATCGAGCATATCGATCTATCGGTGCTTTTTATGTGCAGTGCTAAAAAAATTCGGCAGAGCTTAGCTCTGCCGATTTTTTGCATAATATGCAATTTATGCGACCTTGTTGTATTTGTCAAGCGCCTTAAGCAACGGTGGCAATATGATAATATTGAGCACAAGCTCGACAACATAGTTTATGCCGACAAGTCCGATAATGATAAACGAAATGACGCTGTCATAACTGCCTGCACCTGCAATAAGAAGGTCGTTGAACAGCAATGCATAAAGCATCACGAACACTGTTGTATTCATAGTTGGTGCTAATGCGGCATAAAGATATTTAAAGCCGGTATCTTGCTTTTTTGCAAGCGAAACAGCACCTATCAGCAAGCCGACAAGCAAGCATCTGCCAAAAGAGAGCAATATCGTCGCAAGCGGATCTATGCCGAACAGCACAAGTCCCGTCTTATCAAGACCTGTAACGCACTGCACAAACACGGTTATGCCAAACACGCCGCCCAAAATAGCGCCGCCTGCCAAGCCGTAATACCAAGCTGCGACACATATGGGTATCAGCACCAGCGACAGAGAAAAGGGCAAAAGACCCGTGAGCAGTCCGGACAGTATCTGAAGGACGGCCGTTATTGCAGAGAGCACCGCAAAGGTTGCTATTTTTTTAGTCTTCATTTTCGCCTCCTTGAAAATGTGTAACAGCAATGATTATAAATGAAAAATATCACATTTCAACAGATTAATTGCAAAATTATTGTAACCCCCTTTTATTTTTGCGCAAACCGTGATATAATGCTTTTTGCTATATAGAGATAGAGGTTATTTTTATGCACATCAATGATCTGCCAAGGCACAAAAAAGTATATTTTCTCGGCATAGGCGGCATAAGCATGTCCTCGCTCGCTCATATACTTATTGAGCAGGGCTATGATATAGTCGGCTATGACCGTGCTAAAAGCGAGCTGACCTCGATGCTTGAGGGACTCGGTGCGGTCATCTGGTATGACGGTGCTGACTGCGAGCTGTCCGACGTCGGCGCATGCATCTATTCCGCCGCATTCGGGGCAGAGCATCCGCAGATGCTGGCAGTAACAGAGCGCGCCATACCCACCTATTCGCGCGCCGAATTATTGGGTGCGATAGCGCACGGCTTTGACTGCTCGATTGGCGTTGCAGGCACTCACGGCAAGTCTTCGACAACGGCAATGATATATTCTATGCTCTGCGCCGACGGTTCGTCACCCTCGGTGCTTGACGGTGCCGTCATCAACAGCCTCGGCACTCAGTACCACATAGGCAACAGCGGCAAGCTGGTGTTTGAATGCTGCGAATATAAAGACTCATTTTTGTCGTTCTGTCCGCACATAGCGGTGGTACTCAATGTCGAGCTCGATCACACAGATTATTTTCATTCGATAGAGCAGATGCGTTCGTCTTTTGCCAAATTCATGAGCAACACAGGCAGCGACGGCTGCGCAGTGGTCAACTTTGATTCCGACGAAGCGATGAAGGCGGCTGAGGGCTATGCAGGCAGACTGATAACGTTCTCTCTGTCTGGCAACAGAAATGCCGATTGCTATGTCACGCATTGCGAATACGAGCACGGCAGAGCGACTGATTACAGCGTCGTCTGCATGGGCAGGCGTATAGACGGATTGCAGCTTTCGGTGCTTGGGCATCACAGTGTCGCAAACTCACTTGCAGCGATATGCTGTGGCGTGCTGTGCGGTCTTACCGACGAGCAGATAAAATGCGGTATCGCCGCCTACAGCGGCATAGGACGCAGGTTTGAGTACAAGGGCAGGTTCTGCGGTGCTGATGTATACAGCGATTATGCACATCATCCCGACGAGATCAGGGTTACGCTCGCTACGGCAAAAGAGCTCGGAGCGAGCAGAGTCGTCACCGTGTTCCAGCCGCACACCTATTCGAGGCTGCACGACCTCTTTGACGGATTTTGCGAAGCATTTGACGACAGCGATCTTACAGTGTTCGCCGAAACCTTTTCTGCGCGTGAAACAAATGTCTCGGGCATCTCTCCCGCCGACCTTTGCAAGCGTGTCAAGAACTCGGTATATCTGCCGACGTTCGACGAAATAGAGGCTTATTTGGCAAAAAATTTGCTGCCCGGTGATGTTTTGGTCATAATGGGCGCAGGTGACATCGACAACCTTTGTAAAATAGCGCAAAAAGAGTAAAAAAGGGCTTGACAAAAGCGCAAAAATGTTTTATATTAAGGTGTTCGAAAAATTTTGACTATTACAGATCGGAGGAATATACGATGGCAAAATGTGATTACTGCGGCAAGGGCGTTACCTTCGGCTGCAATGTTTCTCACTCACACAGAAAGACAAACCGCGAGTGGAAGCCCAATATCAGAAGGGTCAGAGTCACCGTCGGAGGCGAGACAAAAAGAGTTTATGTTTGCTCGCGTTGCCTCAGAACAGGCATGAAGAACGGCACTATCAACAGAGCTGTTTAAGTCTTTCGTTCTAATGTGAAATAAAGGCTCTCGCTTTTGCGAGAGCCTTTTGCTTTATACTTTTTGCTGTCTTTGCGAAAGGTATTCATCCTTCAAAAGGGCATAATGCAGTATGTCGCGGTATTCGCCCTTGACAAGCAATTCCTGCCTGCAAAGCCCCTCATATTTAAAGCCGTGCGACTCGGCGAAATGTGCGGATCTCACGTTGCCGTGCATTATGCGCAATTCGACTCGGTTGAGCTCGAGATGGTAAAAGGCAAGTGAGAGCACACGCTCGACCGCTTCGCCCATATACCCCCTGCCCTGATACTGCGGCGAAAGCACATAGCCAAGCTCTGCACGGTCGTTGGGTGCATCGACGGACGCAAACCCGACTGTGCCTATAAGCTTGAGCGTTTCGCGGTGATAAACGCCCCAATCGGCGTACATTCCGCGCTTATATCTGTGCTGAAGCCATTCTATCTGCCCCCTTGACTCGTCGATATTGAGGTGCGGAGACCAAAGCAGATATTTTGAAGTGTCGTCGAGTGACGCATAGGCATACAGATCCCATGCGTCCTTCATCTCGACTTTTTTTAATACCGTGCGTCCTGCTGTCAGCATCGGAAGGTCGCGAAACACGTCGCGCATCGCCTTGTCATTCATTGCTGTTGTCTGTCTTGTACATAAAATCGCCCATAAGCAATTTTGCTATCTCTGAATCCTTGCTGAGTATTATGGTCTTTTGACCGCTCATAGATGCTTCGAGTGCATCAAGACCGCGTACAAACGAATAAAACTCGAGCCTGTCGGTATCACGATACGCTTCAGCGAGAATGCGCATGTATTCCGACTCGCCGTCGGCAACTGTTTTTTCAGCGTCGACTTTTGCGTTTGAAATGATGGTGTTATATTCCTTGTCGACCTCGTTGATTATCTTTGCGGCTTCAAGCTCGCCCTCGGCGGTGTATTTTGCTGCTATCCTGTTGCGCTCTGAGATCATGCGCTCATAAACAGCGTCCTCATTCATCTCGGGCAGGTCAAAGCGTTTGATCTTGACATCTATGACGTTGATGCCGTATTCCGCTGCGGAATCACGCACGTCATCGAATATAGAATCGTAAATGTCGTTGCGCTCGTCGGGAGGGTCAAGGTTGATTATATCGTTCTGCTCGAGCGTGCTCATCTTGTTTTTGGTGGCGTTGTATGCAAGAACATCAAGCCTGCTCTCTGCCTCGGCGATCGTTCCGAGCGTTTTTACAAAAGTGAGAGGATCGGAGATCTGCCAGATGACATAGCTGTCGACCGTCATGCTCTTTTTGTCTTTTGTGATTACGTCAGATGGGTTGATGTCATAGAGCAGAGCCTGTTTGGGATAAATTTTTATGCTGTCGATGAATGGCGTCTTGAAATGCAGTCCCGCCTCATCGGTGACAGAAATGATCTTTGAGAACCTGACAACGCAGGCATATTCGTTTTCGTTGACTTCATAAAAACAGCCAGACGCAATAGCTATCACGACTATTGCCAATACGACAAGCACGATCACAAGGACTGTCTTCTTTTTGTTAGTCATTGACGTTATCCCCCTTTGCGGTGTTATCTGTTTCTGAGGTTATAAGGCTCTCAAGCGGCAAAAGCTTTTGCACGCCGTTATCGCCTGTGTCAATATAGACCTTGCAGCCGGGCAAGACCTTTTCGATGGTTTCATAATACATTCTAACCTTGGTTATGTCGGGATTGAGCTTGTATTGGTCGTACATTGCGTTGAACATAGCGACCTGCTCGAATGCCTCGTTGATGCGACTCTGCTTGAGGTATTCTGCGTTCTCACGCAATTTGTCCGCCTCTGATTCTGCCTCGGGCAAACGACGGTTTTTGTAGGCTTCTGCCTCGTTAAGTGCCTTTTCTGCGCCCTGTCGTGCGGTCTCGACCGCCTTGAACGCCGCACTGACCGACTCTGTGGGCGGCTCGGAATCCTGTATATTGATGTCTGTGAGCGAAACGCCTATGTCATATTCGGCAAGCTCTTTGACTATAAGATCCTTGATGCTCTGCTGGATCTGTGCCTTGCCCTCTGTCAAAACAGAATCTATCTCGCACGAGCCGACGACGTTGCGTATCTGGCTTTGGGCAAGCACCTTGAGTATTGCCTCGGGCTGCGACGACGAGAAGAGATATTTTTGAGGATCGGTTATGCGATATGAAATAAAGAAGTCAACATTGACTATGTTATAATCGCCGGTTATCATCTTTGATTCATTCTCGACAAAGACCGACTGACCGTTAGACTCGTTGACATAGCCGAGTTCAATATGATGGCTTACCTCAGTTTCAACGAAAGTGACCTTTTGCATTCCAAACGGCAGCTTAAAGTGAAGCCCTGCCTCGGTCACCTCGGTAACCTTGCCGAAAGTCGTAACAACGCCGACCTCACGATCTGCGACAGTATAAAAACTGCCCGAAAGTGTTATTATCACAACTAAAATGATCGCTGCGATAATGATGATTTTTTTAATGTTTTTGCCATCCGCATTCATGCTCACGTTGAAAGTGGGCTTTTTTGCATTGTACGGACCGCTTGAATACTCTGCCATTGGCTGTACCTCCGTTATTTTTTAGATATTATACAATACACAGGCGGGCATTGCAAGCATTTTTTGCGCAAAATGTCGTATTGCATATTGACATTATCGGGTTTTCGTTGTAAAATTAAGATGCTTGCTAATATAGCCGAAATAGCCGATCTTTGTTTTCGGCTATAGCACAATAGGAGGATACCACATGAAAAACAGACGACTTGTCAGCCTCGGCATACTTTTTATAGTTTTTGCCATGCTGATGCCCACACTCGCTTCGTGTACCCAAGAGGCCGACTATACCGAGGTTGCCGCACCGGTCTATACGATCTACTCGATAAAGAGCGACGACACCACCGACGAGGCAATCAGAGCCGTTGAGCTCGCGATCAACCGCATAATATTCTATCGCCTCGGTGTCTGCGTCAAGCTGATGCTTTATACGGCAGATGAATACGAAGCAGCGATCGAAGCCAAGTTTGCAGAGCTCGAAGCTTATAAAGAAGAGCAAGAAGCAAACAAAAAGAACAACAAAAACGAGTCATCCGACGAGTCCGCTTCTTCAAACACCTCTGATGTTTCAAAAGAAGTGCTCACCGGCGAAAAAATATTAGAAAACTTAGAGAACGGCATCGACACCGAGCTTAAGACTCCGCGCCTCGACATATTCCTGATCAGAGATTTTGACACATATGTCAAACTCGCATCCGAGAAGAAGCTCGCCGCTCTCGATGAGAAGCTTTCGAGTGAAGCTAAGCTCATCAAGGACTATGTGCACCCCTATTTCTTCCAGGCTGCCAAGTTCAACGGCAAGACCTATGGCGTGCCCTGCAACTCGATAATCGGCGAATATCGCTATATCGCATTCGACAAAGAATTGCTCGACAAATACAACTATGACGCACAGACCATGTGCTCTGTCAGCGACCTGCAGGAATACCTCGCACTTATCAAAGCGAACGAGCCCGATGTTATTCCCCTGCAGAGTGCTACCGACTCGAGCGACTATGCGTTCATGTTTGAGAACGGCTTTGCAACCTACGTTGATTCGACTGGACACGTTCTTTCGTCCTATGAAGATCCGGGACTGCTCAGCTATCTCGCAATGATCGCACGCTACAACGCACTCGGCTATTTCAGCAATTCCGAGGGCAAGACCGTAGAGACCGATCCCGATACCAGATTTGCAGTCACATTCGTTGACGGCAGTGCAAGCGCTCTTGAAGAGCTCGAAGCTCAGACCGGTCGCGAATACGATCACAACATCTATCAGGTTCCCACCGCTACCAACACCAACACCATCAGCTCAATGCTCTGCGTGAGCAGCTATTGTGTTTCTAACGAGCTCGATGACGTTGCAAAGCTGCTTTCGATGCTTTACACCGACGTTGATCTGCAGAACCTCTTGGCTCATGGCATCAAGAATGAGCATTATGCACTTGATGACAACGAGCAGGTCATCAAGATCAAAGACGCTGACGGCAATGCATATTCAGTCGACAGACTTTATGCAGGCAACCAGTTTATTTCGACCACTCTCGCAGGCGAAGACAAGGAGATGTGGGAGGCTGCAAAGCAGCAGAACCGTGATGCGGTCATCTCCAACACCCTCGGCTTCAGCGTCGAGCAGTCGTCTTTCACCTATACGATAAAAGACGAGAACGGCAAGAACAAGAAGGTCACCGTTTACGAACCCGATTACTGTGAGATACTCAGCGAAGTCATCAAAGAGCACTACCCCACCCTCATGCAGGGCAAGGCAGTCGACTTTAACATCGAAGAGTTCACCACCAAGGCAACCGAAACTGTTTATGAGAACATCCGCAAGACTCTGACCGACGAGTTTGCAAACAAGCTCAAGATCGAGAAGTCTGCAGAGATCTCTGCTGAATATTCAGAGACCGAAGAAGCAAAGAACCTTTATCAGACCGCATACGACACCATCATGGAATCGATTAAAAAGTCTGTTAAAAGACAGCTCAAGAACAAGTTCATCGCAGAGCTGACAGCTAAATACAAGGCTGAAGGCGTTGAAAAGACCTCAAAAGAGATCTCTGACGAGGCAGAAGCAATGATCACCGACGAATTGCTCGAAGAGAACAAGTTCTCTACCTACACCGAAGATCAGTTCTACGAGCTCGTTAACGCACAGTACAACCAGCAGGTCACCAAGAAAGTCAATACGCTGGTCAACGAATATCTCGAGAGTGACGAATACAAAAAGGCACTCACCGATTATGCAAGCACTCCCGAATTCGACGCAGAGGTTGAAGCAAGATTTGCAAAGTCTGGCAAAGAAGAAGTCGATGCCGCTATCGACGCCAACATTGCCGAAAAGATCTCTGAGATCTCTGCCGAGATCATCGCTCAGTTCAACACCGAGATCGAAGCAGCAATCAACAAGTTTGCAGAAGAGACACTGCCTTTGCTGCTCGCTGATACCAAAGAGAGCTTTAAGGACTATACCAAAGATAAGCTGCTCGCCGAGATCGGCTATTATAACGAAGAATTCGAGACCGATGCCGAAGGCAACACCGTCGAGGGTGCAGAGCCCACCTACACCGCAAAATTCAAATCGTATTTCGAGTTTGTATGGCAGGGCAAGATCAGAACGCAGTATTACAAAGCGTTCACCGATCCCGATGCAGCCAACGGCTGATAGACAAAGCTAATTTAAAAGAGCAAGGAAGTCAAATTCCTTGCTCTTTTGTTATTTATCAGCTTGTTTTAATCAGATATCCGCTTTGCATAGAAATATGTCCATGCAGGTTATCGGGTTTATTCTTCTGCTTCTGCCTCGATTTCTGCTTTCGGTGTGCACAAGACCGCCTCGCGGTGATATACTGCGGTTATTTCAAGCATTATGCCTGCGAGCCAATCGTTGACACAGCCTGGCGTAATGCGCCAGCACCAGTTTCCGCCGCCCGAGGTGGAAGGCTTATTCATGCGTGCTTCGCTGCCAAGGCCTATAATATCCTGCATAGGAATAATGCAGGTGTCGGCAGACGATGCCATGGCAGTCTTGATCATGCCCCAAACCATACCCTCACGATCGTTCAGGCGCATAAACATCTTGGCATACTCGACTGCCGCCCTGTCGCCGCTTTCGCTTAGCCAGCCCATGCAGGTGTCATTGTCATGCGTACCCGTATAAACAACGCAGTTTTTGTCGTACTTATAAGGCAAATAGGTGCTGTCGGCATCGGGATCGAACGCAAACTGCAATATCTTCATCCCAGGGAATCCTGTCTGATTGAGCAATTCATATACCGACGGCAAGAGCATACCGAGATCCTCGGCAATTATCGGCAGTTCGCCGAGTGCTGCCGCAAGTGCATCAAAGAGCTTCATTCTCGGGCCGATCACCCACTCGCCCTCTGCGGCGGTTTTGGCATTTGCATCAACTGCCCAATATGTGTCAAAGCCTCTGAAATGGTCGATGCGAACGACATCGTACATTTGCATAGCGTGTCTGACACGTGAGATCCACCATTTAAAGCCGTCGTTTTGCATATATTCCCAATCATAAAGCGGATTTCCCCAAAGCTGTCCATCCTCGCTAAAGCCGTCAGGCGGGCAGCCTGCGACACGCTTTGGGCGCATATTTTCGTCAAGTTCAAACTGCTTTGGCGAAGCCCAAAGGTCGGCGCTGTCGGCGGCAATATATATCGGAATATCGCCTATTATCTTGATACCTCTCGAATTTGCATACTCCTTGAGAGCGTTCCACTGCTTAAAAAACAGATATTGTACTATCTTGTTATAAAGAATCTCGCTCCTGCATTCTTTATATGCAACTTCAAGGCTTGCTTGGTCGCGAGTGCGCAGACCGTCATCCCATTCATAAAACGCCTTGCCTTCGTTTTGTGTCTTGAGTGCCGCAAAAAGGCTGTAATCATCAAGCCAATAATCGTTTTTGTCGCAGAAATCCAAAAAATCACGGTCGCTCGCATCAAATCGGTCGGCGGCGATATGCAAAACTCGGCTGCGGTTCTGATATATCTTGCCATAGTCAACTTTAGATATATCGTCGCCCCAATCGAGCGCTTTATAATCCTGCTCATTCAAGAGTCTGTCGCTATGCAGCATATCGAGGTCGATAAAATAAGGGTTGCCCGCATAGGACGAGACCGACATATACGGCGAGTCGCCAAAGCCTGTTGGGCACAGCGGCAGTATCTGCCAATAGGTCTGTCCGCCATTATGCAGAAAATCGATAAATTCATATGCCGCCTTGCCCAGCGTGCCTATTCCGTAGGGAGAGCTGAGCGATGAAATATGCATCAAAATGCCGTTTGTTCTCATAAAGCCACCTAAAATCAGTTTTGTTTTTTGACAGTGTCATACTCGTTATAGTATCTATAATACGGGCATTCATACCGTTTGCCGCTTGCCATGGCAGAATATTCATCCTGGTCTATGTCGACATCGCAATAATACTCGTCGGCATAGTTGTCATAAAGATAATGTGCGCATGTCGCGCACTGGTCAAATTCATTCATCTTGGTCACCAAAAAAGCGTCCCCGGCGCGGATAATGCACCGGGGACATAAAACGCGCTGATGCGTTTATTTCTTCTTTTTAATTACGATAAAGACAACGACTGCAATCACAACAACTGCGACTACAACGATGATCCACCAGGGGAAGCTGCCGCCTTCGGTCTCTTCGGTCTTGGAGGATTCTTCGGTCTTAGAAGACTCTTCGGTCTTGCTTTCTTCGGGCTGCGAGGACTCGTCGGTCTTGCTCTCTTCTGAATCAGAAGATTCGTCTGGCTCAGAAGACTCATCAGGCTGCGAGGACTCGTCGGGAGAAGCTGCTTCGAAAGAAACGGTTGCGTCGTCAGCAACAGTCAGAGCTTCAAAATCATAGCCTTCGAAGGTGACGGTCGTGCCTGCTTCAAGTGCCATCCAAGCATTGCGGATCTGCACAGACTCAGAGTTGGTGTCGATAGAGTCATCACCATGGATAGCGAGAACGATATAGCCGTCATTGAGCTCAGAGAATGTAGGATCGTCGGTGCCGTCGGGAGTCTGGATCTGAACGACAGTATAAACGCCTGCGGTTTCGGTGGGAGCAAGCAGAATTCTTGCACACCATCTTACATTGTAGGAAGCGAGACCGTCAGCAGGATTGGTGATGATGGTCGTAGCGCCTGCGGTGATAGTGGTGTTGAAAGAGGGCTTGATCACGTTGAGAACAGGAGTTTCGGGATCTTCGGGCTCAGAAGACTCGTCGGAGGTATCACCGGAATCGGGAGTAGCCTCGGGCTGATCAAAACCGAGCTGGAGAACGAGGTTATCGGTGGTAGAATATACGCCGAATTTGTAGAAAGTGAGACGCTTGCCGACAGAGCCGGTAAGTGTGCAGGTGACATCGCAGAATCTGTGGATGCCGTCATCAAAGACCTTGGCGTCAGAACCGGTGACATATTTGCCCCAGTCCCAAATGCCGTATGCAACGGTCGAGGTGGTGCCGTCGGCGCCGTTGAAATAGTTGCAGTCAGTGCCGCCCATCTGATAGGAAACATAATCAGCAGCCATCATAGAGTTAAGATAAAGGTCGCCGAGGGCGGAGGTTTCAGCCTTATCCTTGCGAGTGTAGTGAGCAATCATCGAGCTGACAACAACGTCGTCTGCAGATGCATAGTCAAATACGAAATACGGATGCTTTTCAGTATCCTTAACATTGATGGGGCAGTCGTAATAGATATTGCCGCCATCGCCTTCTTTAAAGAAGTTCTCGGCGAAAACCATGTTGATGGTAGCAGTTTTCTCATCGAGTTCGATGGTGACTGCACCGGTCACAACGTCTTCTTCAACGATGTGTGCACCGTTGAGTTCGATGTTGCCGCGGGTGTTATCTTCGCTGAAACGAAGATCGGCGATGCAATAGTCGCTTGCCTGTTCAGCGTTGACAGCAAAGCAAGAGAGCAGTGCTGCAAGCATGCAGATAACAAGCGCAATGCTAATGAGTTTGAAATTTTTCATTGCTAAAAAATTCCTTTCTTAAAAGATGTTATTATCTCAGAGGATCTCCTCGGGATTATAAGGTGTCTGCTGATAGACAAAATAATTGAGCCAGTTTGAATACAGCAGGTTTGCGTGAGCCTTCCAAACATTCAAAGGCGCACGAGTCGGGTCATCGCCCGGGAAATAGTTGCACGGGATATCGATGTCTATCCCCCGCCCTATGTCACGCAGATATTCTTTTTTAAGTGTGTCATGGTCGTATTCTGAATGACCTGTGACAAAAACGCGCCTGCCGTCCTCAGAAGCGATAATATAAGGCCCTGCCTCGGCACTGTCGGCGAGTATATGCAGATCGCGATGCTGCATGATATCCGACTCTGAAACGCCCGAATATCTCGAGTGCGGTGCCAAAAAGGTTTCATCAAAGCCTCTGACAAGCGGGTTTGACGGTTCTCGTGTTGTATGAGTATATATACCCGAAAGCTTTTTGTCAAGCTTTATCTTGGGCACCCCATAGTGATAATAAAGCCCTGCGAACGCCGCCCAGCATATGTGCAATGTAGAATAGACATTGCGTTTTGTCCACTCGAGCACGGCACAAAGCTCATCCCAATAATCTACATCTGTGAAAGGCATATATTCGACCGGAGCGCCTGTTATGATCATGCCGTCAAACTTGTGCTGCATGACTTCGGCAGGCTCTTGATAAAATGCCTTGAGATGCTCCTGTGGCGTATTGTGCGAAACGTGCGAGCCCATGGCGAGCAAGGTTATATCTATTTGCAGCGGCGTATTTGAAAGCAGCCGCAAAAGCTGTGTCTCGGTGACGACCTTGGTCGGCATGAGATTTAATATGGCTATCTTAAGCGGACGTATGTCCTGCGTGGTCGCGCGTGTCTCATCCATGACAAATATATTCTCATTGACAAGCGTCGATGCCGCAGGCAGTGCGCGGGGTATCTTGATGGGCATTAACTTACCTCTGGGAAATTCTTTATTGTATTATACCAAATATCAATGCATATTTCAAGCCCTTATATGCATTTTGCCTTTAAAAAATGCATGGAAAATATCGCCGTTTGTCAAAAAAGCAAAAAGTGAGCCTTCCCTCAGAGGGGAAGGCTCAAATAATTCAGTGCTTAATGTCTGACTTTGATGATAACAGCAGAGCCAAGCAGAGCAACGACTGCGAGGATGACGATAGCAACTATGCCATTGTCGCCTGTGTCGGGAACGTTGGGCTGATCGTCAGAAGGAGTCGAAGAGGAATCCTCAGAAGGATCAGTCGAAGGTTCGTCAGAAGGTTCTTCAGAAGGCTGAGGAATTACAGGAACCTGATCGGTGTAGATGGTTGCATAAGCATCTTCATTGACGAGGCCTGCCTCAAAGTTATAGCCGCTGATAACGATCTCTGTGCCGGGTTTAAGAGCGAGCCAACTGTCACGAATTGTGCCGTCGGGCTGGCCGGTTTCACCGTGCAGCAGCAGAATGATATAACCTTCGCCGATTGTCTCAGTGAACGTAGGAGCACTGCCGTTGGGCTTTTGGGTCTCAACAACAGTATAAATGCCCGGAGTTTCGGTGGGGGCAAGCAGGACTCTGCCCGACCAGTTGGGGTTATAGTTAGCAACCGTAGAGGGATCTGTAACGATCGTCTTTGCGTTTGTCGTTATAGAAGTGTTGACAGAGGGATGAATCGTGTAATCATCGGGATCAAGAACAGGTTCGGGAGCCCTTGCATAAATGTTCATAGCGGGGGAACTCGTGGTATCGATTTGCATAACCGTCTCTTCGAGTATACCCTCGAGGTCATAGAAGCGGTAGCCGACAAGGTCGTTGCCAAACTTGTTGGCATCGCAGTCTTTGTAAACGCAAAGCATGAAACCGCCTGCAGGGATGGTGACATCGCCTTTGCTGCTGCCGTCGTCTGCCTTATAAACCTTGGTAACCGTATATTCGCCGTCAACATTTTCTATCTGGAAAACGTTCCACCATTCAAGAGCGTAACCGCACTGTTCCTTGACGGTCTTGCCATCGCCGGTGAGGATTATAGACTCATACACGCCATACGAGTATTTGTTTACATGCGAAACTTTGAAGAGCAGCATATCAGCTTCGCCACGAGAAGCACCGAGCTGAAGGATGGCATTATCGGTGGTGCAGTAAACGCCGAATTTGTAGAAAGTGATGCGCTTACCTACTTCGCCGGAGAGCGTGCAGGAAACGTCGTTGAAGCGGTGAATGCCGTCGTCGAAAACCTTAGCTGCGGGAGGGTTCGAAGGATCCGGGCAGAGGTACTTGCCCCAGTCCCAAACACCGTAGGCACGAGTCGAGGTAATAGAGGTAGCATCCTTGTAAACAGTGCCGACCTGATAGTCAGCCATTTCCAACATAGAATTGAGATAAAGGTCAGCAAAGTTACCGTCTCCTTTATCTTTACGAGTATAGTGTGCGACCATCGAGCCAATCTTTACTTCACCTGCAAAATCAAATGCGAAGTAGGGATGTTTTGATGTGTCCAGAACATTGATGGAATTAGTAGCGGACATTGACACAGTCGCTTCTGTTGCATCAAGTTCGATGGTAATACCACCATCAAGTGTCTCGGCAACTACATGAGCGCCGTCAAGAGTAAGTGTTCCGTTTGCCTGCGTGAATCTGAGGTCGGCGAGGCAATAATCGTCCGACGCTTCAGCACTGACCAGGAAACACGAAATCAGCGATGCGAGCATACAAATAACGAGCGCAATGCTGATGATTTTGAAATGTTTCATTTCAAATTTCCTTTCTTAAAAATGATTTGGTATATTTTACAGGGCTATGCCTGCAAAGTTCGTGGTTATGCATCTTTGGTATATGTGCATTATAACAAAAGCAGGGCAATTTTTCAAGCCCTTTTGTGCATTTTTATCCCAAAAAAATATGGTATTTAAGCTTGATTAATGTTATAATGCCTTTGTGAGGTGAAAAAATGAAGCAAACCATTATATATAAGATGCCAAACGACACCATTGACAGAAATGCGATAGCTCACTGTGCCGAGATAATAAGGCGTGGCGGCCTGGTGGTATTCCCCACAGAAACAGTATACGGCATCGCCTGCCGAGGCGACGACGAGGCAGCGATCAAAAGCCTTTTTGAAGCAAAGGATCGTCCTTTTGACAAGCCGCTGCTTGCGCATCTATATGATATTTCGCAAGCGGACGAGATCGCATATCTTTCAAATGCCGAAAAAAGGCTCATCAAAAAGCACACACCCGGTCCGCTGACTGTGATCGCACACAAAAAGCCGTGCGTGCCGGATATCATGACCTCGGGCGGTGACACGGTCGGGCTGAGGTTCCCTTCAGATCCCATCGGGCTCGAATTCATGAGGGCCTGCGGCTGTGTGCTCGCTGCGACGAGTGCCAATGTTTCGGGTGAAGCGGCAGGCGTCACAGGCGAACAGGCAGCAAAAGAGCTTTTCGGCAGGGTCGATGCGATAATCGACACAGGCAGATCAGAGATCGGAGTTCCGTCGACGATAGTTTCGCTTGCCGACGGTGGCAGGATACTGCGTGAGGGTGCTATAAGCGGCGAAACGATATTACACGAGCTTGCAATGCCCACCCTTATCGGCGTTTGCGGACGCAGCGGCAGCGGCAAAAGCACGTTTTGCCGTGAATTGCAAAAAAGCGGCTATGCAGTCATCGACACTGACGAGGTTTATCATTCGCTCATAGCAGACAGAGGCAGCGAGTGCACAAAGGCGATATGCGCACGGTTCGGAAACGGCATATTATCAAACGGTGTCATCGACCGCTCAAAGCTCAGACAGATAGTTTTTGCCGATGAAAATGCCTTGCATGACCTCAACACCATTTCGCATCGTTATGTTTTATCAGAGGTCGAATACATGATTAACGAGCATATCGGTGAAAAGCTGATATTCGCTGACGTTCCCCTATTGTTCGAGAGCGGATTTGACAAACGCTGTGACCTTACTGTCTGCGTATGGGCCGACGACGATATATGCACCGAGCGCATTTGCGCACGCGACGGCATATCGGTTGCCGCAGCAAAAGAAAGGCTCTCAAAGCAAAAGGATTTCAGGTCAAAATGCGATTTTGTCATCGACAACCATCAAGACATAAATATGCTGCGGCAAAAGGTCAACGAGTTTTTAAACGAGGTGCTGCATGAATAAAAAACGCATACTGTTGATAGCTCTGATACTCATAATATTAGCAGCGATTTTTGCCGCAGCATTTCAAGAGACGCTTCAAAAGCAGAGATACCCGCTTTTCTATGCCGATCTCATAAAAGAATATTCCGCAAAAAACGGCATTGAGCCGGCGCTTGTTGCAGCGGTAATATTCTGTGAAAGCTCTTTTGACCCCAATGCCGTTTCGGGTGCAGGTGCGGTCGGATTGATGCAATTGATGCCCGACACCTTCGACTGGCTTTCAAGACTGATGGACGAGGATTTCATCGGCGGCGAAATAGATGACGTTGAAACCAACATATCATGCGGCTGCTATTATCTGGGCTGGATGCAGCGCAAATTCGGCTCAGAGCAGGCGTCGCTCGCAGGCTACAACGCAGGGCACGGCATCACCGCAAGATGGCTCGCCGACGAGAATTATTCAAATGACGGCATCACACTTGACGATATACCCTACGCAGAAACAAAAAAATACGTCGAAAAGGTTCTTAAAACAAAAGAAATATACAAAAAGCTCTATTACAACGAGGAGGAACAAAAATGACAACACAGCAGGCTAAAGCACTCTATGCAGAGCGCAGGAATTTTTATGAGGTTTACCCTGAAAAAAAGCAGGCAGCTTATGAATACGCCAAGGGCTATCGTGAGTTTATCGACTCTGCAAAGACAGAGCGTGAGGCAGTCGACTATGCGGTAGATTATGCAGAAAAGCGCGGTTTCAGCGAGTTCGACCCCGAAAAACACTACAATGCTGGCGACAGAGTTTATTATGTCAACCGCAAAAAAGCCATTTATCTTGCAGTGATCGGTCAGAAGCCGATGAACGAGGGCTGCCGCATCATCGTTGCGCACACAGATTCGCCACGGCTTGACCTCAAGCAGCATCCGCTGTTCGAATCTGACAGTATGGCATATTTTAAGACGCATTATTATGGCGGAATAAAAAAATATCAGTGGCTCACACTGCCGCTTTCGCTGCACGGCGTTATCTATCGCAAAGACGGCTCTGCTGTCAAGATCTCTATCGGCGAAGATGAAAACGAGCCTGTATTCTATATCAGCGACCTCATGCCGCATATCAGCAAAGATCAGATGTCAAAGACCATGTCCGAGGCTGTTCACGGCGAAAGCCTCAACCTGATCTGCGGCTCTATCCCCTTTGGCGACGGCGAAGGCACAAAGACCGCGATACTCGCACTTTTGAACGAAAAATACGGCATTAGCGAGGGCGACCTCATCAATGCCGAGCTGACTGCTGCTCCTGCACTCAAATCCCGCGACTGCGGACTTGACGGCAGCATGATAACTGCATACGGACACGACGACCGTGTCTGTGCCTATCCTGCCCTGACCGCCCTTTGCGAGCTCAAGACCCCCGAGCACACTGCGATAGCGATGTTCACCGACAAAGAAGAAATAGGCTCGCAGGGCGTTACCGGACTTATGAGCGACTGCTTCAGCCACTTTTTGCAGGACCTCTGTGAGATGCAGAACGCAAATTATCGCAGAATGTGCGAGAATTCCATATGCTTCTCTGCCGATGTCGGCGGTGCATATGATTCTTCGTTTGCCTCAGCCTACGAGCCCACCAACAGCGCATATCTCAACTGCGGTGTCGTCGTCACAAAATACACGGGCGCACGCGGCAAGAGCGGCTGCTCTGATGCTTCGGCAGAGATATTCTCGAAAGTAACAAGATTGCTTGACGCTCACAATGTGCTTTGGCAGACGGGCGAATACGGCAAGGTAGATCAGGGCGGAGCAGGCACTGTCGCTGCCGAAATCGCTATGCTCAACATCGATGTTATCGACGTCGGTGTTCCCCTGCTCTCTATGCACGCTGTTCAGGAACTTTGCTGCAAGAGTGACCTCTATGAAATGTACGAGGCGTGCAAGGCTCTGTTTGAATGATTGCTGCGGCTCTGAGCCCATATGCAGCGGCTGCTCTGATTGCAGCAAATGCAAATAGCATTTAACAGTATTATAAAAGCGTCCCGACCGCACAAAAGGCTGTCGGGGCGCTGCCGTTTTTGCTGTGCAATTATACATTTATGCACTTTCGCTATTGACATTATAATGCCGCAATGATATTATAATTTTAGAAATTCTAATTTTGAAAGGTTTAATTATGACAGGCATTCAAATGATGACGATGGGCAAAAAGCTGTCCAACGCATACGCCGAAATATGTGCACCTTTATGCCGTGAATATGATCTGAATCAGACCTGCCTTGATATACTGATGTTCGTTGCAAACAATCCAGAGCACAACACAGCGCGTGACATTTGCGAATTGCGCGGCATCAAGAGCGGCATTGCTTCGGTATCGATCGACACTATGGTCAAAAAAGGCTATCTCACTTACGCCTGCGACGACGGCGACAGGCGCAAGCACAGGCTGAGACCGACTGCAAAATCCGAAGTGCTTATATTCAAGGGCAGAGAAAGGCAGGCGATTTTTGCAGATATGCTCAAAAAGGGCATTACAGAGCAGGAAATGATGGTGTTTCAAGGTGTTCTTGCAAAGATCCAAGACAATCTTACAGAGTTCAAAACGGTTTAAACAGGTTAGATAGGTGGCAATATGTTCAAAATTATAATATGCATTTTGGCAGGCGTCGGTGCAGGTCTGGGCACAGGTTTTGCGGGAATGAGTGCCGCAGCAGTCATCAGCCCGATGCTGATAACATTTCTCGACATGGACCCGTATCTCGCGGTCGGAATTGCGCTTGCAAGTGATGTGCTCGCCAGCGCCGCATCTGCGATAACTTACGGCAAAAACAAAAACCTCGATATTAAAAACGGCATGATAATGATGGCTGCGGTGCTCTGCTTTACTGCCGTCGGCAGCTATGTTGCGAGCTTCGTTCCCGAAACGACGATGGGCAATTTCTCGGTGTTTATGACATTGCTGCTCGGCATTAAATTCATAGTCAAGCCTGTTACAGAGCCCAAAAAGCGACTGACCGAGGCAACCGCCGCACAGAAAGCGATACGTTCTGTCATCGGAGGCTCGGTGGTCGGCTTTATCTGCGGATTTGTCGGAGCAGGCGGCGGAATGATGATGCTGCTCGTTCTCACCTCGGTGCTTGGCTATGAGCTCAAGACAGCAGTTGGCACAAGCGTCTTTATCATGAGTGCTACCGCTTTCACAGGCTCGGTCAGCCATTTCGTCATCGGTGGTATGCCCGATATCGAAGCACTCGTCATCTGCATAATCAGCACGCTTGCGTTTGCACAGATAGCTGCTCTGTTTGCAAACAAAGCAAAACCGGCAACGCTCAACCGCATAACAGGCGCGATACTCGTCATACTCGGTGCGGCAATACTCGCCGTGAATTATCTCGCATAGCAAGCAAAAAGGACTTCGAAACACAGTTCGAGGTCCTTTTTTATGCTCATATTGCTTATATTTATCTGTCTTCTCTGAAATAGAGCATACCCATTGCGGCAGGGAGTCCAGACTTTTTGTTCTTGCGCACCGACTCAATTATGAGCACGACGGCAGTAACGATAAACGGCAGTGCCTTAAAGACATAAGGCGAAATGCCCGCGAGCCAGCCAAACACCGACGGGAACATATGCGCCATATCGGTTCCTCTGATCTCGAGCACAGAGCAGAGACCAAATACGACAGTGCCGAGTATAGCTCGAGCAGGGTTCCAGTTGGCAAAGATAACGAGTGCAACTGCGATCCAGCCATAGCCGTTGACCCAACCACCTATATTGACGAAAGCACCCATATGACAGCCCATATAATAGCCGCCGATGCCCATTATTGCAGAGCCTATGCATATATGGATATACTTATATGCCTTAATATTGATGCCGCACGAATCGGCTGCGGCAGGGTTCTCGCCGATAGCACGCAATTTGAGTCCTGGGCATGTACGGTTGAGATACCACCACATGACTACTGCGAGCACGACGCCTGCATAAACGAACATCGAGTTATCAAACAATATCTCGCCGACGACAGGAATATCGCCGAGCAAAGGGATCTTGATCGGCTCTGTAGCATCTACGAGCGGCTTAAAGTCGCCCCATTCAATGGCGTGTCCGATAAAGAAATAAAGTCCCGTGCCGAATGTCGAGATGGTAAGTCCGGTGACATTCTGGTTAGCCTGCATACTGACGGTAAGCCACGCGAAGATAAGTCCGCAGAGTGCGCCTGTGATGATAGAAAGCAGCAATCCAAGCCAGACAGAGCCTGTTGCAGTGCCGATATAGCAGCCAAACAGAGCTCCGACGACCATCGTACCCTCAACACCAAGGTTGAGGCTGCCGCTTTTTTCGACCATGATCTCGCCCATCGTACCGTAAAGCAGCGGGATACTGTAAACGATCATGGTATTGATCAGATTTAAAACAAAGACAAGACCTTCACTCATTTGTCACAGCCTCCTTTGTCTTTTTTCCGAAGTGGAATGTAACCTTAAAGTTGATAAAAAACTCGCACGCAAGCACTGCGAACAATATTACGCCCTGGAAGACATCTGCGATGCTCGAATCGATCGTGCGGAATTCGACCGCAGCCTGAACAGAGCCGAAGCGCAAGACTGTCATGAGCAGCGAAACAATTATGATCATGACCGGATTAAGCTTTGCGAGCCATGCAACGACAATGCCGGTGAAGCCGACGTTGTCGGTTATGCTGTCAGAGAGCTTGCCGCTGCTGCAAAGATACAACGCACCTGCAAGTCCGACGAGAAATGCAGAAACAAACACTGTTCTAAGAGTGACGGCGTTGACATTCATGCCTGCATATTTTGCGGTGCTCGAACTGTCGCCAACAACGCTCATTTCATAGCCGTGCTTGGATTTCTTGAGATAGAAATAAAAGAGCACGAACAGCAAAAGCGCTATAATAAGTGAAACATTGAGGTCAAATTTGCCTATTGCGATCTTGGGGATGCGTGTGTTCAACGGTGTTGCGGCAAAGGTCTTGCGCACACTGTTGGGGTCAAGGAAAATGCTGTACATTTCACCCGTGCCCTCCGTTCCCGACCCTGTATTGCCGAGGAACTGCAAAGCATAAAGCGCAATATAGTTGAGCATAAGCGTAAGCAATGTTTCGTTAGTGCCGAATTTCACCTTAAGAACGGCAGGGATAAGTCCAAAGACTGCACCTGCAAGTCCGCCGACGATGCCGGACACAAGCATTATTATCCATGGCGATGTGATGTTGCCCTGAATGAGATAGTATGCAACGACATAGCCGAATATCGCACCGCAGATGAACTGTCCCTCGCCGCCTATGTTCCAGAACTTGATCCTGAAAGCAAGCGAAAGTCCGAGAGAAACTATGAGCATGGGAACTAATTTTTCGACAAAGCCCTCGATCTGGTTCGTGGGCACACGAGAAGCGTTCATGCCGATGCTGAGCATAGTCTCAAAGTATTCAAATGCATTTACATCGAGCGATGTCAATACGATCGAGATGATGCCGAACGACAGAACAAAAGCTATCACATAAAGCAAGAGCCTTTGCTTTACCGTCACGTCGGTGCGGCGTGAGATCTGAATAAGAGATTGCTTATTATTCATTGTCACCCTCCGTTATCAAGCTGTCCTCGGCAATGCCGACAGCCTGTCCGTCGTATTCAGTGATAGTCATCGAGCCTGTCATCATAAGTCCGAGGTCCTCTTTTGAGACCTTGTCGGCATAAACGACGCCCATCAGCTTGCCGTGGCAAATGACCATTATCTTGTCGCAGAGCGCCATGAGAACATCGAGGTCCTCGCCGACGAACAAAACGCCGTTGCCCTGCTCTTTTTGTCTGTTGAGTATAGAATAGATCTGATATGACGAGCCTATATCAAGGCCTCTGACAGGATATGCTGTTATGATAACGTTAGGTCCTGCCATTATTTCTCTGCCGACCAGAACCTTCTGAACGTTGCCGCCCGAAAGCGTACGCACAGGCGTCTCTGACGACGGAGTGACTATGTCAAGCTCTTCGATAACCTGCTCGGCATCATTTTTGCCCACCTTGCGATCGACAAAAACGCCCTTTGATGCCCTGTATTTTTTGAGCAGCATATTGTCTGTTATCGAAAGTGATGGAGCAAGACCCATGCCGAGTCTGTCCTCCGGAATAAAGCTCATTGAGATGCCGCGGTCGATGATCTTTTGCGGAGGCATTCCGATGATATTGACGCCCTCGTGAATGATCTTGCCGCTCTCTATCTTGCGCAGGCCTGCGATAGCCTCGCAAAGCTCCTTTTGTCCGCAGCCTGCGATGCCAGCAACGCCCAATATCTCGCCGCCACGTATATAAAAGTTGATATTGTCGATGGCAACAGCACCCTCGTCGTTCTTGACTGTGAGCGAGCGTATCTCGAGCAGCGGATGTGTTGTCTCGACAACAGGTCGGTCTATTGAAAGTTCTGTCTTTTTACCGACCATAAGCTCGGTCAACTGCTGCTCGTTGGTCTCGCTGGTATTGACCGTGCCGACAAACCTGCCCTTGCGCAGGACGGTAACGCGGTCGCTGATCTCCATGACCTCGTTGAGCTTGTGGGTAATTATAATAACAGAGTGTCCCGCCTCCTTCATTCTGCGGAGAACATCAAACAGCTTTTCTATCTCCTGAACGGTAAGGACGGCGGTGGGCTCGTCGAGAATGATGATCTTTGCGCCATAATAAAGCACCTTGATTATCTCAAGCGTCTGCTTTTCGCTGACCGACATATTCTTGACGAGCTTTTTGGGGTCTATGTCAAAGCCGAACTTGCGGCTGATGTCTTCGATCTCTTTATAGCGGCTCTTTTTAAGCAGCAGGCTGCCGCTTTTGCCGAGCCAAACATTGTCTGCAAACGAAAAAACATCAACAAGCTTAAAATGTTGATGTACCATGCCGATGCCGAGGCGTTTTGAGTCCTCGGGCGAATTAATTGAAACGGTCTCTCCGTTTATTTTTATAATGCCTTTGTCAGGCTTATATATGCCTGAAAGCATATTCATTAGCGTAGTTTTTCCCGAGCCGTTTTCGCCAAGCAGGGCGAGAATCTCGCCCTGCCTGACATTAAGATCGATATCGGAATTTGCAACTACACTGCCGAAAGTCTTTGTGATGCCTTTAAGTTCTATCGCAAGATCTGTGGCAGTATTCATATATCAATCACCTTTAAAATTAAATGTTGATAAGGGTTGTTGACAGAGATTATTTCTCTTCGACGCCCTCTACATAGTAGTTCATAGAGCCCTTGATAACGCCATCGTCAACAGATGCGCCGCCTGCAGCAACGATAACGGTGCCGTCAGCCTGCTTGAGGTCAGCGTCGGCCTTGGTGACAGTAGCCTTGCCGTCAGCAACGGTGATGCTGAGCTTGACGCCCGAGAAAACATCCCATTCGCCGCTGATGATGAGTTCCTTGACCTGGTCGATAGCGTCCTGAGTGCCATCTTCGCAGTTCTCGGAAAGAGGAGAAACATCAACGAAGCCCTCTTTGAGGCCGCCGTAGTAGATGCCAACGTTCTCCATGAACTTGTCAGGAGTCTTCATTGCGCATTCCATAGCGGTGCGATAATAAACATTCCAGTTCCAGATAGCAGCGGTGAGGTGTGCTTCGGGAGCGTCGGGAGTCATATCAGAGTTATAGCCGCAGCCGAAAACATTCTTGTTCTGAGCGACCATCTGAGGCTGTGCAGAGTCGCAGTGCTGAGCGATAACGCCGCAACCATAGGTGTCGACGAGAGATTCAGCTGCTGCTTTCTCTTTTGCTTCGTCAGCCCAGCTATTGAGGGTCTTGACATAAACGTGAGCGTCGGGGTTGACTGCCTGAACGCCGAGAGCGAAAGAGTTGATGCCGCTGCAGGTCTCGGCATAATCGGTGCCGTATGCTGCAACATAACCAACGTTATTGTTCTGGAGAGCGAGAGACTTGAGACCTGCAGCGATGCCGGAGAGGTAACGAGCCTGATAGATTCTGCCAAAGTAGTTGTTGAACTGAGTTGCGTATGCGCCGGAATCATCGCTTGCGAGATAGCCGGTTGCATGAGAAAGGATGATGCCCTCGAATGCGGGGTCCTTAGCTGCTTCGTCAAAAGCAGTGAGATAGCCGAAGCTGATGCCGAAGATGATCTTGCAGCCCTTGGAAGCGAGAGTATTGAGTGCTTCTTTGACCTTGGTGGTGTCTTCAAGAACATTGTCGACGATATAGAGGTTCTTCTCGGGGATGCCGAGCTCTTCCATAGCCTTGGTAATGCCGTTGTGGTGTGCGAAGGTGTAGCCTGCGGTGTCATTCTGGCTGTTGATGTAGATCGCGCCAACGATGAAATCGTCATTGCTGCCCTGATCGCAAGATGCGAGAGTTACGCATGTCGAGAATGCGAGGATGAGAACGAGAACGAGTGAAACAAACTTCTTCATTTCATTTTCCTTTCGGTTTGCGTTTTTAATATTTATGTATTTTAATAATACAACAAAGGTTATCTGGTGCCAAAGGTTATACCGTCGTCGGTCATGCTCTCGATAAGTGCGAGAGATTCGACACGATAGCCCTGTGCACGCAATTTGTCGCCGCCGCCCTGAAACGCCTTTTCAATAGCGATGGCGCAGCCGACGACTGTGGCGCCTGCCTGTTTGACTATATCAACCATGGCGTTGACGGCGTTGCCCTCAGCAAGAAAATCGTCAACTATCAAAACACGGTCGCCCGGCAGGATGAATTCTTTGCTGATCACGGCGTTATAGTCATCACCGTGAGTAAAGGAATGTCCCTTTGACGAATAGCAATCGTCAGACATATTGCTCGACCTGCTCTTTTTGACAAAAGAGACGTTGACGCCGAGATAATATGCAGCAGGGACGGCAATGGCGATGCCGCTCGACTCTATGGTAAGCACACGGGTCACGCCCGAGTCTTTATAAAGCGAAGCGATATGCTCGCCCATCTCAAACAAAAATTTAACATCAAGCTGCTGGTTTAAAAATGTACCGACCTTGAGCACTCCGCCCTTGCAGATACGACCCTCAGCCAATATTTTATTTTCGAGTGCCTGCATAGCTATCCACCTCCAAACAAAAACAGACAGATAAAAACCTGCCCGCCAATACAACACGGTCTCACCCCTTAAGAATATAACAAGTGAAACCGAGAAATAAAACCCAATAGTCGTAACTGGACGGCGTTACGGTAGAAACATTCGAGCCTTCTATTCGAACCTATATTGGCAAATATGCGTTTATCAGTGCCCGTGCAGAGCACAATGTCATAATACCAAACAAAACGCATTCTGTCAAGCATTTTAATACAAAAAACGCACTTTTTATGTTTTATACAACTCGTCTTTATCAAAACCGACCTTTTTGGCTAAAAAACACCATCAAGGACATAACGAACATTATTTCTCTATATGTTGTATCAGGCAACCAAAAACACCGCCGACGCTGTTATGTGCGTCGGCGGATAAGCAACTTATTTTTTCTTTTTGGAAACGATGACAACGACGACAACTATCGCAACAACTGCGACAGCGACGACGATGATCCACCAGGGGAATGCTGCGTCATCGGTTGCGGGAGCTTCAGATGAGCCTTCGGTGGTGGACTCGGGAGCTTCAGAGGAAGCTTCGGGCTCTTCAGAGGGTTCTTCGGGAGCTTCAGATGATGCCTCGGGCTCTTCGGAGGAGTCCTCGGAGGGCTCTTCAGAAGGCTCTTCAGAGGGTTCTTCGGGCTCGTCGCTGATGACGCCGTCGTTATAGATCTCGACCTCGTCGGTGAACATCCAAGTGCCTGCGCCTGCGGTATAGACAAGCTTTACATACTGGGTGTGCTTGTTGAGAGTGATCCTGTATTCGGCACTGGTGCCTTCAACGAGCTCTGCGGTATATTCGCCCTCATAGCCGCCCTTGAATTCTGTGCCGTCCTCGGAATAATAAGCCTCGATGACAGAGGGAGCTGCGATGCCGCTTGCACAGGAATTGTTGACAGTGATAACTATAGTGCCAACATCATAAGCCTGATCAAGCGTGAAGAGCAGATAAACGCCGTGCTCTGCAGCTTTGGGATGAGCAGTGGTCATGCCGACCCACTGGGCGTCACCGTGGCCGACGTCTGCTGCATGCTGGCCGTCGATGAGGTCTTTGCCGGTCTCGTCGCCGTAAACGGCGTCAGCGGGATTATCAGACCAGCCCCAGGGAGACTCTTTTTGCTGCTGATAAATGTCGAAGATCTCGTACGTCGAGGTTGCGGCAACGTTGACGGGGTCGTCAGCCGATGCAACTATTGCAACGAGCGAAACGCACATGATGAGTGAAACAAGAATAGCGATTGTTTTTTTCATAGTGATTATTCCTCCTGTGAATTTGTGTATATTGTAACACAAAAACCCCAAATATGCAAGCATGAATCGTCAATTTATCGAACCAAAGCGCCACTTTTGCCGATTTTTTCAACGATTGGAGCGAGCCTGTGCAGAAATTCAGTCACATCCTTTAACCTATGGTAAACAGAACCATAGCGAACATATGCGACAGAGTCGAGCTTTTTAAGCTCTTGCATGACAAGCCGACCTATATACGCCGACTCGACCTCTGCGTGAAGAACGTTCGACAAAGTATATTCTATCTCGTCGACGCATTCTTCTATTTGTTTAATATCGACATGGCGTTTATAGCAAGCGTGCAGCATAGAGTCGATTATCTTGTTTCTGTCAAAGCTCTGTCTTGAACCGTTGCGCTTAATAACGACGATAGGAATGCTTTTGACAGATTCATATGTCGTATAGCGATAACCGCAGCTGCAGCACACCCTCCTCCTGCGTATGACTTTTGCATCCTTTGATGTGTATGTGTCGACTACCCTGTCATTCCAGAGTCCGCACGCCGGGCATCGCATCATTTTTAGCATCCTCCGTATAATAATTATTTGGCATCTTTTGCCAATTTCTGACATTATTATACCTCTTTTTACAAAAAAGTCAATAGCAAAAAACAAGCAGATGGCAAAAGTCATCTGCTTGCATTTGAATATTAAACTGTTAAGATCAGTTGCCGCCCTTGACCAGACGATCGATCTCGCCTGCAAAGTCGTCTTCTCTCTTTTCGATGCCTTCGCCACGCTCGTACTTGACGAAATAGGTGATCTTGATCTCGCCGCCGAGCTGCTTTGCGGTCTGCTCGGTGTATTTAGCGATAGTGAGATCCTCGTCGCGAACATAAGCCTGGTCGACAAGGCAGTTGGTCTCATAATATTTGTTTATACGGCCCTCGACCATCTTCTGCTTAACTGCGTCGGGCTTGTTTGCCTTTGCGGGATCGTTGGCGATCTGTGCAAGCAGGATTTCTTTTTCGCCCTCAATAACAGATGCGGGAACGCAGTGTCTGCAAACATAGAGAGGCGACATTGCGGCGATCTGCATGCAGACGTTCTTTGCATACTCAGCAAAGCCCTCGGTGCTCTCGATACCGCCGGTGGTCTCGAACTTGACTACGACACCTGCAGTGCCGCCGCCGTGGATATAAGTGCCGGTAACACCGTCAATGATCTCAAAACGACGGATGGACATGTTCTCGCCGATGGTGAAGACCATGTTCTTGCGCTCTTCTTCGACAGTGCGATCGGTGCCGTCGAACTTGCAGTCGGAAAGTGCTGCAACGTCAGCAGGCTTATTTTTGAGTATAGTGCGAAGGATGCCCTTGACAAACTCTTTGAAAGTTGCGTTCTTTGCAACGAAGTCGGTCTCTGCGTTGACCTCGACGATAGCGGTAAGGCCGCACTCGTCACACTTAGCGACGTCGATGACGCCCTCGGCAGCAACTCTGTCTGCCTTTTTGCCGGCAACAGCGATGCCCTTCTCACGCAGGATCTTGATAGCCTCGTCAAAATCGCCGTTAGCGGCAACGAGAGCCTTTTTGCACTCCATCAGGCCAACGCCTGTCTTTTTGCGAAGTTCATTAACTGTCTTTGCACTGATATCAGCCATTGTCTTTATCCTCCTCGGTAGTCTCTGCGGGGGTCTCGGACGAATCGGTGAACTGCTCGCCCTGCTTGCCCTCAATAATAGCGTCAGCCATTACGGACGAGATGAGCTTGATAGCGCGGATAGCGTCATCGTTGCCGGGGATAACATAATCGATCTCGTCAGGGTCGCAGTTGGTGTCGACGATTGCAACGATGGGAATGCCCAGCTTGCGTGCTTCGTCAACAGCATTGCTTTCTTTCTTGGGGTCGACGATGAAGATAGCGGAGGGCAGGCCCTTCATATCTTTGATACCGCCGAGGTTGCGCTCGAGGTCGCTCATCTGCTTCTGGAGAGCAGCAACTTCTTTTTTGGGAAGAAGGTCGAACGTGCCGTCCTCAGCCATCTTGGTGAGGTTGTTGAGCTTTTGGATGGACTTTTTGATAGTCTTGAAGTTGGTCATCATGCCGCCGAGCCAACGAACGTTGACATAGTACATGCCGCAGCGGAGTGCTTCTTCTTTGATAGCCTCCTGAGCCTGCTTTTTGGTGCCGACAAACAGAACGTTGCCGCCGTCCATAGCCACCTGGCGAATGAACATATAGGCTTCTTCAACCTTTTTGACGGTCTTCTGCAGGTCGATGATGTAGATGCCGTTGCGCTCGGTGAAGATGTACTCTGCCATCTTAGGGTTCCATCTTCTGGTCTGGTGACCAAAGTGGACGCCTGCCTCGAGCAGCTGTTTCATGGAAATAACAGACATTTTTGCTCCTTTCGGGTTGCCCCGCCACCGCAGTTTTGAATTTACGTCGCTAAAGTACCTTGCGGCACACCCGTGCGGCGCATAAGCGGTGTGTGTAATGCTTTGTCCTTTCTGACAAATCCGATTGATTGTAGCACATTCAAATCTATTTTGCAAGGGGTTTTGACAATTTTTTTGCATATATCCATCAAAAAAATCGCCCAAAAATCGCCGACGGCGGCAAAAACCGTCGTCGGCAGAACAAATGGTGCGATTTTTAATTAAATTACATGATATTGCCTGCAGGCTCGCCATTCTCGAGTCTGCCGAGAATGCGCTCGCAGTGCATGAGGCAGCGAGGCAGATGGAACGGGCCTTTCCACATCGAGCCCTTTTGAGTATGGCTGACGGTGCCGTCCTTATGGAGATAGCCATACCATTCGCCGCACTCCTTGTCAGAGAAATGTCCGAACGAATAATGGAATGCCCTCTCGAACCAATCCCAGTATTTCTTTTCGCCTGTGATATTATAAGCCATCAGAGTTGCGATAAGCACCTCGTTGTGCACCCACCAGAGCTTCATGTCATGCTCAAGCTGTTCGGGCGGACGATGCGAAACGTCGGTATAATAGACTACACCGCCGTATTCCTTGTCCCAGCCCCAGTCGAGCGACCACTCGAGAATATTGAGTGCCTTTTGCAAAAGCTCTTTGTCGCCTGTATAGACAGCCTCATTCATGAGGAACCAGCTATTCTCGATAGAATGTCCGGGGTTGATGCAGCGGCCAGCGGGGTTGTCGATAAACTCGCCGTTAGGGCCGACGCATTCGAGCACGCACTTGAATTCGGGCTTATAATGATAATCGATGATGGCGTGAACCATCTCTTCGGTGATCTGTGTATAATACTCTGCTTTCTCGGGGTCGCAGCGGCGGAGAAGCTGAGCACTGCTCACGAGCACCATGGGCACTGCGCTGGCTCTGTCCTGTCTGGTCGAAGCATACGACTTGGGTGTGCAGAAATAAGGGTCGGACGAAGGGTCGCGGAACATTCTGAGCATGAGCTCAAAGCAATCTTCTGCCTTTTTGAGTGCCTCCTTATCGCCTGTGAGCGCTGCGTATTCTGCCATCGAGATGACATAAAAGCTCTCGGAATACATATATCTGCGCTTGCGGAGAGGCAATCCCTCTTTGGTGACCGTAAAGAACATTCTGCCGTCGGCATCGATGCACTTTTCGTTCATAAACTTAACGCCTGCCTTGACGTCCTCGAGCAATTCGGGGCGAACGCCATAGCGGTTCATAAGATGCGAGAACGTCCAGACACATCTGCCCTGGAACCATACGGATTTATCGTCGTTATAGCTCTTGCCATAGCGGTCGACGCTGGTGATAAAGCCGCCGTTCTCTCTGTCGATAAGGTCGCTGTCGAGCCAGAATGGAATGACGTCCTCGAGCAGCTGGTTTTTAAAAAATTGCCTGTAGGATGCAAAGGTCTCTTTGTTCATAACACGCTACTTCCTTTTTATAATGATAATCTTTACCTGCGGCGTATGCTGCCGAGGTCATCTCTGACTATATAATATTATTTTCTCGCCCGATTGTCAATAATAAAATTGACAAATCGAAATCGTTATGCTATCATTAGGGTGTATTGTTATAGCATAGACTGATGCTTGATTTATTCAGGCTTTTGGCTTTTGAAAGGACAAACAGAGCAATCATGAAAAACAAACTCTTAAAAAGACTTTTGGCAGTGCTTATGCTGCTAGCGCTGATGCTTTCGCTTTGCGCCTGCGGCAACGACTTTGACTTAAAAGAATTTATAAAAAAATACATGACAGACGAGGGTCTTGTTTCGCGTGACCCGGGCTATATCGAAACGCTCGAGAACGAGCTGTATCAATATGAGGTATACGAGGACCATGTCATGCTGACGGGTTATATAGGCGAGGCGAACGAGGTCATACTCCCCTCCTCTATTGACGGACTGCCCGTGACCGTGATAGGCTCTCTGTGCTTTTACAACGGCAACAGCGAAGTCACCAATGTGACAATCCCGTCATCTGTCAAAAGGCTTGACGACAGCGCATTCTATCTCTGCAACAAGCTCGAGATGCTGGTCGTGCCCGAAACGGTCGAGCGCATAGGTGAGCGCTGCTTTGGCTGGTGCGAGAGCCTTAAATCCATCACGCTGCCGTCGTCACTCACCGAGATACCCGCATACTGCTTTAACTATTGCGTTTCGCTCGAAACGATCAATATTCCCTCGGTCTGCACAAAGATCGGCACTCGTGCATTCTCTTATTGCTCGGCGCTGACCACCGTGACGCTGCCGCTTGTCACGGCTGAAATAGGTGCAAAGGTCTTTGCCGAATGCGAGAGCCTCGACTTTTTGCTTTTGCCCGACAGTCTCAAGGTCATCGGCGATGGTCTGCTTGACGGCTCTGACAAGTGCCTCATCATAGCATCGGCTTCTTCAACGGCGGCGATGTATTGCGACACCAATTCGCTGACATTCTATACTACGCTTGCGGATGCCGAAGCGGCAAAGGGCTATGGCGACCCTGAGCAATCAGATCAATCTGATCAATCTGACGGATAAGCCGTGCGAATTATTTAAAATGCGCGTGTTATATAAATAATGTGAGGAGGCAACGGATGGCAGGATATTTTAAAATCGAACAATCGCTGTTTGAGCTGATAACCGACGAGGTTTGCGGCACGCCGCATATATACGACACTCTGCTCAACGTTGCCGACGCATTTGCAGACACATTTTTCAGATCATATGACAACGGCAGCAATTATGATGACCTGCAGGAGGTCAAAAACACCTTTCTGATCAGGGTATACAAAGAGGTGTTTCACTCATTCTACGGTGATGGAGAGGACACAGACAAGCGTCCGGAAGAGCTTGAGAAATGGCTTGCTCGCAGAGCGACCTGGGTGTTCAACTCGCATTATCAAAGGCAAAAGAAACTGTATGACAACCTGTCGTTCACGATAGATGAGCAGCCCGAAGATGACGAGCTGCCGAGGCTTACTCCGCCCGAGCTGACTTCGGGCAGTCCCGAGGACGCACTTGTCGCACAGCAGAATGAAATAGAAAATACAGAGCGCAACCGTGAGCAGGTCAAACGGCTCATTATTGCAATGCTCACATCGCCATCAGAGCCTTATATCATACTTTCGTGCCTTGCGGTCGACCTGTATTTTGCCACGCACACAGAGTGCCAAAGCAAAAAGGACGCCGAGAATGCAATAGTGCAGTTTGACTATACGCTCGACGAGCTTGCTGATTTTGATTTCGGATTTCTGCGCGGCTTTACATGGCTTGACGGCATAGACCAGCTTGAAGAGCTGATATTGCAAAAGCTCGACAGATTGCAGGATAACGGTGTGCGACTGGGCGAGTCGAGGCTATCTGACTTTTTCGGCAAGGCAGACGGCGTTACGGCGCTTTCAAAATGGACGTACGTCCAGGGCAAGTCATTGCAGCGCAAGCTCGGCTTAACGGCAGGTGGCGGCAAATGACAGTCTTTTCAAATGCAGCCGTATATGTCATGCAGAGGCTGCTTTCGCACGGATTTGAGGCATACGCCGTCGGCGGCTGCGTGCGTGACATGTGCATGGGCATAAAACCTCACGATACAGACATAACCACCAACGCAAAGCCTGACGAAATGCTGGCACTTTTTGCAGGTGACAGAGTCATCGAAACAGGGCTAAAGCACGGCACTGTTACTGTGCTGAAGGACGACGAGCCTATCGAGGTCACCACATATCGCATAGATGGAGTTTATGCCGACAACAGGCATCCCAAAAGTGTCACATTTACCTCTGATCTTTCAAACGACCTGTCGCGCCGCGATTTCACAGTCAATGCAATGGCGTGCGACATCGACGGCAACATAGTCGATATTTTCGGTGGCAGGCAGCATATACAAAAAAAGACCATCTGCTGCGTTGGCGACCCGTGCAAACGGTTCGACGAGGACGGCTTGCGCATACTGCGCGCGCTGCGATTTGCATCTGTTCTCGGCTTTACGCTCGAGAAAAGCACGTCCGACGCAGTCCGCTCAAAACGTATGCTGCTGTGCAACATCTCGCGCGAGCGCATACTGTCCGAATTCACCAAACTGCTCTGCGGCGAAAACGCACAGATAATATTAGAATCATACCCCGAGGTCATAGCGGAATTTATAGACGGCTATGCACCGCATGATGTTTCGGCTGTTTCAAAAGTTAAAAGCGACAGATGCCTGCGGTACGCCGCACTGTTTGCCGACGCCTTTACGCCCGAGCAGGCGGCAGCAGCACTTTCGGCACTGAAATGTGACACAAAGCTCAAAACGAGCGTCAAGTCGCTGCTTTTGGGACTTGACGACGAGAGCAACGCAATAACATTGCTGCGCAGGTACGGCAAAGAGACATTATTCGGCATAGCAGAGCTCAGGAACGCATGTCGGCAAGATAAAGCACAAGAGACGGCACTGCTTGTCAAAGAAGCACAGCGCATTATAGACTGCGGCGAATGCTATTGTCTCAAAATGCTTGATGTCACAGGTCGCGATCTTATCGACTGCGGTATTCCGCAATCGGGTGTTATAGGTGACATACTCGAGCAACTGCTCACTGAGGTCATGTCAAAGCGCATATCCAACCAAAAAAGTGCATTGACAGCCCGAGCAGCGGCTTTATACAACAACATTCAAGCAAATCAATAAACCTTCATACATTGACATACGAAAGGAACAATCAGATGATAATCAACCCTCAATTTTACGAAAAAGACGGCGGCGTCGAAAGAGGCTATGACGTATATTCAAGGCTGCTCAAAGACCGCGTAGTACTGCTGTTCAACGAGGTCGACGACAACCTCGCGTGCTCGATAATCGGCCAGCTGCTCTACCTCGAATCAGTCGACCCCGAGAAGGATGTATATCTCTATATCAACTCCCCCGGCGGCAGCGTTCCCGCAGGACTTGGCATATATGACACCATGCAGCACCTCAAGTGTGATGTTTCGACCATATGTGTCGGCATGGCAGCAAGCATGGGCGCATTTCTGCTCTCGTCCGGCGCAAAGGGCAAGAGGTTTGCACTGCCCAACAGCGAAATAATGATACACCAGGTATCGTCGGGCGTTCAGGGGCAGGCAACCGACATGAAGATAGCGGTCGAGCACACCCTGAGGCTCAAGGACAGGCTCAACAGAATACTTGCCGACAACACAGGCAAGCCTATCGAGCAGGTCGCACTCGACACCGAGCGCGACAACTGGATGTTCGCCGAAGAAGCACAGGCATACGGCATCATCGACAGCATCATTAAGTGATCAAAATCCTATCAATATCCATCAAAAGAGAGCTCGTGCTCTCTTTTTTTGTTAAAGCATTTTGCACAAAAAGCAGCATAATGTTTGCAATAACCAATGATTGACTGCTTGCTGATGTTTTGGTGCACAGAAAAAACGGAATACATAATTAAATGATGTGACAAACTGAAATCTTGTATTTAACAGGGCTTTCGCATTAATTGCGAAAGCCCTGTTTGTGTAGTCGGCAAAGAGCAGCAATTCGTTGCAGAACATTGCCGTCTGTTTTGTCATTTGTTCATTTTTTCGCGAAGCAGGTCGATATCGGGATAGTCATACTTCTTATACTCATAAGGACCAACCTCAGGGTGCTCATTCATTCGCCTTGTGACTGCATCGAGAAGGTCATCGCCCGAGGGGTCACTTGTGAATATGTCGGGATTAATGCCGTTTTGGCTGCACTCAACGAGGCAGGGATGCAGCTTGAGGTCGACATTCTTGCTGCTGCCTATCTTGGCGATGTACGCCGCCTCCTGCTCGAGTGTCGGACATCTGAAGCCCTGCACGCGCATGAACGCGCACCAGCGCCTATGTTCGAGCCATGCAAGGCGGTCGAGCGTTTTTTTATCTATACTATCGCTCTTGACCATATCGGCATACTCGCTATATGAGTCTGCACCTGCGCTGAACGCCTCATAGCCGAGGTGTATCGCCCTGGCGAGGTTCGCCCAGAAAGTATAGTCATCCTTGGTGCGCTTAGAATTGCTGTCGTGTGCTTTTTTGAGTATGACACGCTCATAAACGTTTGCGATATTGTCTGCGGTGCTTGAATACTCGCCTGTCATAAAAACATTTGAATAGCTATAAACCTCGTCCAGCGATCCGACAGCAAAGGTTCTGACATTGCCGTCATCTGTTTTGCCGAGTGCTTTTGAAAGCATTTCGTCATAAACAATATATGCGATGTCCACCCGTCTGTCTTGGTGGCACAAAAGGTTGGCTGACACGCAGCGTCTGATGCGGCCGGCAACGTCGAGGTTCTCTTGGTCAGAGCCAAGTGCAACAAGAATATAGTTAGAATCCGTCAATCTGAATCCGTCATCAAACTCGTCGCACATCGCAGCATTAATATTTGCATTTGTGATATCGAGCCTGCGATATCTGAGTTTAAAATAAGGCTCGCTCTTTTCTCTGCCGTCGGCATATATGTCGAGCAGCTTGGAATTTGGGTCTGCGGTCTGCAAAATATCGGGATTGATGCCGTCGATGCGTGCTCTGAAGTCCTGCTCACTCTCAAGTGAAACGACATTGATATGCAAAGGATGATCGAGTATCTGTCCGCACCAATAAGTCGACAAAAACATTTCTGTGCCTATCGAGCCGGTTCCGAACACCGTAACCTCGAGAGGTTCGCCGGGCGTGCGCCCCAGAGTATCATAAAGCGGATGCCTGACCAAAAGGTTGCGTATCATGTTGCTATAGCTGCGCACAGGCACGAATCTGGGCTGTGGGATTTCTAATTTTTTATATTTTGCTTCAAGTGCCTTTTCGACCAGCACATAAGAATCAGACTGGCAAAAGAACACAACGGTGTCATCGCTGTCAAGCGTTCTCATTCTGCGCTCATCACCAAACGCAGCAAGTGCTTCTAAATTATTCACCTCATCGTTGTCGATAAGCAGATATGTTACCCTGCAAAGACGCCTTGCAAACAAGCTCGAAATATCAGTCTTGAGGCATATGCTGCCGAGCTTTTTGGCTTCGCCGATAAGTTCGCTGATCGCCTCGTCATCGTCATCCTCATAGACATCGGCAAAAACTATAACGGGTCTGCCGAGCTGTCTGCTTTGAGCTTCGATATCCTTTGCAAGTGCAAACGAGCGCTCGTTGAGCTTGCTGAAACAGTAGATCGGATGCCAGAAAGCGAGCGATCTGAAAAACAGCCGCACTCTCGGAAATATGCTCGATATAAGCGAAAACAACAGTGCTCCGCCTGCTATCGGGCACGCTATATTCAGCACAGAAACATAAATACCGTACGCCGCTGCCCAAACCTCGCCAAAAAGATCGGTCATTAATTGCTTGCCCAGCAAAACATAGGTCGTATAGTCCTCGTCCATGCTGAACGACTGCAATGCGTGAACTATGCTGTTGACCGCCTCTTCGAATACTCCGAGGCTATCATCGCCGAATGCACCCGAAACGCCGACCATAAATCTGACGCACCAAACGCTCACCAAAAGGCAGGCCGAAACCACAAACACCTGAGTGTTGGTGGCAAGCTTTTGATATTTTGCCACAGTGTTATGCAGTAATAAAACATATACCGCACCCAATAAGAACAATGCCGAAACCGCAAGCAGCGTCACAGCCCCTGCGGAGGTTATGCTGTAATTCACAGCGTTGTCACTCCCTTATTTTTTATCAAATCAGCATCACGATCAAATCAATCGATGCTTTCGCCCCTGAAGATCCTGTCGATTTCGCCTGCCGAAAGATGGTTTTTGACCATAAGCATATCGACCATGCGATCGATCGCCTGTTTATTTTGGCTTATAATTTCGATAGCCGCATCAAGCTCGCACTTCAAAACGAGGTTGACGCTCTGCCTGACGTTTTCAGCAGCAGCATCAGAGGAATGCGGATCTATCGCCGCAAGTCCGAATGCCTCGTCCATGCCATAGGTGCAAAGCATTCTTTCTGCCATGCGTGTTGCGCTGACAAGATCGCCCGAAGCACCTGTCGAAACTCCGTCGTCTGTGCCGTAATAAACTATTTCTGCCGCTCTGCCGCCAAGCGATGTGCGTATACGAGCCCTGAGCTCGTCACGCGTGTATATCGCCTTGCCCTCGTTGTCGGCGTGCTGCATATATCCGCCGTGGTCGCCGCGGGCAACTATCGTAAGATACGACGGTGTTTCGCCCGATTGCCAGCAAATGAAAGCGTGCCCCGATTCGTGACGTGCAACTCGCTCGAGCTGCGAAATATCCCATTTTTTGGTTTCGCCGCTGTTGAAGGTTTCAAAAGCGTCCTCGAATATCTGATCTGTAACCTGAATGCTGCCCGAGCGGATAGCAGATCTGAGTGCCATCTCCATAACCGATTCAAGCTCCGCAAGGCTCATGCCAGTCGAGCGCATCGCGATGCTCTCTATCTCTTGATCGGACATAACGAACGCCTTGTTTGCGCCCATGCGTGAACGCAGGTATTTTATGCGGTTATTCTTGTCGGGCAGATCGATAAGCACTCGCCTGTCAAATCTGCGCATAAGTGCGGCATCAAGGCTGCGCTTTGAGCCCGGCTCGACATCAAAATTGGTTGCTGCGAGCACAAAAACAGGTCGTGTTGGGTCGCTCTTAAAGCCATCCATTTCGGTGAGGAAGGCTGTCAGTGCCGCCTCGATCGATGTGTTGTTTTCTGCACCGCTGCGTTCCTTGGCTATCGCATCTATCTCGTCGATAAACAGTATCGACGGCGCATATCTGCGTGCACGTCTGAAAAGATCGTGCACGAGCTCTATGCCCTCGCCATGATATTTTGTTATAAACTGGTTGCCCTCGGCGGCGATGAACGTTGCACCCGATTCGCACGCCATGGCTTTTGCGAGCATGGTCTTGCCCGTGCCCGGAGGGCCGTAAAGCAATACGCCCTTGGGAGCACGCACGCCCGTGCCCTTATATTTCTTGGGATTGCGCAGGTATTCGACAAAATACTGCAATTCGCCCTTAGCATCGTCTGCACCTATGACCTGATCAAATCTCACGTTCGGACGCGAAATATCGCTGATGACGCTCTTGCTGTCCTCTGCTGCGACAGCCGTAGTCAGCGTCAGGTCGAACAGCATTATTTCGGCTCTTGCGCCGTAGCCTGATATAAACTGCTCGGTCTCGTATGAAATAACCTTGTTGGAGCGTGCAAGATCATTCATGCTCTTTTGCTGATAATCACGCTCGCAAATGGCTGCTATCGTGCCTTTAAACTCGTCGCTCTCAGAAAGCGAAACTATGCCGCGCATTCCGGCACGAGTGAACGAAACCCTCTCGGCATCGCTTATGTTTGAGTCGGCGGTGTCGATTATGTATATGGGCAATTCGGGATAATATTCCTTGACGAACTTAAAAAAGTCACGTGCCGCAGAATCGACATCCTCTATATTGAGCAGGTCGTGTCTGCCCGAGCCTATGCCGTATGTAATGTCGAGCATGGCGAATGTTATATCGCAATTCTTTAGCATCTCGCGTGCCGATTCAAGCGAGTCAGCACCGACAAAATCACAGTCGGGCGCCATTTCGGCACAGCGCTTTGTAACCTCGGGCGCCGCAAATATCAGCACCTGCGGCTTTGCCTCGCTCGAATAAAGCCCTGAGATCTCACGATCGCTCGGCAATTCTACGCCTATATGTATGTTTTTAATATTCTCAATGCTTGTGCCTGTCTTGCCCGAGGTGATAAGCCTGAAAAGCTCATAAAGCTCACCGTTGATGAACATCTCGGCTCTGCTGCGTATCATTCTGGCGTCCGCATTGCCGCCCTCGGCGAACAGAAGCGTTGTATAAACGCTTTCGTCGATGTCTATGCCTATACCAAAGCGATCGGTGAAGTTGCCGATGTGGCGCACTATCTCTTTTTTTGCGATGGCACGCAGGTTGTCGGCGGTGATGTGGTTGAACATCACAACATTGCCTGATGCAAATCTCGAGCATATCGCGGCAGGAAACAGCGGCGCATCGCTCTCGGGCTTTTTATCTTTTGCGAGTGCCGAAAGTATCACCTTGCGAGAAAGCGATGAATAGTCATAGGTTTCGCTGTCCTCATAAAGCTGCTTGCCAGCATTGGTGGTAAATATGATTATAGCGTCTTTAAACGACACCTCCTGATCGGTGCAGTTGTCACGCAGCCTGCCTGCGTCGAGTATCTGCAAAAAGAGGTGTATGACGCAGAGATGCGCCTTTTCGATCTCATCAAACAGCAGTACACACTTTGGATGCTCTGCCACGAACGAGGTGACGTTGCCGCTGCTGCTGTTTTTATAAACGCCGTCAGAGCCTGCGAACTCTATGTTTGCCTCTTTGTCTGAATACTCGCTCATGTCAAAGCGCATATACGGCAGTCCGAGCAGGCTCGCAACCGACTCTGCCAAAAACGTTTTGCCGACACCCGGAGGGCCCGCAAACAAAAATGTCGCCTTTGGTCTGTATCTGTTCTTGTCGGTCATGTCGAGCATTTCCGCCTGGAAATATCCCGAGCAGAAGACGCTGACTGCGTTGTCCTGTCCATAGACGGTGTTGAGCAATTTATCCTGCATCACCTTGACGCGGTCAACGAGCTTTGAAATGTCAGAAGCGTTGCCTATCTGAGAAGCCTTGCCTGAACTCTGTCCCGAAGCCTCTGTGCCAAATGTCGGGTGCTCGGGTGCAGGACCGTGTGAGTATGCAGGAACCTCATCCAATGTGTTGAGAGGAGCACCATAGCCACCCTCTCCGGAATCCGCACCATCTACACGTGCACCATAGCCCGATGTCGACGGCTCGTCTTGAACAGATGCTTCGTCATGGCCCTCGTGCTGACAGCTATCCGTATTTTCGACGGAATTCAAGAGGTTTGCGATGCTTTCGGTAGGATCATCAAAAACAGCCGCAAGAACGTGATCGGTCGTAAGACAATCGAGCCCTTCCTTTTCTGCTCTCATGCTTGCCACCATTATCGTCTTTTTGAAATTGAGACTGTCGTATATGTCGCACCTTGTGGCAACATCCGAGAGCGCCTCGCAAAATTCGGCAAGATCTATGTGTTTGATGTGCAATTTATCGATCGCACCGGACATATCCGAAACGATATCGCAATTTTGATCATTCTGTTTAAATATCTCTATCGCAGCGGCGACAAACGCCTCTGCCGAGACCGAGCCGTTATATTTCTTTGCCTTTTCAAGGACGGATTGCAATGTTGCACTGTAAGCGATGCTCATGTTGTATCACTCCTTAATTCCTATGTTAAATCTCAATATATTCAACAAACTTATATACTTATATATAAAATAATAGCACATTGCCGCTGGTAAGTCAATATTAAAATAGCTGCCGGGAAGAGCTGTGTGCCTTATACGACCTCGCCGAATCGATTCGTGCAATTTCTATAGAGATGAAATAGCCCGACTTCTCTCACATAAACCAAGACCCGCAATTGCCTCTGAACTGAAATATCAAAAATCCCCCGATACCGCCTCGGGGGATTAGCTATTCTCAATTATACGACCGAATCATATTTATTTTGTATGGTAGTTATTGATTATTCCGCCATCTCGCAGAAGCCGCTTTGACAGCCAAAGGGCGAGGGCAAGTTTTGCTGCGTCAGGCAGCAGATAAGGCAGGACGCCAGTCAAAAACGCATACAGCAGCATAGTGCCCGAAACATAGCTGTACCACAGCATTCCGGTGATATAGCAGGTCAAAAGTGCCATTATACAGCCGATAACACGAGGCATATTTTGATCGCCGAACAGCCTTATGACGAGCCTATAAACCAGAGCCGACAGCAAAAAGCGCTATATATGCTATTCTGCGCACAGAACTTCTCACAGATTTATTTCAGAGGCAAATCTTATGAACGCCTCCCTGCCCTCTCGTGTGCATTTGAATACGCCTGCATCCTCGAGCACTTCGGCAAAAACGAGGCCTATCTCCTGCTTGAGCACTTCGTCGATATTGCTCTTATCAAGGTCACTGTGGCGGCGCATAATATCCTCTGCCCAGTCGGCGTGCTGTGCGGTCTGCTTGCACTGTCTGAGATCCTCGCCCGACAGCATCATTTCGCCCAGCTTCTTCATTTCGGTATGCAATCTTGCAGGCAATATGGCAAGTCCCATAACCTCGATAAGTCCGATGTTTTCTTTTTTGATATGATGCTTTTCGGGATGCGGATGGAATACGCCCATGGGATATTCGGGCGTAGTAAGGTTGTTGCGCAATACGACATCGCACTCATATTCGTCACCGCGGCGCCTGAATACGGGCGTGACGGTGTTGTGGTCGCCGCTCTCGTCATGCGCTATAATACCTGCGCTCGGGTCTGACCAGTCGCGCCACAGGTCGAGTATTTTGGTCGCCGCATCAACTATAGCATCTTTGTCGAACGATCTGAGGCGTATGACAGACAACGGCCATTTGATTATTTCGGCAGAAACGGTGCCTGTCTTATCTATATCGAGCGTTATCTCGCATTCTGCGTCATCCATCGCAAACCTGTGATTGCCGCCCTGGAAATGGTCATGCGAAAGTATCGAGCCGCCGACTATCGGCAGGTCTGCGTTGGAGCCTATGAAATAATGAGGAAACAGCGTGACAAAATCAGCAAGCCTGCTTATGGATGCCTTATTGACCTTCATGGGTCTGTGCTCACTGCAAAGCACTATGCAATGCTCGTTATAATAAACATACGGCGAATATTGCATAAACCATTCCTCGCCTGCCAAAGTGAGCGGAATAAGCCTTATATTCTGCCTTGCAGGGTGAGAAAGCGTGCCGCAATAGCCCTCATTCTCACGGCAGAGCAGACATTTTGGATATCCCGATGCGACCGCCTTGCCTGCCGCAGCAATATCGCGCGGATCTTTCTCGGGTTTTGAAAGGTTGATGGTTATCTCAAGCTTGCCGTATTTTGTGTCGACAGTCCAATATTCGTTCTTTGCTATGCGGTCGTATCTGATATAATTTGTGTCTATCGACATTTTGTAAAACATATCGGTCGCCTCTTTTGACGGCAGAGATGCAAATGCGTTTATCACCTGTGACGGGCGCGGAGTGACAATGCCCATAATGCGCGTATCATAAAGATCGCGGCGTGCTATCGTATCCTGCTCGATAATGCCTTTTTCGACTGCGTGGTCGCAAAAAGCGTCAAGTATCTGTGTCAACGAAAAGCCCGATGCCACCGACGGCTCGAGCATACAATCAAGTCCCGCTGCGTCAAGCAGACTGTTGATGACATATGTTTCGTCACTTTTTTCGATAAGTTTTTTGTCGAGCGCATAATCTGTCAATGCGCGTATTGCGGTATAGATATCCATGTTTCTTGCCCTTTCTCGCCATTTCCTTCTTGCAAATAAAAGCATCTGTATATGATTATATCATCTGCTTTGCACGAGGTCAAGTTTTAATATTGACAAATCGCAAAATGCAATATATAATTTTATAGAAATAAATTACAGAGGTCGAGTTATGAAGAACATTAAAAGAGCTATAGCCCTGCTGTTGACGCTGGCAACGCTGGTTTCGGCACTTGCCGTGCTGACTGTCAGCGCAGCAGACGATGACGACATCATTTCGATACAGATAAACGGCATCGATGTCGAGAGCGAAAAGAATACGCTTGTCATCTATACAACAGGCAAGACGACAGGCACAGATGACGAATACCGCACAGAAGTGATAGTCGGTTCTGACGGTGTAGTCAAGTCTGTCGGCGGTGGCAACAGCGAGATACCCGAGGGCGGATTTGTCGTTTCGGGCTCATCGTCAAGACACATCTGGCTCAAAAGCAATATCAAGGTCGGCATGACCGTTGCATACGACCCTGTACTTATGCAATTGTTTGCGACAGACGGCAAGCAATCGCCGTTCAAAACGACAGAGCTCAAATACACCGGCATCAATTCGGCGCGTGCAGAGAACACCTGCATTATTTATGAAAGCAAGTCCTCGACAGGCACAAACACCTGGGGCTATGAGGTCGTCGTTGACAAAACCGGACAGGTCGTTTCTGTCGGCGGCAACAACAACGACATTCCCGAGGGCGGCTTTGTTATTTCTGCCATCGGCACATACAAGCAGCCGCTGATCGATGCCGCCTCCGTCGGCATGACCGCAGTGCTTGACAGGACTGCAAAAACTGTCACGATAGGGCTTGACAAGGACGGTGCAAAGTCAAAGGCAGACCTGCTGCTCAAGCAAAACGAGCAAAAGCTGCAGGATGCATATTCCAATGCAGTCTATGTGGATTATGAAAAAGCCAAGAGCCTTTTGAACGCACTCACTGCATCGACAGAGCGTGTAAAGGGCTATATCGACTCGGACAGCACAGCACTTTATGTGCTCGAAGCATACAGGTTCGACCGCCTCGCCGACGAGCTTTTTGTCTCGCTGACAGAAGCACCCGCGGTCGAAACACGCAATCTGTGGGTGCGTCCCGACGTGTTCACCGAAAAGAGTATCAAAGACACCGTAAAAAAGATATACGACGCAGGCTTTAATTCTGTCTGTCTTGAATTGCTTTTTGACAACACCATGCTCTGCCCGATGCCCGAGGACAGCCTTTTTGAAACTAACCCGAAGTGCGGAAGCACCGATGTTTTAAAGATCTGGATCGACGAGTTCCACCGCTATGGCATCGAGGTACACGGCTGGATGTCGACATTCAGAGTCTGCCACAGCTCGAGCAGCAACCAAAATCAGGCAGTAGCAAACAAAAAGCCCGAGTGGCTCATCAAGGCAAGCGACGGCAGAAATTATCTGCTTTCATCGGGCGTAAAGCATTATTATCTCAATCCCGCCCTGCCCGAGGTATGTGAATTTCTTGCAGAAACATACAGATACATAGTCAAAAATTATGACCTCGACGGCTTCCAGCTCGACTATATACGCTATCCCGACGGATATGACGAGGGCATATACTATGGCTATGACAGCACTACACTTGAGATGTTCAAGGCCGAGACGGGCATCGACGCCACCAAGATAACCAAGAATTCCGCAGAGTTTAAAAAGTTTGCAGAGTTCAAGTCCGATCTTGTCACCGCGTTTGTGCTCAAAGTCAGAGAAATGCTTAAAGAAGAGCGCCCCGACATGATACTTTCGGCGGCGGTCGCTCCACAATATTCCGAATCCATAACAAAAAAGCACCAAAACACCGAGCAATGGCTCAAAAACGGCTATCTTGACGCGGTTTTCCCGATGTCATACGGCACTACCGATGCCTTCACCAAATGGACAGGCATAACCATGGAGCTCTCGGGCGACGGTCTTTCGGTGGTGATGGGTATGCGTGACGGCGGTGCAGAGGCTGTCGCAGAGCAGATATTGGCATCACGCAACAACGGTGCAGACGGCGCGGCATTCTTTGCATATGCGCAGTACTTTATGGGCGATTATATCGGCAAAATCGACAAAACGCTTTATTCTGTGCCTGCAGTATGCCAGACCTATGATGCAAAGGGTGCCGTCATTGCGCAGATAGAACGCATGGCGATCAGATACGACACGCTCATTGATTCCAAATCAGCAGACGACGTTATAGCACAGCTTAAGGATATTGCCGAGAAGCTGAAAGGCGAGAAGCTCTCTGAGCATTCCGACGAAATAAAAGCACTGGCAGATCAATACAGCTCATTGGCAACAGACGGCGAATATGGCAAAATGGCGATCTCCGATGCCGCAAAGCTCATTCGCATAGTCGCTCAATCGCGTGACGATGCCAAAGCCGCTTACCGTGAAACTCACCCCCTGCCCGATCCTGACGTAAGCGATGACGAATCGCAGGACGAGGTTTCAAACGAAGACAGGAGCGATGACACCGCTTCCGCCGATGCTTCGTCAGACCAGGGCTCTGAAAGCGACATAAGTGACGAAAACAGCGATATGCAGATAAGCGACATGTTCGAGGGCTCGAGCACAGTCGAAAAAATATTCCAGATCATCATGATCGTCGTGGTGCTTTTCGCCGCTGTCTGCGCACCGATCTATATCGTGCTTGACTTTAAAAAGCGCAAAAAGAAAGAAAATCGCGATAAAAACGATAATAGCGACAATAACGATAACAACACTCAGAGCGAAAACGAATAAAACAAAGCCGAATGGGTCAAACCATTCGGCTTTTGATTTGCAAATATGCTTAAATACGATCTTATATCTCGAGTATCTTTTGCCAATTCTCGAGCGAGGTCATCTTTTTGTGTGCCTCGGCGTACTGCCTGCACGCTCTGCCGCGCAAAAGCAGGTATTTTGCCGACGCCCAGAGATACATGCCAAGCACTCGCCAGAATGCTGTGGTGAATACCGCACGGCGCATCTGCTGCTTTTTCTCCTCGTCCGTACCCTCAAGCTCGGGCATCGGGCGTGATTCGATACAACGCAATTGTGTATTGAGCAGCTCGGGATCGGTTTCAAAGAAGAACTTAGGGCCTTTTAAGAAATCGCCGAGTGCCAAGCTGTAAAACCTGTTGGCTTCGGGCATTTTATAAACTATCGAGCGGCATATGCGCTCAAGTATCATGCCCGCCGTGCCACCCGATGAGGTCTTGAGATGATAGACCGAGTTGGTGACAAGTCCGTTGCGAACCGTATAATAATCGAGGTACGGCACATATTTTTCGTTAAAGTCGCGATGCCAGACACCAACGCCGTTGACGACCATTATTTTTGCGTTGTTTCTGAGCGAAAACTCAACGTCGTCGTCCTTGATAAAATAAGGCATCGGCAGATTGTCGGGTCTTATGAACGACATAGGCATACAATAATACCACCAGCCGCCGTAGTCTGCTTTTTCTTCTTTATCGTTGGCAAGCAGTGCATCTATGCCGACGAGCGTAAGCGACTTGTTAGAGAGGTTGACTCCCTCACGCCTTGCACCTGCCTCAAACTGGCTCGTCGGGTCGTCGAGGCGCAGCATACCGCCGGCAATGCACACGTCGTGGTACTCGGGCTTGAGAACTCTCAAAATGCTGACCGTCTTTATCAGAACATTCTCGTCAAAATCGATGTCGTCGTCCATCATCAGAATATGCGAAAAAGCTGTTTCACTGCGATAAGCTTCGATCATGCCGCGTGTAAAGCCGCCGCTGCCGCCGACATTCTTGTTATAAAACAAATGTATCTTGTCGCACTCGGGCAGTCTGCCCTCGAGCGTCTTGCCGTTGTCGACAACAATATATTCTATCGCATCCGAGATGTCGCTGTCCTCGCAAAGTGCCTTGATGCGTTCTGCCGTGCGAATGACAAAATCCTCACGCTTGTATGTACAGGTGACAATAGCAAGCTTTATATCGTTCGGCTCTGCGTCGGTGCTGTATACGCCGCCCAAAAAGCGTGTATCCTTTGCGGTCGAAACAAAAACGGGATAATAAAACTCGTTGTCCGCCGCATTTTTAAAATCAAATTCTATTTCGCCGACAGATGCCTTTGACGAACTGAATTCACGTTCGCAGATGACATTGCCGTTTGACGAAAGCAGCCTGCACAGCAGCCCGCCCCTGTAAACGAACGAGAGCTTTGCCGAAGTGACTGTTGTGTATTTCAAAAATTTTGATACCGAAAAGCAGCCAAAATATGTGTCAAAGCTGATCACCGAGCCGGCATCGAGCGAATAGTCGCCAAGATCAAAATTGCCGTTTATATTGACATACAAGGGCATTCTGGCGTCGCTCTTGCTCGGCATGATCAATCCAAACAGATGCATGATAACATTCCCCCAAAAAACACGATCTATGCCTGTCAGGGCATATAGGTGTAAATAGCATAATGCATGGGCTCGCCATAGCGCAGAGGTATGCTGTCCGTGCAATCAGGCTGCCAGCCGTCACGACAAAGCACGACAGACGAATTGACATCGTCGACATAGATAAGCTTTATCGCATCCTGTGCCGAATGCTCAATGTTGATAAGCACCCTCTCGAGCTGAGCCGCCTCAAACGGACAATAGATATAAAACACCGTGCCCTCAGGCGGCAGTGCCACCTCGGCATCGGCGCAAACTACGCTGACGCGGCCTTTCTTTCTGAACGTTTCGGCTGCAACGGCAGCAAGCTCGCTGTTCTTTTCAACGCCGATAACACGGCATTTGTATTTTGAAGTCAAAAGATAATTTATAACTCTGCCATTGCCGCAGCCAATATCTACAAAAACGTCGCTATCCTCGAGCGTTATATTTTTAAGTATCTTTTTAAGCACATCATAATCGCTGACGGCGTCCATATCGCCCAGCTTCTTTTTGCGGCCTGCAACACTGCGAACAAAGCTGCCGCCACGTCTGACGTCACGGCAGCCGCTGCCTATGGCGCGTATCGCAGATGCGATGCCGCTCTGTGAAATTCGTGATTTAAAGCTCATTGAATCTACCTCCATAACGTATTATAACACATCGAATCAAAAATTACCATAGGCAAATATAAAATCTTTATTTTCGTTGACAATTCAAAAAAATAGGTGTATTATCACTATGTGTTTGTATGCACATATGTTTTTGAAGGGAGGAGAGCACCATCAAACCGAACATTTTGACCGAGAAATTCTTTGAGTTCTCTTTGCATACCGCAGATACGCTGTCTGCCGATTATTCAGAAAAAGATGTCACAAGATCAGGTGTCTGCCGCAAGATGTGGTTCGGCAGCCTTTGCATAGAAATAGTGTTTAGAGTCAAGGGCGGCGAGCTCTGCTGCCCGTGCACGCTTTTTGCAAGGCTGAGATCAAGACGTTCTGAGCATAGATTTTTTGAGCTCACAGACATAGCAGATGCCTTTGGCAACGAAAGCTTTGAGTGCCTTGTCTTTCCCTACATTGAGACAGACGAGCGTTTGCAGGCCTGCCTTGAAGTGCTGACAAAGCATCTTTCGGCACTTCTGCCGTCGATAAAAGCCGTTTTTGCCGACGAAAAGCAATTGTCAACGCTTTATGAAAGACAGGAAGAATGCTTTAAGCAGCAGTTTTCGCTCAAGGACAAGCACCTCAATTTTGAAGACCAAGATGCAAAAGAGACTTATCTTGCATCGCTCTGCAGTCTTTATGAAACATCCGCCTACCTGCCGACCATGACAACCGACGACGCATATCTGTCGTTTTTATACGGTGACAGAGCAAAGACAGAGCGTCTTATCAAAAAGAAAAAACGCCCGCTCGATTTCGAAAGTCGTTTGCTGAAAGCACTTTATGACATGCCACCGTCATTCGTGCCGATATCAGATAAATGCTTTGCAAGGCAACACTACAAGACTGCGCTGCGTGGCAAGATTCTCGGCACGTTTATGCTGACCCTGCCGCTTTATGCCGCAATATACTGCGGCGCATATATAATGCTGTGCAGACTTTTGTCAGGCAACAGCATAATCTCGCTTGCGATGCCGTGGTATTATGGCGTGTTTCTGTTCGCCGCGATGCCTGCACTGTTCACTGCGATAACTCACTATGACCACATCGCTGTACTTTTTATCAGCAGTGCCGCACGCAAAAGGCTGACAGCTTTCACTGACATAACGATCTCGCAAAAATTCAGAACAGGTCTCAATATGCTGCTGACTGCGATACTTGCGTTCTCGGCATTCCAGGCTATGCTGCTTTCGTCAGATGCGGTCAGATTCTATTCTGACAGGGTCACAGTGCCTGCAACAGATCTGCCTATGCCGTGGGACAACGTGATAACCTATAAATATGAGGACATCACAGGCGTATATCGCTATGACGGTTTTATCAACGACTATGACGAATACATTGCAAGACCGGGATACGTGATAACCTTCAAGGGCGGCTATTCGCTCGACCTCGACGGCTATGCCGATGTTTTCAAGCAGCAGGAACAGGCAGCCGAATTGCTGAGCGATTATTGTGACAGCATAATCGACATTCACGACAGGGCAGAGGCAGTCGCAAACTCAAAGCTTGCTCCCCTGAAATAGATCCTCATCGCTAAGCCTTTTTTGCAGATAACCCATCACCCGCTTTTTGTCAGCACTCCACATAGGTGCGACCAATGTGCGCTTGTCACCGTCGCCTGTTATGCGGTGCAAAACGACCTCAGGCGGTATGTATTTTATACATTCAATAAGAATATCGGCGTATTCTTCGAGCGAAAGCACGTTGAATGCGCCCTTTTTATATTCCTCATAGAGGTCGCTGTCACGAAGAACGTGCAAAAGATGCAATTTAATGCCGTCAGAAACGTAGCCTGCGTATTTTGCGGATTCCACCGCCATAAACTCATCCTCGCCGGGCAATCCTATTATGAGATGCGTTATGACCTCGGCGCCGACACTTTTCAGATTGGCAACCGCCTTTTCATAGACGGAGAGAGGATACCCACGCCTGATATATTGTGCGGTGCTTTCGTACATCGTCTGCAAGCCGAGCTCGACCCAAACGGGCTTGATGTCGCAAAGCTCGCTTATGAGCATCAAGACCTCCCGCGGGAGGCAGTCGGGGCGGGTTGCTATTGACAACGCATCAATGCGGCTGTCGTTTATCGCCGGCAAAAACAGTTCTCTTAACCTCGAAACAGGCGCATAAGTATTTGAAAACGACTGAAAATACGCCACATATCCCCTGCCGACGGCTTTTTTGCCCAGTGAGTCTATCGCTCCCGTTATCTGCTCGGATATGCTTTTGCATTGCCTTTGGGCAAATTCTCCGCCACCGGAAGCACTGCAAAAAATGCAGCCGCCATAGCCGATGGTGCCGTCACGGTTTGGGCAGGTCATCCCGCCGTCAAGCGACAGGCGATATATTTTTTTGCCGAAGCGTTTTTGCATGGCAGTGCCGAATGTGTTGATATACATGTTTCTCTCCTAAGCAAAAACAGGCTGTCGGTGTTCGACAGCCTGTTTGATAAAGCGTTTTATGCCCAGAACATGGTGCGCGGCAGAGGCTCGGACATCATAGACTGCTTTAAGAATGCAACAGCCTTTTCGAGACCCTCCTTAGGTGTCATGATGCTGTCCTCGTGCTCGATCGACAGAATGTCATCATAGCCGACCATGCGCAAGTTAGAGATCATGTCACGCCAATACTGCATATCGTTGCCATAACCGACCGCTCTGAACACCCAGCTGCGATGTATCTCGTCACCGTAATGCTTTGTATCAAGCACGCCGTTGACACCGGTGTTGAGCTTGTCGACCTTGGTATCCTTTGCATGAACGTGATATATAGCCTTGCCGAGATAACGTATTGCAGCAACAGGATCGACACCCTGCCAGATGAGATGCGAGGGGTCGAAGTTTGCGCCGACGATATCACCGACGGCGTTTCTCAATTTCATGAGCGATTCGGGATTATATACGCAGAAGCCGGGATGCATCTCAAACGCAATCTTGGTTATGCCGTGATCTGCGCAGAATGCAGCCTCCTTTTGCCAATAGGGAATAAGCTTTTCGTTCCACTGCCACTCGAGAATATGCAGAAAATCCTCAGGCCAGGGGCAGGTGACCCAGTTGGGGTACTTTGATCCCTCGCTGTCGCCGGGGCAGCCCGAGAAGCCGATGATCTTTTTGATGCCGAGCTTTTCGGCAAGCAAAACTGTTTCGTTGAATTCTCTCTCAAACTTTGCAGCGACATCCTTGTCGGGATGCACGGGGTTGCCGTGGCACGAAAGTGCATTGATGGGCATGCCGTAATAATCTATAGTAGCCTTAAATTCTGCGAGTGCCTTGGGATCTGCAAGGAGTGCTGTGGGGTTGCAGTGTGCTCTGCCGGGATATCCGCCGCCACCGACCTCAAGCTCCTCGATGCCTATCGAGCGCAGATACTCAAGCGCTTCGGGCAAGGGTCTGTCGCCAAAAAGGACTGTTATAACGCCGAGTTTCATATCTGTATTGCTCCTTTATTTATTGAAGTAATAGGGCTTGCCTGTCTTTGCAGACTGATAAATGCCATCAAGTATAAGGCTGACGGTATATGCCTGCTCGGGAGTAACAGCAACCTCGGTATCGTTGAGTATAGCCTCGATGAAGGCTCTGCCCTCGCGATCCTCGGGCTTGCCGTCGCCGGATGCGTCATAGAATGCGACACCCTCGCCGTTGACAGCTGGTCTGAGTATATACTGCTTGCCGTTGCGAACGCCGTTGATGCGGACGCCGTCGTTCATATCTGCGCCGCCCTCGGTGCCGCAAAGAGTGGTAACTGCTTCACGAGCATCAAGAATGTTGAGCGCCCAGCTCGATTCGAGCACGATGGTAGCGCCGTTCTCCATGACGATAAAGCCAAAGGCTGCATCCTCGGTAGTGATCTCGCCCGGCTTCCAGTCGCCCCATGCATTGCCGGTGGGGAACTTGTCTGCCAGCTTGCGGAAGGTAGAACCAACGCAATAAGCGGGCTTATAGTTATTCATGCACCAGAGAGTGAGGTCGAGTGCGTGAGTGCCGATGTCGATAAGCGGGCCGCCACCCTGCTCATACTCGTTGGTGAAAACGCCCCATGTGGGAACTGCACGACGACGGAGAGCGGTTGCTCTTGCATAATAGATCTCGCCGAGTGTGCCTGCTTCGCACTCTTCTTTGATATAGCGCGAATCGGGACGCTGACGGTTCTGATAGCCGATGGTGAGCTTTTTGCCTGTGCGCTTTGCGGCGTCGACCATCTTTTTAGCCTCTTCGGGATTGATAGCCATAGGCTTTTCGCACATGACGTGCTTGCCTGCCTCGAGTGCGTCGACAGTTATAAAGCTGTGCGAACGGTTGGGAGTGAGCACGAATACGACGTCGATGCTCCCATCCTTAAGCAGCTCTTTATAGTCGGTATAGACCTTTGCGTCGGGAGTGCCGTATTCAGCGGCAGCGCTTTGAGCGCGTTTCTCGATGATATCGCAGAATGCGACCATGTCAACGAGTCCCAATCTTTTTTGTGCAGGCATATGCTTGCCTCTTGCGATGCCGCCGCAGCCGATTATGCCGGCTCTGAGTTTTGCCATAATTATTGCTCCTTTTGATATTTAAAATATAATTCAGTCACGGTAATAGGTGTAATAACACATCACCGTGCGTTCTTTGCCTGTTTCAAGGTCAATGCCTGTCAGGGTTACTCCATCAAGCGACATAAACTCCCACGCCGAAAGCGTGTCGCCGTCGGCTCTAAAGAGCGTCCTTTCGCCACAGATGACCTCGAGAATACCGCCATGATAAGACAGCACGCCGCCCTTGCCTATGACCGAGTCGACGCTGTCCTCGCCTCGCTCAAGTATATATTTGAGCGTTTTGCCATCAATCTTCATGCACATCCAGCGGCGGAACTCAACACTCGATGTGTCTTTTGGCGGTTTGTTTTTGTTAAATCTCTTTTTGAACAGCATACAGGGCTCAGTCATTAAAAAGCATCTTGTTCATATACTCGATGGTATATCTGATGCCCTTTTCGCCAAGCTCGCCCTGCCATGTAGCAGAATGCGGCTCGATAGAAAGCATTCCGTCATAATGATTCTTATAAAGGATCGAGAAGAATGCGCCCCAGTTGACGCTGTCAAGCCCTGCGGGAGGATCATCGACATGAACACCGTCGATGTTGAGCGTGCCCTTGAGATGAACGTGGTCAAAATTGCTTGCATACTTTGCTGCCTCTGACAGATAATCTCTGCCGCCGTTGATGGTGTGTGAGGGGTCAAACTTGATGCCGAGCGCTTTTAAATGGTCGTGAATAATGTCCCACTCGTGAGGCTTATTGACAAAGCTGTTCCAATCGCAGTTATAGGTGCAGATCTTGACTCTGCCGTCGGCATAAGCGATGAGCGACTCAAAATATTTGATTGCTGCGGTGACGTTGGAATAATAAGAAAGCTCCTTTATATAGTTGCAGCCCGTGCAATAAACAGGGCAGCCAAGCTTGACACATGCATCGATGAGGTCAAACTCATCCTGCTGTTCCTTTTGGTTGATAGAGCCGTCGCTGAGGATGCGGTTCCTGCCCCATCTGCCGATAGCGCCCATCTTGACGTCATACTGATGCATAGCCTCAAGGACTTCATCAAAGTTAACATAATGAATGTCGTCGGCGTTGATGTCGAATTCTGCATAATGCAGGCCATAGGAAGCGACCTTTTTGATGCCCTCAGCATCGTGCGAGGGAGCGATCATACCGAGTTTCATAATATAATACTCCTTTTTAAAATAGCTTTATATATCCTTTTCAGTTTTACTGACTAT
>CAZNCN010000010.1:0-10530 GCA_964571635.1 uncultured Ruminococcus sp. | reverse complement strand
TTTTCAGTTTTACTGACTATATAAACAGGGCGGTTTTTGACCTGCATATAGGTGCGTGAAACATACATGCCCATGATGCCTATCGAAAGCATGACCATTCCACCGACGCAGATCACTGCAGACGACCATATGCCGACGCCATAGCTGAGGCAGGCACATACGATAATGCCGACCAGCCCGAGCACAGATATAACGCCGCCTATCACAGAGGCTGCGGTGAGCGGGAAAGTCGAAAGAGAAACGATGCTCTCGAGTGCATATTTAAATAATTTAAAGAAAGACCATTTTGTCTTGCCTGCGACACGCTGAATGTTGGGGTATGAAAGCCATTTTGTTTTAAAGCCGACCCACTCAAAAAAGCCCTTTGTAAAGCGATCGTATTCTGCAAGCGACAGAACGGCATCGCACATCTTGCGGTTCATCAGTCTGTAATCTCTCGCACCGGGCACGAGCTTGACCTTGGACATTTTATTGATTATACCGTAAAAGCAGTTGGCAAAAAACGATCTGATCGGGGGCTCGCCCTCTCGGGTGCTGCGCTTGGTAGCGACACTGTCATAGCCATCGTTTAAAACAGCATCGAGCATCTCGGGAAGCAGCGCAGGCGGATCCTGCAGGTCGGCATCCATAATACAGACAAAATCGCCGTTTGCCGCCTTTAAGCCTGCGTACATAGCAGCCTCTTTGCCGAAGTTGCGAGAGAACGAAACAAATCTGACTCGTTTATCTCGCTTTGCGAGGTCTTGCAATATGTCAAGCGTAGCATCGTTTGAGCCGTCGTCGACAAAGATCATCTCGCCATCGACATCCATGGTTGAAAGCACTCTTGTCATTTCGTCATAAAAATAAGGCAATGCTTCGCTCTCGTTATAGCAGGGAACAACCACGCTGATCAAATATCTGCCGTTCAACATATCAACGCCTCCGCAAAAACAGTTTTATCTGTCTGTATTCTACCACAGAGAAATGTGCTTGTCAATGCAAAAACCGCTTTTTGCGATTGACAAAAGCGATGGGATATGGTAGTATTTTTAGGGAGTGTATACAACATGGATATTGCAAAACTTAAAACCGAAGGGCGAAATGCCCAAAGTGTCGGCATCGACAAGATGTCGGCAATCGAGATAGCATCCTGCATCAACGAGCAGGATAAAACAGTTGCGTCAGCGGTCTCAGAATGTTTGCCGTCTGTCGCAAAAGGCATAGAAGCCATAGCAAGCGCCATCAAAAACGGCGGCAGGCTTTTTTATGTCGGAGCAGGCACATCGGGCAGGCTTGGCGTGCTTGATGCGAGCGAGTGTCCGCCCACCTACGGCGTTTCGCCCGAGCTCGTTCAAGGCCTCATCGCAGGCGGCAAAGAAGCTGCATTCAGCTCTGTCGAATCGGCGGAGGACAACGAAAGCGAGTTCTTTGACCTGCTTTCTTCAAAGGGCTTTGACAAGAATGACGTTCTTGTCGGCATTTCTGCCAGCGGCAGCGCAGCATGTGTCAAGGGAGCGATGAGATATGCACACGAAAAGGGAGCGACGACTATATGTGTGTCGTGCAATCCCGATTCGCCGCTTATTCCGCTGTCTGATATTCCCATCATCGCGGTCACAGGTGCCGAAGTCATAAGCGGCTCGACGAGAATGAAGGCAGGCACTGCCACCAAGATGATACTCAACATGCTTTCAACAGGTGCGATGGTGCTCATCGGCAGAGTACGCGGCAACACAATGGCTTATATGAAGCCTTCAAACGACAAGCTGCTGCGGCGCGCGGTTGTTATGATAACCGAAAAGACAGGCGTCAGCGACGAAACGGCTGAGGCGGAGCTCAAAAAAGCCGACTATGTCGTTGCAGACGCCATAGATAATATTTTAAGCCATAAAAACAGCTAAAGGAGACTGCTATGAAAAAAACATTGGCTCTTTTCATCACGCTGGTCATGCTTTGTGCGGTAGTCGCTTCGATACCCGCATCGGCAGCAACCAAAATCAAGGTCACCGACAACAACCCCTATATCCTTGCAACTGTCGGCAAGGAGATCAGTCTTGCCGATTATCAGGTGGATTTCGGCGGCACGTTCATCACAACGTGCGAGTTCAAAAACGGTGACGATGTCATCACCAAATTCACCCCCAAAGAATCGGGCGTTACACCGCTGACCGTTTCTGCATCGGGCAAGACACGCACAGTCTATGTCGTCGCTAAAAAATCAAGCGAAAAAGACTATGTGCTCTACAGCAAAGACCTCACCAAGGTTTCTTCGATAGCCGACCTCAAGGCAGAAGGCTGCACCACCAACGTTGCAGACAGCTATTTTGTCTTTTCCTCGGAAGGCATGAAGATGGGCAACACCGGCAACGACTATGTCCGCCTCACCCTGCCGATGTGGCTTGCCGATTTCGGCGATTATTCTATTTCTGCCGAATTCAAAATGATAGAAACTCTCAACAACTCACGCTGGTGCTCGATCGTATACCGCGGTCAGTCGACAGGCGGCACAGACGGCAACAGATATCCTTATATGCACATGTGCATGAGAGAGAACACCACAGGCTCGAGCGGCGTTGAATATGCAGAACGCACCGCAGGCAACGCCTGGAACGTCATTTCGACCTTCTCGTACACAATTTCGTCGCTCAAGGATGCATTCCACACCGCCAATGTCGTCTGCAAGGATCAAAAGGTGCAGTACAACATCGACGGCGAGCAGATCACCTACGTCGATGCACTCAGCAACACCTATAAAAAGGGCTATGTCGGATTTACAGTCAACTATGCATCTGTCATGGTCAAAAACCTCAAGGTCGTCCTGCAGGTCGAAGAAATCGATAAAGCAGCCGTCACATTAAAGCTCGCTTCGCCCGAGCACGACAACGGCAACGTTCTCAACCCCATCGCAAACATTCAGCGCGTTGACAGCATCAAAAATGCAACCAAGCTTGTATCTGCAAAGAATCATCCCGGCAATGTCATCATCGACATTGCGGGCAAGAATGTCGACGTCGAGACGCTGACCGACACCATCAAAACACTCGTTGATGCCAACATCATTCCCGGCTTTGAAGTCAAGACCGAGAGCGAAGCAAAGAACGTCGCTCAGGCGCTCAAAAATTCCGGCAAGAACGACGCATTCATCGTCACCTCAAATGCCGCAGCCATCAAATCCGCACGCACCAGCAACAAGATGCTGCGCGGCACGCTCATACTTGACGACATAGGCACAGATCTGACTTCCAAGCAGCTTCACGCACTCAGAGTCAAGGTCAGAGGCAGCGATGCAACTTCGTGCATCATCGACGCTGACGAAGCACAAAAGAACACAGTCATGGAGCTGCAGGAGCTGGCAGTTGCCGTTTGGGTCGAAACTGACGAAAAAGACATCGTCGAAAGTGCATACGCCATCACTTCGGGTGCAAACGGCATAGTTTCTGACAATGCGGCAAAGATATCAGATTATCTCGAGTCGCTCTTTAAGACCAACACAATGACTCGTACCCCCTCGGTCATAGCTCACCGCGGTGCTTCGGCATTGGAAACCGAAAACTCTATGAAGGCATTCAAGACTGCTTTCGAGCGCGGCGCAGACGTGTTTGAGATCGACGTCGACATCACCTCTGACGGTGAGATCATCATAATGCATGACAACACCATCAACCGCACCACCAACTACACAGGCACAAAGACTATCAACGGCATGACGCTTGCCGAGATAAGGCAATACAAGCTCAAGAACGGCGAGGACATCCCCACATTCAGAGAGCTCTGCGAATATTTCAAGGACAAAGAGATTCGCATATTCATCGAGATCAAGGGTTCAAACAACAACACGGTCGCTGCTGTTGCAAAATTGCTCAAGGAATATCAGATGGAGGACAAGGTTGACTTTATCACATTCGGCACCAACTTCATCGGACAGATAACATCCCAACTGCCCGGCATGTCGACAGGCTATCTTATGAACGCCAACGGCACCTCGACAGATGTTGATTCCGCCATCAACACGCTTTACACCAACATGAGAGCGGCTATGCTCTATAACAGCACCATCAACATCAACTATGGCTCTGTTTCGGGCTATTTCACCACAGGCGCAACAGACCGCGGCATAACCGTTTGGCCGTGGACATATGCTACCGGCAACAACAACAACGCCTGGAAAACCTATTGCGACGGTATCACCACCAACAACTGCGAATGGTTTGAAGATATGTTCAAGACCGTTTCGGCTGAGAACAAGACGCTCACGGTAGGCGAAGAAACTGCAATAACAATAAACGGCACGACCTATGGTCGCAAGACCTCGAGCATCAAGCCCTCGGTCATCAAAGTCATCGAAGGCGATGACGTTATTAACGTCGACGGCGACAAGGTCACCGCACTCAAGGACGGCAAGGCAACAGTCATATGTGGCTATTCGACAAAGACCAAGGCAGGCTCTGTATATGTACTCTATACGCAGCCCATCGAGATCGCTGTCGGCAAGACCGCCGATGTTTCAGATCCCGACGAAAGCTCGGACGACACTGTCAGCGATATCACCGATGACCCTGTTTCGGGTGACGAATCGTCGGCAGACACAAGCTCTGTTCCCGATGCAGGCAGCGATGCAGCAAGCTCTGCAGCACCCGATGAGAGCAGCAACGTTCCCTCGAATGAGAGCGAAACCTCTCCCGCAGACAGCAGCGAGTCGCAAACCGATACGCAAGGCGATGCATTCCCCTGGTGGATAATCATTGTCGTAGTCGCGATAATCGCGGTCGCAGCAGTAGTCTTTATAGTCATCAAAAAGAAGAAATAAATCGCAACAAGAAATAAGCGATAAAGCAACACAAAAAAGCCCTGCACGCGCAGGGCTTTTTGTTAGCTTTAAAATCAATATGCTCGCTTATAATCAAGGAACTTCTGAGGGTTGACAGGGCTATCATCAAGGCGTATCTCGAAATGCAGATGCGGGCCCGTTGAATTGCCTGTGCTGCCGATCTTGCCTATCTCCTGCCCCTGCTTGACGACATCGCCGACCTTGACAGAGACCGAATGCAGATGTGCATAATAGGTGCTGATGCGATCGGTATGCTTGATTATGACGAGATTGCCGAACGAGCTGCGGCTCGATGCATATATAACCACGCCGTCCGCAGATGCATACGCGGGCTCTTTGTTGCACGAATCGCCGATCTTGACGAGGTCGATGCCGCTGTGGCTGTCAGATGCTCCGCCGAGCTCTCTGCCGCCATAGCCGGACGAGATCCAATATCCGCTGTCGGTGGGATTAGCAAAGAATCCGTCGAACGCTGCGGTATCCATGACCGTGCTTGCAACGCCGACCATGACCACCTCGTTGACAGGCTGCTTGATAATATCGTTTTTAATATAATCGGTGCTGACGAGCTCACCGTCGACATAGACCCTGTCGCAGATGACATAGGCTTCGCCATCGACGCCCTCTGTGACGACAGAGGTAACTCCGTCGCGCTTGAGGTCTGTATAAACCGTCTCGGTATCATAGCCGACAGGCTCGTTGCCCTCGCAGTGTGCGTATGTAATCACAGAAATATCAATGCCAAGCAGATTGCCGTAAACATCAGTGATCTCAAACGTTGCGCTCTGCTGATCGTTGATGCCAAGCAGTGGCTTAATGCCACTGGCGCTGACTCTGCAATCGTATGGATAATTGCCGCCGACTATGTCGATCTCGCTGGCGAACTCGCTGTTAACAGCGCCATCAATGCCAAATGATTTTGTCTTGAGATCGAGCAAAACTTCAAGTGCACTGTCTATTGCAGCTTTGTCGGTGCACGCGCAGATAAACTCGTTGTCGATATACAATCCATAAGCGAAGCCCTCTGTCGAAACGGCATCATCAACCGATTCGGCAAAGCTATCATCCTGCTCGGGAAACTCTGAAACCGTGCCATCGACAGAAACCGTAGGGCTGCCTGTTATTGGCTTTTCGAGGTCGGAATAAAGCTCGCTCGGGGTAAACAAAGGCATAAGCACTATGCTCGCGACGATGACCGCAAAAACAGCAATCGTCAACGGAAATGCACGCCATTTCTTCAGTCGCATAAAAATGCTCCTTTTATTTATTCTTTGAAATTATAAACCACAAATATTAACTTGGTATTATATTAAATTAAATATTATTCGCAGGCGTTTATAGGCAGGTTTGCTCTTGTAATTTTATGCTTTGAGTAGTATAATAATCACATACTTAAGGAGGGTTTAATTTATGAATATTACAATAAACAAAACAGCGTCACCAAAGTCAAAGCCCGACATGAGCAAGCTCGGATTTGGCAAATATTTTACCGACCATATGTTTTTGATGAACTACTCACCCGAATGCGGCTGGCATGATGCACGCATAGTGCCGTTTGGCGATATTTCGCTCTCGCCTGCCTGCATGGTGTTTCACTACGGACAAGAGATGTTCGAGGGAATGAAGGCATATCGTGCGCCCGACGGCCGCATACTGCTCTTCAGACCGCACAAAAACATTGAGCGCATGAACAACACCAACGAGCGCATGTGCATTCCCAAGGTCAACGAAGATGACGTTATGCAGGCACTCTGCGAGCTCATCAAAGTCGAAGAGGATTGGATCCCCACCCTGCCCGGTACCTCTCTTTATATCAGACCGTTTATTATCGCGACCGATGCGATGCTCGGCGTGCATCCCTCAAAAACATATCTTTTTGCGATAATTCTGTCGCCTGTCGGTGCATATTACGCCGCAGGGCTTGCGCCCGTCAAGATCTATGTCGAGGATGAATATGTAAGAGCGGTCAAGGGTGGCACCGGCTTTGCCAAGGTCGGCGGCAACTATGCATCGTCGCTCATTGGTCAACAAAAGGCGGCTTTAAAGGGCTATGATCAGGTGCTCTGGCTCGATGGTGTACATCACAAATATGTCGACGAAGTCGGCGCAATGAATGTCTTTTTTGTCATCGGTGACGAGATATGCACTCCGATGCTCGAGGGCAACATCCTGCCCGGCGTAACGCGTGACTCTGTTATCAATTATTTGAGAGCAAAGGGCTATACCGTCAACGAGCGCCGTATTTCGATCGACGAGATCAAAGAAGCGGCTGCAAACGGAACGCTCAAAGAGATGTTCGGCACAGGCACAGCGGCCGTTATTTCGCCTGTCGGAGTGCTCGACATCATGGATGAGATCGTCACCATCAACGACAACAAGATCGGCGCTGTCTCGCAGATGCTGTATGACGAGCTGACGGGCATTCAGTTCGGCACAAAGCCCGATGAATTTAACTGGACCGTAGAGGTAAAAAAATGACGGATGAAGCATCCACCACACAGCAAGATACAAAAAAACAAAAAAGAGGCTTTATAGCCGAGCTTAAAGAGGCAGGCTTCGGCGCAAAGCACATGAAAGCATTCTATATCGTACTGCTTTCTGCGCTATGCATATATCTGCTGTCAAGGCTATTCCCCGATTTCGGCGAATTCTGGTCGAGATACCCGGGCATGTACATCAGGCGTTTTATGTCGCTTATCACAGGCTGGTTTGATTTCTCACTTTTCGAGATAATCATAGTCTGCCTGCCGATATTGTTGGCATACGCAATAGTGCGCATAATCGTCATAGACGGCAAAAAAACCACACTGAAAGGTGCATACAGAACCGTCAAGGTGCTCGTTTGTATCGCTGCGATATTGCTGAGTCTGTTTATGACGGCATTCGGCACCTGCTATTTCAGGCATCCTCTCGAGAAGAATCTCGGACTGACAGATGCCAAGGTCTCGGCAGAGCAGATATACAACACGGCAGTATATGTTGCATTGCAAACAAAGGAGCTGTGCAAAGGCACGACTTTTGCCCCGAGTGGCGAATCGCTGATGCCATATTCCTATGACGAATTGGTCACAAAGCTCAACGCCGACTATGCGAGGTACTGTGCGAATGTCGACTATATCGACGGCTATGCGGTCAATCCCAAGCCCATTGCGCTTTCAGAGCCTTTCACATACACTCACATTTCGGGCGTATATTCGTTCGTAACAGGTGAGTCGAATATCAACGTCAATTATCCCGACTTTATCGCACCGTTTACCATGGCGCACGAGATGGCGCATCAGCACGGCATAGCACCCGAGGACGAGGCAAACTTTGTGGCATACCTCGTGTGTATACAAAGCGATGACGAGTATATCAGATATTCAGCCTACACGAGTATGCTCAATTATCTGCGCACTGCGCTCTATAACGCCGACAAAGAGCTTTACAACGATTTTGTTGCGGAATACTATACAAGCGAAATGCGTGGCGAGCAAAACAGCTATTCTGTCATGTTCAAAAAATATCAAAGCAGCACCGCCTCGACCGTCACCGACAAGATAAACAATGCATATCTCACTTCGCAGGGTCAAAAGGAAGGCACGGCGAGCTACGGACTGGTGGTCGACCTCGCAATAGCGTATTACGAAGCGAGTGAGCAAAGCAAGCAAAACCAATAAATCATAATATTGATCGCAAAACAAAACTACCGACCAAGCGTCACACGCAAGGTCGGTAGTTTTTTAATTAACTTAGTCAGCTGCAGGAGCTTCTTCAGCGGGCTTTGCAGCCTTTTTGCCTTTCTTAGGCTCGGTGGGTTTGTAAATAGCGTCAGCGTCGACCATCTGGATAACGGCCATTTCAGCGCCGTCACCACGTCTCGGACCTATCTTGAGAACGCGGGTATAGCCGCCGTTCTTTTCAGCATAGTTGGGAGCGATGATGGTGAAAAGCTTAACAACGACACTCTCTTTTTTAAGGAAAGCAAGTGCTCTTCTTCTGGCAGCAAGGGTATCCTCTTTGCCAAGAGTGATCATTTTATCTGCAAGCGCGCTGACTTCTTTTGCGCGAGTTACGGTTGTCTCTATCTGACCCATCTCGAGAAGATAGGTGACCATACCCTTGAGCATGGACATTCTATGGTCGGTGGGTCTTCTAAGTTTTCTTGTTCCGGGCATTTTATGCCAAGCCTCCTTTAAACTTGAATTAATCCTCGGGCTTCTTCAGAGCTAAGCCGAGAGAGGCGAGCTTCTGAATAACTTCCTCGAGCGATTTTTTGCCGAGATTGCGAACCTTCATCATTTCGTCTTCAGTCTTATTGACAAGGTTCTCAACGGTATCGATGCCGGCGCGCTTAAGGCAATTATAGCTGCGGACCGACAGATCCAGCTCATCGATAGTCATTTCGAGGACTCTCTCTTTTTTGCTCTCCTCGCGGTCTACCATGATTTCGGTGGTGACGGCGTCGGCAGAAAGTCCAACAAAAAGATTGAGGTGTTCGGTAAGAATTCTTGCTGCAAGCGAGATAGACTCTTTTGCAGTAATCGTGCCGTTAGTCGTGACGTCAAGCGTGAGCTTGTCGAGGTCTGTTACGTTGCCGACACGTGTGTTGCTGACAACATAGTTGACCGACTTAACGGGTGTATAGATCGAGTCGGTGTAGACAACACCGATAACAGGGCTCTCTACTAACGATTTATTCTTATCGCTGGAAACATATCCCCTACCGTGATCAAAGGTTATCTCCATATAAAACGGAGTACCGTCGTCGACGGTCGCAATGTGGTGTTCGGGATTGAGAATCTCGATATCCGAATCGACCTGGATGTCGCCTGCGGTAACATTGCCGCCGCGTACATTGATGATGCAAGTCTTGGGCTTTTGTGAATGAAGCTTTGCAACGATGCCTTTGACGTTGAGCACGATCTCGGTGACGTCCTCGGTCACACCGGGAACGGTCGAAAGTTCGTGCAGAACACCCTGGATTTTGATGCTTGTAGCAGCAACACCGGGCAAAGAACTGAGCAGAACGCGACGAAGCGCGTTGCCAAGCGTTATGCCATAGCCTCTTTCAAGAGGCTCGACGACAAATACACCGTGGTTTTCGTCTTCACTAAGTTCAGCAGTAGCGATGTTCGGTCTTTCGATTTCAATCATTTGATAACCTCCTTATTGGTTGGTCGGCTGCGATCAAATATAACACGAACAAAATGAACGGTTTATTTTGAATACAACTCGACGATGAGATGCTCTTCGAAGGGGAAATCGATGTCGGCTCTTGTAGGAAGCGCAACGATGGTAGCAGAAGCGTTTTGGTTGTCAACGCTGATCCAGGCGGGAACGGGTCTGCTGCCGATATTCTCGATAAGCGATTTAATTTTTTCTGATTTGCGGCTTGAATCCTTGACAGTGATGACGTCGCCAACCTTGACGAGCGCCGAGGGAATGTCAACCTTCTTGCCGTTTACAGTAAAGTGTCCGTGGAACACGAGCTGGCGAGCCTCTCTGCGGCTGCTGGCAAGTCCCATGCGGTAAACTACGTTGTCGAGTCTGGTCTCGATCATAGTAAGCAGGTTTTCACCGGTCTGACCGGGCTTTTTGTCTGCTTTTACAAAGTAGTTCTTAAACTGCTTCTCCAGAATACCATAATATCTCTTAGCCTTCTGCTTTTCGCGCAGCTGGAGACCATACTCTTTAACTCTCCTTCTTCGCCTTCTATTTCTATCAGACGCTCTAAGTAC
>CAZNCN010000009.1:61029-63819 GCA_964571635.1 uncultured Ruminococcus sp. | reverse complement strand
GGCGCAGGCTTCGTTCCCGATGTTCTCAACACTAAAATCTATGACGAGATCATTCAGGTTTCCAATGAAGATGCATTTTCTACCGGAAAGCTCATTGGCAAAAGCGAGGGTGTTCTTGTGGGAATTTCTTCAGGTGCTGCTGCGTGGGCGGCTATCGAACTCGCAAAGCGCCCCGAAAACGAAGGGAAAACTATTGTAGTACTTCTGCCTGATACCGGTGACAGATATCTTTCTACACCGCTGTTTGCAGAATAAAGAAAAGTGCCGATGCCTTATACTTTTAAGCATCGGTATTTTCGCAAAAAGAAAGTCAAATCTCATCACACTCAACACCGAGCAATAAAACGCACAGGGCGGAGCAAGACGCATTGTCTTGCCCCGCCCTAAATTTTTTGTTATGGTTTCCTCGACAGCGACACAACCGTCTCAACGTGGTTTGTTCTCGGGAACATATCAACGCACTCGATGCGTGTCGGGGCATATCCCGACTGCTTCAGCATTTCGAGGTCCCTGCCAAGGGTAAATGGGTTGCACGAAACATATATCAATCTATTCGGCGCCGCTTTTGCGATGTCGTCGACAACATCGGCAGACAAGCCCTTGCGCGGCGGATCGACTATGACAGTGTCGGGAGCACCGAATTTTCTTGTGCATTCCGAAACGCCGACAGAGGCATCTCCGCAGACAAAAAGTGTGTCATCGTCACTTCTGCCGCAGAGCGACATATTAACTTTCGCATCGGCGACGGCTCGACTGACGACCTCGACACCGCAAAGCTTGGCGGAATCATCTGCGGCGCACAGCCCTATCGTGCCTATGCCGCAATAGAGGTCGAGCAGTATCTTTGCGCCTGATGCCATATCGCGCACGATGGAATAAAGCAATTCACACGCGTACGGATTGACCTGAAAGAACGAGCCCGCGCTGACGTTAAAACGCTTACCAAGCAATGTTTCGGTGATATATTCGTCGCCGAAAAGCATATATGTTCTTTCGCCGGTGATGACGTTGGTGTTTTTTTGATTGACATTGACGCAAATGCCCTTGATGCAGCCAAAGCGTTCTGTCATCGCCTGTGCGAGTTCCTTGCCGCACGGCAATTCGGCAGCATTCACGACAGGCATCAGGAGGATGTCGCCTTCTCTGTTGGAACGCATGAAAATATGCCGCAAAACGCCCCTGCCGCTTTTTTCGTCATAACCGCTGATGCCGTATTCTTTGCAAAGCTCGCAAAAGGCAGAGGCTATTTGCGAGAATATTTCGGGCTCGAGCAGGCATCTGTCGTGTGCGACAACTCTGTGCGAACGCTGTGCATAATAGCCAAAGTGCAATTCCGCATCGACGGGATAAGCCGCCTTATTACGATACGCCACAGGTTGTGCGGTGTGAATGCTTTTTGGCAGTATGCTGTCATCGACTGCTCTCAGTGCAGATCTGACAGAGGCGAGCTTTGCTTTTTGCTCTGCCTCATACGAAATATGTCTGAACGTACAGCCGCCGCAGCCTTTGTCGAAATAAAGGCAGTCGCATTCTATTCTGTCAGGTGAAGAAACGAGCAATTTGTCTATTCGAGCGACGAGATAGCCCGAGGTTTCTTTGATTATATGAGCGTCGACCCTGTCGCCGACCGCAGAACGCCGAACGAATATTACTCTGCCGTCCTCATATCTGCCGACGCCTGCACCCTCTGCACCGAGGTCAGTGATGTCGACGACCGAATGTGTGTTTTTAAGCATTTGATATTTCCTCTCGCTTGGGACGCTTTGGAGCAGGTGCTGTCAAAGCGTTTATCAGCGGTGTCAAAAGGTTCATGATGACGAGTGCCGCTATAGCGCCGTCGAACGCCGAGACGGTCACGCGCAATATATATGTCAAAAGTCCGCAGCCCACGCCGAAGATTATTCTGCCGCCGGAGAACGCAGGCGTGGTCGTCGGATCGCTCATACCAAACACCGCAACTATCATTACCGCACCGGTTATGACCTGCCAGATAGCATAATATGTCGCTTCGCTCACTCCGATAGGGAAGAAGTAAGCCATTATAAACAAGGTTGCGAGGTAAGAAGCGCCTGCTCTGAACTCAGAAATACCCATGCAAAGCAATACGACTCCCAGCAAAAAGAGCAGTGCGACCGATGTTTCGCCGTTTTTGCCTGCCACAAAGCCGAGCAGCAGCTCGGGCAGGTCGAGCTCTGTCAATTCGTTGCCGCCGAGCATATATTCAAGCGGCGAAGCCGATACCGACGCATCAATATATTTTTGTTCGATAAACAAGGTGAACGCCGTGTGATACTTGAAAGGCTCTGTAAAGCTGTGCATTATATCGCCGAAAAGCAATTCAGACACAAGCGCCGAGCCGAAGGCGGGATTGATGAGGTTTTTGCCCCTGCCACCGAAAGCATGCTTGATGACGGCAGCGGTCGCCGCCATAAACATCGGCATAATATGCGTTGCCGAAACAGGACAGAGCAATGCACAGAGCACGCCTGTTATCGCTGCAGAAAGCATATTCTCGGCAGTTATACGCCTTTGGTATATCTCAAGACAGCAGACCGCTTCGGCAGCCAGCATAACGCAGACGGCGATAAGCGCCTGCACCAACACTCTTGCACCGAAAAGATATACCGCAAACACGAGCACCGCCGTCAGACAGGCAAGCATCGTGACATATGCACGGAATGCGGAGCTATTGGTTTTTTTAAACTGTAGTGTCGGGGTGTTCATCATGCTGCTCCTCTGTTTGTATAGGTTCAGTCTTGGGCTCGGTTTCGGATTCGGATTCGGTTTCGG
>CAZNCN010000009.1:0-60929 GCA_964571635.1 uncultured Ruminococcus sp. | reverse complement strand
TTCGGTTTCGGTTTCGGGTTCATTTATTGATTTTATCGATTTTATCAATTGCATCACGTCAATGTGCGACGGGCATATATATGTGCAACAGCCGCACTCAAAGCAGACATCAAGCTTTTTGGGCATTCTTTTGCCGTCAGAAACGACCGCTCTCATTACGTCGAGCTGCAACGGGCATACAATGCTGCATCTGCCGCAGCGTATGCACTCCCCTGCCTCGTACCTGCGGACGGCATAGGCTATGCGTATGCGCTCGGTATCCGCCTCAATGTGCGCATTTTCAAGCCCTATGCTTTTGAAATTATAGGTGCTGCCGTATCCGACTATGCAGTCTGTGCCCACTGCAATGCCGAAATCACGCAAAATATCAAGCAGTGCCGTGCCGACAGGTGCTTTGACCGCAACAGGCGGCTCACCGTCAACAAACAGCGAAAAAGTCTTGTGATCCTGCCTCATTCCGCTGCGAAGCCCGTCATAAAGCTTTATGGCAGCTTCTGCGCTTATCACGGCATACTTGCGAATATCCACATCCTGCATATAAACATTGCCCGCACAATATAGCGCACCGATGAGCGTCCTTGTGTTTACGGGATATTTGTCAGCTATGACCGCAAGTGCCATATCCTTGCGATTGCCGACACGCTTTTTTATCTGTGCGATAAGTGCCTTTGAACGCTTGTCGCAGCAAAAAATGACCTTTTGTGCATTAAATGCATAAAGCAATACCGCACTGCCCAGCATTAGCTGCTCTATGCTGTCGAGGCAGAGTGCCGAAGTCGAAACGGCATAAGGGTCGCTCTCGCAGCAATTGATGACAACACGCTCTGATACCTCGGTCTGTGAAAAAACATCGCAGAGATATTCATTCCTGCGGCTGTCAAAGACACCGAGCGTTTGCGTTGCGGCAATCAATTCTTCTCTTGTGTATTCGCTTATCGGCTTCGAAGCCGGCTCTGCCACCTGCTCGCTGTCTGCGCCGAAAATGTTAAGTGCTATATCGTTGCGCGGCAATCTGCCACTCGGAATTATACCGCCCGTAAAGTTGTGGATCATAAGCGTCCGCTCCGTTTAAATATTTGTATACATGATGATTATATCACATTTATGCATTATTGCAAGTAATTTAGTGTTGAAATTTACGCCCGAATGATGTAGAATAATATAAAATAGCAGAATTGCAGATAAAAAAAGGCCGTGGGGAGGTGCAAAACGTTTGGAATATACCGACAAGTTTCAGATCAAGGTTTTTATATTGTTTTTGCTCAAGAACGTCGACGAGCCCCTGCCCTTCGGCACGATCAACGATATAGTCATTCAAGATGGCTTTGTGACCTATTATGACTTTGCGATATGCTTTGCCGAATTGCTCGAGGCGGGTCAGATCAACGAGATAAAGGGCGACGAAATAAAATATGTCATCTCCGACAACGGCAGGATCGCCATCGAGAGCTATGAAGACAGCATATACGCTTCGGTGCGTGAGAAAGCATTGCGTTCTGCCATGCGCCTTTTGGCATCAAACCGTGACGGCAGCCGCATTGTTTCGCGCATAGAACCCAACGGCGACGGCTTTGATTTTATCGGCGAGATATCAAACAAGATGCGCACGCTTTATTATACCAAGGTCTATGTTTCGGAGCTTAAATACGCACAAAGGCTCAAGGACAATTTTGACGAGCGTGCAGAGATAATATACAAAGGCTCGCTCGCACTGCTGTCGGGCGACATTAATTTTATTTTTGAAGAATGACGATCGAAAGCATATACAACGACACACAAAAAGCCGAGTTTATATACAACGTGCTGAACAAAAAATATCCCTCCGCCGAATGTGCACTCGAATCAGAGGGCGACCCCTTCAAGCTGATGGTCATGGCAGTGCTCTCGGCACAGTGCACAGACAAGCGTGTCAACGAGGTGTCAAAAACTCTTTTTGCGGTTTTGCCGGATGCAAAGGCGTTTGCCTCATCAGAGCCGGGTCAGCTCGAAGCACTGATACACAGCGTGGGACTTTATAACTCAAAGGCCAAAAACCTGCGTGCCGCATCAAAAATGCTGGTTGACGAATACGGCGGAAAACTGCCGCACGAAATGGATGATCTTTTGAGGCTGCCGGGCGTGGGCAGAAAGGTGGCAAACCTTTTGCGCGGCGATATATTCGGGCTCGGCGGCATAGTTGCCGACACGCATTGCATCAGGATATGCAACCGCCTCGGCTTTACACCGAACCCCGATCCCATCACGACCGAAAAGGTCATGCAAGAGCTTGTTCCGCTTGATAAGCAGAGCAGATTTTGCCATTGCCTTGTTCTTTTCGGCAGAGAGACCTGCACGGCACGAAAGCCACTGTGCAGCAATTGCGAGCTTTTCGGCGTTTGCGAATACATACACAAAACGACTTGATTTTACATTCAAGCCGTGATAAAATATATCATACAGATCACTGCATTTCAACAGAGGTTTAAATATTATGAAGCTCAAAAACTTAAACGGGCGCAAGGGGCGAATGCTGCTTGTTTATCCCGATTATACAGACCGTGACCTCTCGAGCAAGGGCTCGGGCGGCAACTATTCGGAGGGACTTGCATCTATCTCTGCCGTGCTCAAAGAGGGCGGCCACGACTGCAAACTCATGCATCTGACGCATTATCATGACGAAAAGGAATACAAAGACCGCCTGCTTTCGATGGGCGAGTTTGATGTCATAGGCTTTTCGATACGCACGACGGCGTTTCCCGACTGCAAAGAATATATGCAGTGGACACGCGAAGTCTGCCCCGATGTGTTCATCATCTGCGGCAGCTATCACGTCACGCTCGTTCCCGAAGAGGTTTTGGCTGTCCCCGAGGTCGACTGTGTCTGCATAGGCGACGGAGAATATGCCGAGCTTGAACTGCTCGACAAGATGACCGCTGGCGAGGACTATACGGGTGTCGAATCACTCTGGTTCAAAAATGACGACGGCACATTCATCAAGAACCCAATAAGACCGTTGTTTGCGGATCTCGACCGCATACCTATCCCCGACTTTGATCTGTTTGACTATGCCCATCTCGAATCGATGAAGGTCAACACCGCCATCGTCGTTGTTTCACGCGGTTGCTTTTATAACTGTACCTATTGCGGCAACGGCAACTTCCGCAAAGTCTATCCCAACAAAAAGATATACGCCCGCTTCCGCTCACCGCAGAATGCGATATTATATCTCAAGACGCTTTTGTCAAAGTATCCCAATATCGAATATATCAACTTCAGAGATGCTATATTCAATATGTTCCCCGACTGGTTCGACGAGTTCATCGAGCTTTATAAAAAAGAAATACACCTGCCCTGCACAGGCAACATCAGATTCGACATCCTCAAAGAAGAGACTGTCAAAAAGATGAAGGAAGCAGGCTTTTATACCATCGACATGGGTCTTGAATCAGGCGACCAGGAGATGCGCTTTAAATACCTCAAGCGCTATCAGACCGACGAAATGATCATCAACTGCTCGTCGTGGTTCCACAAATACGGCATCGCACAGTTGACCTACAACATCATCGGTTTGCCGCACGAGGACATCCACAGGGCGCTCAAGACCATCAAGCTCAACGCACGCATCAAATCAGATCGTGTTGTGCCCAATATCTTCTATCCCTACCCCGGCACAAAGCTTTATGACATCTCAAAAGAAGCGGGCTTTTTGCCTGTCGAGCCCGACCCCAACCGCCGTGTATCACTGATACAGCCGCAGTTCCCCGAAGAGCAGGTGCTGTTCGTCGTCGGCTATTTCATGCATTTTGTCAAGCGCTATAAGCTCGCTTTCAAATTGCCCGGCAAGCTCGGCAAGTGGTATGAGAAGTGGCTTGACCACCGCGTCACAGGCAAGCACGTTCCTTATAAATTCCTTGTCAAATTGCACGACGGCTACTCTGCCGTCCGCAATTCACTCAAGGATTTCCTCGTGCGCAACATGCCTAAATTCTATCTCCTGCTGCGCAGGATCAAGCACCACAAAAAAGCCACCAAGGCATAATAAAGCATAATATCGATATAAAGAGCAAGTATGCAAGCTAAAAAATGCATATTTGCTTTTTTGCACAAAAATGTACCTGTGCTATTGACACTGCGACAGCAAGCGAAAACACGACGATAACAAAGATGTTTGCTGAATGTGTTGACAGACAGCAGTAAAAAATGATATTATATAGCAAATAGATCATTCAGTCGGAGGATACAATGCCCTGCACAACTGTTTTAGTAGGTAAAAATGCATCGTACGACGGCTCAACCATAGCCGCTCGCAACGAGGACTGCGGACCCGGCAGGTTCGCAGCAAAAAGGCTTTGCTTTACAAAGCGCGAGGATACGGGCAGGATATATAAAGCTGTCATCTCGGGTGCGACTATTGAATTGCCCGAGGCAAAATATGATTACACATCCGTCCCCAACGCCGACCCCGTGCGCGGCATCTGGGGCGAGTCGGGCGTCAATTCGGCGAACACTTCAATGAGTGCCACCGAAACGCTCACTTCAAATGCGCTCGTTCTGGGTGCTGATCCGCTTGTTGACGGCGGAATAGGCGAAGAGGATCTGCTGACGCTGGTCCTGCCTTATGTCGGTTCGGCTCGCGAGGGTGTTATCAGGCTCGGAATGCTGACCGAAAAACACGGAACTTATGAAAAAAACGGCGTTATCTTTCAGGACGTCGACGAAATATGGTGGTTCGAAACAATAGGCGGTCATCACTGGATGGCTCGCCGCGTACCGGACGATGCATGTGTCATTGCGCCCAACCGCCAGTGGCTCGACAGATTTGACCTCGATGATGCCTTCGGCGAAATGCACGAAAATATGTGCAGCAATGACCTCAGAGAATTTATCAAAGACAACTTCCTCGGTGATTGCTCGTCGCTCGACGTGCGGCGTGCATTCGGCAGCCACACAGTCAAGGATCAGATATACAGCAACCCCCGCGCGTGGGATATGCTGAGGCTGCTCACTCCGCACACAAATTACATTTCGCCCGAGAGCCACGACCTGCCGTGGTGTGTCGTTCCCGAAAACAAACTGACCATAGAGGACGTCAAGGAGCTGCTGTCTTTGCACTTTGACCGCACCGAATTTGACCCCTATTCGGCATCCGAAAAAGGCGGCAAATACCGCCCTATCGCCGTAAACCGCACTAATTTTGCACATATAACGCAAATAAGGCCTTATATGCCTGAATACTGCCGCTCGATACAGTGGATAGCCATGGGCTGCAATATATTCAATGCAGTTTTCCCGTTCTATACCAACGTTTCAGGATTTCACCCTTATTTTTCAGAGACACCCAAAAATGCGACGAGTGAGAGCTTTTATTGGGCGAACCGCCTGATAGCGGCGCTTGCCGACGGTTGCTATAACCATTGTGTTGCCGACATCGAGCGTTATCAGCTCGACTGTGCGTCGGTCTCGCACAGGATGATCTCGGATGCAGACAAAGGTGCAATTGACGCGGTCGACAAGACAGAATATCTCACAAAAACAAACAGCGATATCGCAGAATTCGCAAAGCGTGCTACCTCTGAGCTGCTTGACAAGGTGCTTTATATCTCAAGCCTGCACATGAAGTCTGCTTTCGCTCGCTCGGATGGTTAACGCATGAACAAAAGCAATTTGATACATTCGCTGATGCTGCTGCTGTGCTCGATAATCTGGGGCACGTCATTCGTCTGGCAAAGCGAATCGGTGGGGCTGATAGGCCCTATAACCTTCACCGCTTGTCGGTTTTTGATAGGTGCGGCAGTTATTCTGCCTGTCGTGCTGATAATAAGACGGGTAAAAAACAAAAAAACAAAATTGCCTCTAAAGGAAGGCGCCATATGCGGAGTTGTGCTCATGATAGCCGCTTGCCTGCAGCAGATCGGCATACAGACGGTTTCGCCGGGCAAAGCAGGCTTTATAACTGCAATGTACATCGTGCTCGTGCCTATTATTTCGGCGTTCATCGGCAAAAAACCGCAACCCAATGTCTGGCTTGCGGCACTGCTCGCCGCTGTGGGACTTTATCTGCTCTGCATAGGTGATGAAGGATTTGCCGTCACATCGGGCGATATATGGCTCATTGCGAGCGCATTTATGTTCGCCGTGCAGATATTGTGCATCGATATCTTCATTGCCGACTGCGACGGGCTTGAGCTGTCTATGCTGCAATTTGCTTTCTGCGGCGTTGGCTCGCTGATCGCCGCACTGTATATCGAGCACCCCACGCTTGAACACCTGCAAAGCGGCACAGCACCGCTTTTGAAGTCGGGGATAATGTCCTGCGGCATAGCCTATTCATTGCAAACCCTGGGTCAAAAGGGACTTGACCCTACTGTCGCTTCGCTGCTCATGAGCGGAGAATCGGTGTTCGCTGTGCTTGCGGGCTGGATCATTATGGGCAGCACACTGTCGACCTTTGAGCTCATAGGCTGCGCCATCATGTTCTGCGCCGTTATACTGTCGCAAGTGAAAATAAAAAAGTGAAGTTGTCGCCATCGACAGCGACTGCCTCACAGCACAAAGTGCTGTATCACTGATTTTTGCCATATACGGCAAAAATTCCCATTACTTTTTTGCTCTTTACTGTTTATAACCCAAAAATGGCTCGCCATCGAGGCGAGCCATTTTTATTCATCCTTCTATCTCAACCGTCACGGTGCAGTATTCCGACCATGCGACACGGTTGCCGAGCATAAAACTGAAGGTATCTTTTCCGGTGTATCCTTCATCGGGATAATAATACACAGTGCCGTCCTCACAGATCGTGACAGAGCCATGCTCTGCGGAAACAGCGAGCTTGTATATCTGCTTGACGTCGTATTCGCCAAGCTTGCCGACATAGACCTCACCCTGCTTTGCAGTGATAGTCATATCATCGGGCTTATCGGGGCCCTTGAGAGTGCCCTTTATAAACTGATAGGTATAATCGTAAGCGAGTCTGAGTTCTGCCTTATCAGAGCGTGCCGCAGTGCCGAGAACATAGACACCCTGATAGTACATTCTGATGCAGTCGTTCATATAGCCATAGGTTATGCCGCCGCCGAGATAGCCCATATACTTGCTGAGGAATCTCGAGTCGATGAGTGCCTTGTCGTCAATCTCCATCTCGAGGCACATGCCGTAAAGCTTAATTATCTCTGCTGCCTGTTCGAGACGCTCTGCGCTGACTGCGGTATTGAACGCATAGTTGGGCTGCATACAGCAGACATCAAAGCCGAGCGACTTCCAGCTGCCGTAGCCGCTTGCGAGGTAATAAGGAATCCAGAAGAACTGAGTGCCCTTGCCATGCAGATATTCTGCTATCGCAGGAACTGTTTCATAGTCCTCAGAAGCGACCATTGCCTCTTGGAACCAATACCAGCCGCAGAGGTCGATATGCTCATAGTTTCTTGATTCAAACTCTTTGGTGACCCTCTCGATATACCACTTTGCAACCTTGAGCCTGCCCTCGAGCGTTGTGAGGCTCTCTGTCACACCATCACCGTCGATGTCGCCGAAATCTTTGACCTTGGGGCTGAGATAAACGAGAGAGGGATAGAACTTAACCTTAAAGTCCTTGCGACCGAGCGCAGCAGCGGTATCTGCCGCAGCAGCCTCAAGTGCGTCGAGTCCATAGCCCTTCTTGAACATCGCATCATAGAGCGAGTCCCAGTCGACCTTATAGTTTTCGGATGTCGGAGTGCCTCTGACCATACCCGAAACTGTGGGCAAGAAGAGGTAGCCGTCATACATATCGTCGACTATATTGCCGTTCTGATCGAGGTATGCGACATACGGCATAAAGAAATTCTTGTCATAAACATGGTTGGGCGAGTTGTGATAAATCAGCATCACGTCGTGAACGCCGCCAAGCAGGTCCTTGCTCGGTGCCTGATAGCCGCTGTCGTCGGGTGCCGATACAGCCATAGTCTTAAGGCCTGAGTCTGCAAGCGGCGTAGCCTTTGAAGCGTTCTTGGTGCCATAGATCTCAAATTCGTCGGCGAAGCAATGTCCCGTGCGCATCTCAAAATAGATAGCAACGAAGCGTGCCTCATAAGATTTTGCAAATTCGCCCTCATACAGCACGCTCTTGTCCTCTGACGTGCCCTCGAGGCTCTTTGAATCTGCGACATACCATGTCTTTGCATCCTTGGAAAGCAGAACCTTGACGACACGGGGTATCTCGATAGCATAGCTCGGATACTGCAGGAAGCTCAGCGAATAAGAGCTGACAGCCGAGATCTTGCCAAGATCGTAAATGACGGTGCGTCCGCCGCCGACATAGAAGTGGAACCAGTCGCCAACATAGCACTGAAGCGAGGTTGCCTTTTTGCCGTCGGTGAGCCATGTGTTGTTGGCAGGAGTGTTCTGATTTGTTCCGCCGTATTCTCTCTTGGGCAGTGCCTGAGCAGAAACTATCTGCTGGGGCAGACCAAGCAGGAGGTTTTGATTTTTGTTATAATCCGAAGAGGAGGAGCTCCAATATTCGTCCTTCTTGACGTTTGGCAAAACCAGAGTATCATATACCATGCCCTCTTTATCCTCGTCGGGTGCACGGTATGCATACACCGCAGCCTCTTCAAACCAATAATATCCGCTGTCGTCTGATGCGGGGAAAGCAAACTTGACATACTGTGCATTCACACAGCACGAGAGCGAGATCTCATATGCAAAGTTGCCGTCCGAAACGCTTGCCGCATAGGATCTGCCGACAAAATACATCTCTTTTTTGCTCTTGCCGACATACACGTCAACATATGCGGGAAGCGTGACATTGATATTGGGTCTTGAATAAGCGTAAAGCGCAAAGCGAGATGCATCTTTTGCCGAAGAGCCGAGGGTGAGGTTGATCTCGTTATCCTTGGAAGCATCAAGGCCGACCCAGCATCCCATATCAAAGGTCGAGCCTGTTGCGCCGCCGTCGGTAAGCATCTTTTTGGTGGTGTCCTTGGCACGATCGTCATATACCGCATTGAGAACAGTGTAAGGCTTGCCCTCTGAAATAAGCGTTTCAATGAGAGTGCGATCGAGTTTGGCACCGGATGCCGCCGCCTGAATGGCACTGATGCGGTCTGCGTTGCTTATGCCGTTCTCTTTAAATATCTGCTCGATCTTCTGCATTGTATTATCGTATGCATCGGGCGCAACATCCGCATAAACCGTGACCTCAGAGAGGAAGAGCCATGCCGACGATTTGATGCAGGCGATCCTGATATAACGATAGTCATACTTTGCCGTGAAATCGAGGTATGCGGTCTGCACGGTGTTGTCCTCATACGGAGGAATAATGACCGCACCTATGCGATCAAAGTTCTTGCCGTCGTTAGAACCGAATACAACGCCTGTAGTGAGCGGCCCGAGGCCCGCATCATGAGTTGCAAGGTATTCGACCGTGACACGGTTGAGCTTTTTGCCCTCGTCACCGAGGTCGATGACTATCTCGACATTGGCGGTAAAGCCGCACGCTTCGGTATTGCCATAGCCCGAGTTGGGTGCGAGAACACCGTCGGTAAGCTCTGTGCCGTAGCTGTCGGGATAGGTATCCGACGGTTTGGGCGTGGTCGTATAGGGCTTGCCGAGCGAAACCGCTGTATAGTACGTGCTCGGCGAGGTGTCTGCCGAAACATCGTCGGACGAGGTGCCGCTCGAACTGTCGGCAGATGAATTGTCGCCGGACGAGGTTTGATCCGACGAAGTATCACCTGATGATACCGGGTCGGTGCTCTGAGTGTTGTCGGCGACGCAGCCTGCGAGTATCGCTACCAGCAAAAGCATCGCCATGAGTGAAATTAATCTGTGTTTCATCAGTTTGCTCCGTTGATTGTATTGTATATCTCGTACCCTTTGCTGGCAAGCATCTTGCCAAATTCACCGGGTATCGTGATCATTTTGATAAGCGCCGAGCCGTGTATCTTCTTCTCGAGCTTCTGGTCGGTGGCTATCTGCTCCCAGAGGCGCATGAGCCTTGCGGCGTAATCTGCATCGCCGGATCTGTAGGTAAACACGACGCAGACGGTTATGCAGCTTATGCAATAATCGAGTATCATTCGGTCACACTGCTTTGCGCCTGTGCCGCGCGGCATATCAAGCAACATATCGACTATTGCTTCGGTCACGGCAAACTGGTTGCCGAGGTTCTTTATCAGGTTCGACTCCTTGACAGACTGATCTGCCCTGCCGATAAAATAACGATAAAAGCAGGTGTCGACGTAATACATTTTTTTGACATATCTGAGTCCCGAGGTGACAAATATGTTGTCGACATAAAATGTGTGCTCGGGCAGGACTATGTTGTTCTGCCGCAAAAGCTCGGTGCGATAGAATATCGCGTGCATCATCAGATATTTATCCGACGGCAATCTGCGCGTATCCTCCCAGCCAAAGACCTTGCCCTCGGGGAAGTATCCGCGGTAGATCATCTTGCGCTTGCGGATCGCCGACTCATTTTCGTAAACGAAATTTGCCAGCAGCATATCTATCTGCTCGCTCGGCTCTTTGAATTTATTCAAAGCGTCGAGCACCTTGGCATAGGCAGGGCCGTCCACCCAGTCGTCGCTGTCGACGACCTTAAAATAAATGCCTGTCGCGTTGGCTATGCCTGTGTTGACCGCGCCGCCGTGACCCTTGTTGGGCTGATGTATGGCACGGACTATGCCGGGATATTTTGCCTCGTATTCATCGGCGATCTCTGCCGTGTTGTCCCTGGCAGAGCCGTCGTCGACTATCAGTATCTCAACAAAATCTCCACCGGGCAAAAGGCTGTCGATGCATTTGCGCATATACGACGCAGAATTATAGCAGGGAACCGTAAATGTCAAAAGCTTCATTTTGCGCATTGCTCCTCCTCTGCCTTTACGGCGTCGAGTGCCTGTCTTATGACGGCGTGCATATCGAGATACTTATAAGTGCCGAGCCTGCCGCCGAAAATGACATTCTGCTTTTCTTCGGCAAGAGCACGATATTTGCCGCAGAGCTGATCGTTGCGCTCGTCGTTGACGGGATAATAAGGCTCGTCACCATGCTTCCACTGTGCGGGATATTCGCGCGTGATGACTGTGTTGCAGGTTATGGTATGCTCGAAATGCTTGTGCTCGATTATGCGGGTATAGGGTATCTCGTACTCTGTATAATTGACCACAGCATTGCCCTGATAGTTGGGAATATCGAGAGTTTCGGTTTCGAACCTCAGTCCGCGATAGTCAAGCTCGCCATAGCAGAGGTCAAAATATTCATCGAGCCTGCCTGTATAAACGACCTTTTCGGCGATGCCGTCGAAATATTGCCTGTCGCTGAAATAGTCGCAGCCGAGCCGTACCTCGATGCCCGACAAAAGCTTTTGGAATATCGCCGTATAGCCCCCCTCGGGAATGCCCTGATACCTGTCTGTAAAATAGTTGTTGTCGTATGTAAACCTGACAGGCAAGCGCTTGATGATAAACGCGGGCAACTGGTCGCAGGGTCTGCCCCACTGCTTGCGTGTATAGCCCTCGATGAGCTTTTGATAGACATCTCTGCCGACCAGCTTTATCGCCTGCTCCTCGAGGTTCTTGGGTTCGCCCTTTATCTCGCCGCGCTGACGCTCGATCTCTGCGGCTGCCTCCTGAGGCGTGACAGTGCCCCAAAGACGATAGAAGGTGTTCATGTTGAACGGCAGGTTATAAAGCTCACCCTTATAATTTGCGACGGGCGAGTTTATAAAGTTGTTAAATTCGGCAAATTGGTTGACATAATCCCAAACTTCTTTATCTGACGTGTGGAAAATATGTGCGCCATATACATGCACGTTGATGCCGTCGCAATTTTTTGTATAACAGTTGCCGCCTATATGCTCGCGGCGGTCTATGACGAGACATTTTTTGCCCAGCTTGGTCATCTCGTGCGCAAAAACGCTGCCGAAAAAACCTGCGCCGACTATAAGATAATCATAAGACATATGCAAAAACCACGCTTTCTTGCTTGCTGATTGCTTGATAATTACTTGACACACCGAAATTATACCATATCAAACGCACAAATGCAACATTTAATAAAAAAAGTTGTTGCAATGAGGCTTTTGGTGTGCTATTCTAAACAAGGAAGGTTATCCAATATATAAAGAGGTACTTATTTATGATAATAAAGGGCGCAAATGTCGTTACGGGAGATTTCAGATTACACAAAGCAGACCTGCAATACAAGAACGGTGTCATCACTGCGATAGGTCAGATCTCGGGCGATGAAGAATATGACGCATCGGGCATGTATCTTATACCTGGCTTTGTCGACACTCATGTGCACGGTGCGGCAGGCAGCGAATTTGCCGCCGCCAGCGGTGATTTTGATGCAGCACGCAAATACGAGGCAGAGCACGGCGTTACGGCAATATTGCCGACAGTGAGATGTATGCCGCGTGACGGGCTTATAAATGCCGAAAAAAACATTGTCTGCCAGATGCGCTCGGGCGGATACGGCAGCAAGCTGCTTGGCATCAATCTCGAAGCGCCGTTTGTCAACCCTGTTCGCCGCGGCGGAATGGTTCCCGAGAATATTCTGGCACCGGACATGCAGTTTGCAAAAGAGATACTTGCCGCCGCAGACGGCAACCTCAAGATCATAACAGTCGCTCCCGAGCTTGAGGGAGCAAGCGAGATAATAGAATATTTCACCTCGAACGGTGTCAAGGTCAGCATGGGACACAGTGACGCCACCTATGCACAGGCAGAGGTCGGAGCAGAGCACGGCGCTGCTCGCACGACACATCTTTTTAATGCGATGGCAGGCTATCACCACCGTGAGCCGGGACTTTTGGGCTTTTCGTTGCTCGACAAGCGCATCACCTGCGAAATGATCTGTGATCTCGTGCATCTTTCGGAGCAGACCATCAAGCTGATATACCGCATGAAGGGCGCAGACCGCATTTCGATAGTCAGCGACACAGGCGTATTCGCCGGAATGCCCGACGGCGACTATTATATACTCGGCAGGCACCGCATTGTCAAGGATGGCGAATGTCACCTCGAAGACGGCACGATAGCAGGCAGTTGTATGCCTGTATATTATGGCGTGCGCAATCTTTTGCAGATGGGCATTCCTATGCCCGACGTCTGCAAGATGGCTTCATACACGCCTGCAAAGGCTGTCGGTGCGGCAGACCGCATAGGCTCGCTTGAGCCCGGCAAGGCGGCAGACATGGTATTGCTCAACAGAGATTATAGCATTCACGCCGTATTTATCGACGGTCAGCGCATAAAATAAAACACAAATCTTGATCAAAGGTGGCATTAACCAATGGAGAATACAAAAAGAGCTATCGCAATAATTTTCGGTGGAATATCTTCAGAGCACGAGGTAAGCTGTGTTTCGGCTGCCAACGTTTTTGACAACATCGACAAAGACAAATTCATCCCATATCGCCTCGGAATAGACAAAAAAGGCGTATGGTTTTTATACGACGGAGCGAGCGACTGTATGCGTGACGGCTCTTGGATAAACGACAAAGAGCATTTAAAGCCTGCCGTCATCTCACCCTGCACTGCGCATCACGGCTTTATCACGTTCTGCAAAGCAAACAGCACCTATGAGATAACCCATATCGATGCGGCGTTTCCCGTCATGCACGGAGCGGGCGGTGAAGACGGAACCATGCAGGGTCTGCTGACTATTGCGGGCATTCCGTTTGTAGGCTGCGACACTGTTTCGTCAGCAGATGCGATGGACAAAGCGGTCACCAAGACGCTTGTCGCCGACAAGGTTCCGTGCATTCCATGGATAACCTTGATAAAAACCACCGACCTTGACATTTTCGCCGCCATTGCAGAGAGCGAAGAGAGATTTGGCTATCCTGTTTTTGTCAAGCCGTCGTCGGCAGGCTCATCTGTCGGTGTCAGCAAGTGCAGAAACCGTGCTGAGCTCGCAAAGGGCATCGAAGAGGCATTCAGGCACGGCAAAAAATTGCTCATCGAAAAGGCTATCGTCGGCAGCGAGATCGAGGTTGCTGTTTTTGGCAACGACTCGCCTGTCGCATCCTGCTGCGGCGAGATAATTCCCGGTGCTGATTTTTATGACTATGACAACAAATATAATTCCGACACGGCAAAATATTATATCCCTGCAAGACTGACAAAAGAGATGTCCGATGCCATACGCGCATCTGCACTCGAGGTCTACCGCACGCTCGGCTGCACCGGACTTTCGAGAGTCGACTTTTTTGCATTCGAGGGTGGATATTATTTCAACGAGATAAACACCATTCCCGGCTTTACACCCATCAGCATGTACCCTCAATTGATGAAAAACAGCGGCGTTTCGTATCAGGATCTGATAACCGGGCTCATCGACCTTGCGATGGAGCGCGGCGTATGATAGGCGTATTCGACTCCGGGCTCGGCGGTCTGACCGCCCTGCGCGAGATAAGAAGCGAATTGCCCAAAAGCGACATCATTTATTTCGGCGACACGGCACGCATTCCGTACGGGACAAAATCAAAAGAGGTCATCGACAGATATTCGTTGCAGGACTGCACGTTTTTAAATAGTCTCGGCGTCGACATACTGCTCGCTGCGTGCGGAACCGTCTCATCAAACTCGCTGTCACTGCTCAAGTCACGCTTTGACACGCCTGTTTTCGGAGTTATCGAGGGCGCAGCCCAAAAAGCTGTCGAGACAGCGTCGAACGGCAACGGCAGAGTTTTGGTGCTGGGCACATGTGCAACCGTTGAGAGCAGAGCGTTCGAAAAAGCGATACACGCCATCGACAGCGCATTGACTGTCTATCAGCAGGCATGCCCAATGTTCGTGCCACTCGCAGAATCGTGGAACACCTCGCCAAGTGACGAAGCGTGCCGTGCGGTCGCAAGTGAATATTTATCGAGCTATGCGGCGCTCGAGCCTTCGGCAGTCATTCTCGGCTGCACGCATTATCCGCTGTTGTCAGAGCTTATTGCATCGTTCCTGCCAAAGTCAGAGCTTATAAGCTCGGGCAAAGAGGCAGCAAGGCTTTTGTCATACAAGATAAACGAGCTCGGCATCAATACGCAAGAGCACGGCAACACCGTGTTTTATACCAGCGACGACCCTGCGCAGTTCAAAAAGAGTGCCGAAAGGTTCTTTGGCTCTGCCATCACACAGGACGTCCACAACATCAACATCGAAAGCGTGAATATATAAACGATGAAGCTTCCAGTAAACATATCCATCCGTTCACGTGCAGGCAAGATGCGCGAGCCGCTTAACGTCAATGTTTACGGCAACATCGAGCATTTCGAGAACGGATATTATCTGACCTTTCCCATAACAGACACCGAAGAGCCGTCGACATTTATAACAGTATGCGGTGACACTGTTTCTGTGCGCCAGGACGGCTTTGAATCGACAGAATTTCTGTTGCAAAAGGGCAAACGCTATGGCGGAATATATGACATAGATCACAGCACGTCATATATAAATGTCCGCACAAGATCGCTGCAGAACACCGTAAAAGGAATGTGCGGCACGCTCGCATTTGCCTTTTCGATCGATGCAGGCGGCAAAAAGGTCGACGACTTTGATATGACCTGCGTCATATCGCCTGTCGTTATGCCGTCATGATACAACACAAAGTGAGGATCTCTTAAATGTCAAAACAATACGCAGCAAAGTCACCTGCAGACGGCATGATAATAATACCGCGTGATATATCGGACAAGCTCATCTCTGCGGGACACAACGAAATACGGCTGGCGCTGTGGCTTTATGCAGGCAATATTTATGACACGCAGTCGGCTTCAAGGGCTCTCGGCATATCCGCTGAGGAAGCAGAGAGCGCTTTGGAATATTGCAAGGCTCTCGGCATGATCAAGGATCACGAAGCAAAAAAGGCCGCTTCGCCCAACGACCACAGACCCGCCTATGATTCTGACGTGATAGCAAACGCAATAGATAAAAACGAGGATTTCCGCCTGCTGTGCGACCAGTTTTCAGCACTTATCGGCAAGATACTCAACCGCACGGACTATAACTCACTTTATTATCTGTTTGATTATTGCGGTCTCTCGGGCGGATACATAATCACCGCAACGCATTATTGCATATCAAAGGGCAAAAAGGATATGCGATATATCCACAACACGATACTTTCGCTTTATGACGAGGGAGTCGACGATCTCACCAAGCTCGACCGCCGACTGGCAGACAAGCAGCGGCTCGACTCTGACATCTCAAGACTGCGCACGCTTTGCGGAATGGGCGACAGAGCCTTTACAACAAAAGAAAAGCAATTTGCAGAAAAATGGTTTGGCGAGTGGTCGCTCGATTTTGAGCTCGTCAGGCTGGCATACGAGCGTTCGGTCGATGCCACGGGCAGGGTAAACTTTGCATACATGAACAAGGTGCTCGAGTCTTGGCACACAAACGGCTTGACCACGCCCGAAAAGGTCGCCTCTGGCGACCGCAGGGCAGGTTCTGACGATGCTGCAAGCTTTGACTCGGACGAATTCTTTGATGCCGCACTGCAAAGAGCACGGAGGGAGAACGCAGATGACAACTGAACAGGCATTATTGCAAAAACAGCTAAGGCACAGCCGCAACTATCAGCTTGCACTTTCGCGCGCCGAAGAATTGCGCCAAAGAGTTCCCGGGCTGATACAGATCGATGCCGAGATCGCAAAGTTCCCCACAAAATTGCTTTCACTGCCCCGAGGTGAAATGCATGATGCCGCCTTTGCCGAGCTCAAGCAGCAAACAAAGGCACTTGCCGAACAGCGCAGGCAGATGATAATTGCCGCAGGCATAGACCCCGACTATGATTCTATAAAATACGACTGCCAAAAATGCTCTGACACAGGCTATTGCGACGGCGAGCTGTGCGATTGCGTCAAACAAATGCTGGCAATCGACAGATACAACAACGGAGGCATAGGACGTATGCTTTCGGGCATGACCTTTGAAAGCTTCAGCCTCAAATATTATAAAGGCGACGACCTCGCTGTCATGCAGACAGTGCTTGCTGCCTGCAAAAAATATGCTGACAATTTTGACACGACCTCAAAAAGCCTTTTGCTGATGGGTGGCACCGGGCTTGGCAAGACGCATCTTTCGTCGGCAATAGCGCAGAGGGCTATCGCACGCGGCTTCGATGCGTTTTATGAGACCGCTCCGCAAATGTTTGCAAACTTCGAGGCGGTCAAATACGGCAGAGCCGACAAGAGCGTTTTAGAGCCGTACAATTATGCACTTTTGCTAATCGACGACCTCGGTGCAGAGTCGCTCGGCAATCAGACCTCGGCAACACTGTTTGAGATCGTCAACCGCCGACTGCTCGCAGGCAAGCCGACTGTCATCAGCACCAATCTCGCACCTTCCGAGATCAAAAAGCGCTATGACGAGCGCATATATTCGAGGCTCATGGGCGAATATTCAGTCCTGCAATTCAAGGGCAAGGACGTCAGAATGCAAAAGATCATGGAGGACTCGTGATGCTTAAAAAAGTCGTGATATACACCGACGGCTCATGCAGCGGCAACCCCGGTCCGGGCGGCTATGGTGCGGTGCTTATTTCAGGCGATGTCAAAAAGACTTTGGCAGGCGGTGCAAAAAGCACCACCAACAACCGCATGGAGCTTACCGCTGTCATCGAGGCGCTTTCTGCACTGAAATGTCCGTGCGAGGTCGAATTGCACAGCGATTCGCAATATTTCATCAACGCCATGACAAAGGGCTGGCTCGAATCGTGGCAGAAAAAGGGCTGGATAAAGTCAGACAAAAAGCCTGTGCTCAACCGTGACCTCTGGGAGAAGATCATCACCGAGACCTCAAAGCACAAGATGACCTATGTCTGGGTCAGAGGTCACAACGGTGATGAATATAACGAGCTGTGCGATTCTCTCGCCACCGAGCAGACAAAAAAATATTCAGAATAATAAATATCAATCAAAATTGGGTGCACAAGCATATTTGTGCACCTGTTTTTTGATTTTCGAAAACCGTCCGCCAAGCGAGTGCTTATAAAGCGATACCGCCAAAAAATAAGCCAACCGCTTTGGCACTTGCGGTTGGCTGTTTTCGTTAGGGTCACGATCTCAACGGTGGTCATGACTATGTCTGAATATTATCATTTTCTCGCTTCGATGACAGACCACAGGTCACCGACCTGTGAAGAAGCGAGTGCAAGCAACGCATCGCCGCACGCCTCCTGCGACATCGTATCTGACTTTGTATATTGCTTGAAGCCTATGATATTGCCCTTTGTGTCGTTGATGGAATAAAGCACTCTGATCGACTTTGCAATAGCGCGTGAATCGTCGCCGTCATATCTTATACCTGCATGTATAAAACCGCAGAGCACAACAGACGAAACAGAGCAAGATGTGTCGCCGCTCTCGTCATTCCAGACATTTCGGTCTGTCATATTGTTATAAAAATAGACCAGTGCGCCGTCAAAGCACTTGTCACTCACGGCATCACGCCAAAACTTGACGAGGTCGATGGCATACGCCGACGGAGTAGGCTCTGAAGCGGCATAATCATTCGCTCTTGCAAATCCGCCGTCTGTCTTTTGTCTTGACTCGAGCTCTTTGGCGGCGTTCTTATAGTCGTATTCTGTGCCAGAAGCGGTGAGTGCATACGCACAAAGTGCCATCTCAACTGTCGAAAGGTCACCGGGCTTTTCTTCGATATACTGCTTTATTCTGGCTATTTCGGCGCTTGACGGCTGATTTGAAACCAAGACATCAAACAGCACACTTTCTGCCATATCGTGTACCGTGCCGTCGCTCTCGGGCTTTTTGATCAAAAGCGTTGAAAAGTCAATGTTCATGATATAAGCCGCTGCGGCGGTCTGCCAATCGGATATTCCGACAAGCTCGATGCAGTCGGATGTGAGCTTTGCGACGTCGACATTCTTTTCGCCGCCGCTGCACGAAGCAAGCGAAAGCATAAGCAGAGCGGATATACAGAGAATTAAAAGCTTTTTTATCATAAAATCCTGTCCTTTTTGGCCTGTCAAGGCTTCTTTTTGACCCTCATGGCATATTCTGCGGCTGCCTGCTCGGTCTTGTTTTTGCCGTATTCATAAAACACCGTGCCGACGAGGTCGTCGGGCAGATACTGCTGCTCGACATAGTGGTTCGGAAACTGATGCGGATAGACGTAGCCGCCCTCAGCACCGGGTCTGTGGGTATCTCTGAGATGCTCGGGCACTCTCATACCCTTGCCTGCCGCTATTGCTTCGCAGGCGGCGGCATACGCCATATATGCAGAATTGGATTTTGGTGCGGTAGCGAGGAAGATAACCGCCTCGGAAAGCGGAAGCGAGGCCTCGGGCAAGCCGAGCTGCAGCGCCGAATCGACGCACGACTTGACTATCGCCGCCGCATTCGGATAAGCAAGTCCTATATCCTCCGATGCTATTACGAGCAGTCTGCGGCACGGTGACAAAAGGTCGCCGCCCTCGAGCAATCTTGCGAGATAGAATATCGCCGCATCCTGATCAGAGCCGCGAATCGATTTTTGAAACGCCGACAAAAGGTCATAATGCTCGTCGCCGTCTCTGTCGAGCCTCATACCCGACCTCGAAACAAGCTCTGCAGCAAGCTCCGGCAAAAGCTCATCGCCCGAAGCATAATAAATATTTTCGAGTCCGCCTATTGCCTTGCGTGCATCTCCGCCGCAGCAGGACGCTATGTCGCGCAAAGTCTTGTCAGAGCAGGTCTTTGAAGTGCCGTTATCGGAATTAAGTATGTCGAGTGCACGCCTCAGCGTGGGGATCAGCTCCTCGGGCGCTATCGGCTTAAATTCAAACACCGTCGAACGCGAAAGCAATGCACCGTACAATGCAAAATAAGGGTTCTCGGTGGTAGAGCATATCAATGTAACTCTGCCGTCCTCGACGTATTCAAGCAGCGACTGCTGCTGTTTTTTGTTGAAATATTGTATCTCGTCGATATACAGCAATATGCCGTCTGTCGAAAGCAGCGAATATGACGACGTCAATATCTCTTTGACCTCTGATATAGATGCTACCGTAGCATTTATCTTGTGGAACTGCTTGCCACAGACAGAAGCGACTATGTCGGCGGCAGTAGTTTTGCCCGTGCCGGGAGGTCCGTAAAAAACCAGCGACGGCAGATGTCCGCTCTCTATGATGCGTCTGAACGGCGCATTTTTTGCAAGCAGGTGCTTTTGCCCTGCCATTTCATCAAACGTATGCGGTCTGGCGCGATCTGCAAGCGGCATAATTGCTCCTTTTGTCTTAAACTAAAACGATCTAAACTATCTTTTTTTCTTTTTGCTGTTGCCCTTTGCCTTTTTGCGCTCAGCCTCTTCCTGTGCACGGCGGAGCTCGGCGGCGTATCTTGCCTTGTCGTTTTCGGGATCCTCTTTGTCGAGCATCTCCTGCAGGCTCGGCGAACGCTTGAACGAAAATTTATTCTCTTGATTATTGAACAGCCTTTTTATATTCTCTCTGTGCATGAATATTATCACGCAGCCGACAAACATTGCGCAGATCATCGAGAATGGCTCAGGTCTGCCGATGCCTATTCTCATGGCATAATAAACGACTGCGGGATATGCAAATGCAGCCATTATCGAGGCGAGCGAAACATATCTCGACAGCAAAAGCACCAGGACCCATATAATAAGCAGCACCAAGAACACCTGCCAATCGATGAGCAATACCATCGTGGCAGCTGTCAATACGCCCTTGCCGCCTCTGAACTTATAGAATACAGGTGCGATATGACCGAGCATACAAAACAGTCCTGCGATATATGCACCTATCTGATCGAACATGAGCACGCCGAGAAACACAGATATCACCTGCTTGAGCACGTCGCCCAAAAAAGTGAGTGCCGCAGCACCGCCGCCATAGACTCTGTTCATGTTGGTGAGTCCTGCGTTGCCGCTGCCGTATTTGCGTATATCGTCGTTATAGCGATACTTCGAAACAATTATTGCACTGTTGACACTGCCAAGCAAATAAGCCGCAATTATCAGCAGCAAAAAATACACCCCGAAAAGCACAGGGGAATCGACAGCACATAGGTTGGTCGCCATGCCGAGAATTCTGAAAAAGCCGATCATTCCTGTTCCTCTCCTCTTTGCTTGATTACCAGCCTGATGGGTGTGCCGTCAAAGTCAAACGCCTTTCTCAGGCTGTTTTCGATATATCTCTGGTATGAGAAATGAAACAGCTCTTTGCTGTTGCAAAACACAACAAATGTCGGCGGATTTGTGCCCGTCTGAGTCATATAATATATTTTGAGCCTCTTGCCCTTGTCTGTGGGCGGCTGTACGCGAGAGGTGAGGTCGGACAAAAGGTCGTTGAGCAGACCTGTTGTGACACGGCGCGAGGAGTTGGCGTGCACCGTGTTGATCATCTCATAAAGCTTATCTACCCTTTGACCCGTCTTTGCCGAAACAAACGCTATCGGCGCATACGGCATATAGGCAAGCGCAGTACGTATCTTGTTGACATATTCGTTGGTGGTCTTGTTGTCCTTGTCGATCGTATCCCACTTGTTGCAAACGATTATGCTTGCCTTGCCTGCGTTGTGTGCAAGACCTGCGATGCGCTCGTCCTGTGCTGTAACGCCCTCTGCGGCATCGATCATAATAAGGCATACGTCGGCACGCTCGACCGCAAGGTTGGCACGCAGGACGCTGAAGCGCTCGAGCTTGTCATCAATGCGGGAATTGCGCCTGATGCCTGCCGTATCTATAAAAGTATATCTGCCATAGCTGTTTTCGATATATGTATCCACTGCGTCACGTGTCGTGCCGGGGATGTTTGAAACTATGCATCTTTCTTCGCCTGCTATGCGGTTGACTATAGAGCTCTTGCCTGCATTCGGCTTGCCTATTACGGCGACTCTGATAGCACCCTCGCTCTCTGCGCCTGTCGTGTCGTCGGGCAAAAGCTCGCACACTCTGTCAAGTATGTCGCCTGTTCCCGTGCCGTGCAAAGACGAAAGCGGTATGGGATCGCTGTCGAAGCCGAGCGAATAGAACTCATAAAATTCAGCAGGCGGCTCACCTGCCTTGTCTATCTTGTTGACCGCAAGAATAATCGGCTTGTGCGACCTCTTGAGCATTGCGGCAATATCCGCATCGGCTGCGGTAACGCCCGTGCCGACCTCGCAGATCATAATTATCACATCGGCATGGTCTATGGCGGTCTGCGCCTGATCACGCATTCTGACCAGCAGCTCGTTGTCGGTTATCGGCTCGATGCCGCCGGTGTCGACGAGCTGAAAGGTCTTGCCGTTCCAATCGACGTCATAGCAGATCCTGTCTCTGGTGACGCCCGGCGTATCATCGACTATTGACAGCCTCAGGCCTGCTATTTTGTTAAAAAAAGTGCTTTTGCCAACATTTGGTCTGCCGACGACGGCAACTGTTCTCTTTGGCATATCAATAATCCTCCGTTATCATTCTGCACAGATCCTCGCCGCCCGATTCGACGGTCATGACGGGAGCACCTAATTTTGAAACAAGCGTGTCGAGCGAAACTCCATCCAAAAACAGATCGCCGTCCGCACGCAGCATATTGCGGGGTATCAAAAACAGATCAGCACTTGTTCCTGCGACCTGATTGATTATATCGCCGCCTGTAACGAGTCCGCTGACCGTGACGCTCTCGCCGTAAAAATCATTGCGTATCGCAACAGCTCTGACATCAAGCTTGTCGAACTTTGCCTTTGCGGCATCGACGAGCTCGCATATATGGTCATACGCCGCTATGCCCGTTATTATCACTATACTTCGATTATACACGCATTCGTCGGTATTTGCAAGCGCATATAAAAATTCCTCTTTGTGGTTGCGCAAAGAACCGACGCCGTTGTCGAGCTGCGGATAGCCGTCATAATAATCGTCGCTCGGCATTTCGCGGCACGCCGTGAGATAAAACTCATCAGAGCAATAGCATATATGCTCGCCCCTCGTTTTAAAGCATTCATCGGCAAACCTTTCGACGATATCTATCACCTCGCCGCAGTCATCTTTGTCAAAGGCATCGAGCTTATAAAGCCCCTCTCTGTGCTTGGTGAGTCCGCAGGGAACGACCGCTATCGATACGACGTGCTCACGCTTTAAAAGCTCGGTGAGCGTATATTCAAGCGCTTTGCCATCGTTGACACCCTTGCACAAAACTATCTGGGCGTTGATGTCGAGCCCTGCTCTGTCTATATCGTCGATATAAGACAACACCTCGCCCGCAAATCTGTTGCGCAGCATTTTGACTCTGAGCTCCTTATCCATCGTGTGCACCGAAATGTTGATGGGCGAAATGCGCATCCTGATGATGCGATCGATGTCCTTTTGCTTTAGGTTGGTCAGAGTGACATAGCTGCCCTGAAGGAACGACAAGCGCTCGTCGTCGTCCTTGAAATATATCGTTTCACGCATTCCTTCGGGGTTCTGATCGATAAAGCAGAATATGCAGTTATTGCGGCACGAGCGTTTTTTGTCCATCAAAAACGTCTCAAACTCCATGCCGAGGTCGCCGCCGCCGAGAATGTGCTTTTTGATATGCGTGTCGCCACGCAAAAGCTCAACTGTTATATCGTCGTCCGCGGCATAAAAATAATAGTCGAGCGCGTCGTTGATCTCGTTGCCCGAGATGGCAAGCAGTATATCGCCTGCCTTTATGCCTGCCTTGTGTGCAGGCGAGCCGTGTCTGACACCGCTGACAGTGACCATGTCGTTCCCCCTCCTTTTTTAAAATGCGAATAATTCAAAAAAAGCGCGTCGCTATGAACGCGACCCGCCTTTTGAGTGGCGCCTTAACGGCGCGCCTTGTCAGTCTTCTTTCTCTTTTATAGTAAGAACTGCCTTTTTGCCATAAAAGCCGCACTTGGTGCAAACTCTATGAGAAAGGATGTACTCACCGCAGTTTGCGCATTTGGTCATGCCGGGGAGCTCGAGCTTCCAGACATTGGATCTTCTCTTGTCGCGTCTTGCTTTAGAGACTTTTCTCTTAGGAACAGCCATGATGATACCCTCCTTGTGGTGGTTATATTTTTATTTTTTAATCAAAATAATTTTTGAGTGCCGCCCATCTCGGGTCGGTCTCTTTGGTGTCGCAGCCGCAGTCGCCGTCGTTGAGGTTCTTGCCACATTTGTGGCAAAGGCCCCTGCAGTCATCACTGCACAAAAAGCGAGTGGGCAGCGAAAGCGAAATAAAGCATCTGACTGCCTCATCAAGATCGAGTACCCCGTCGGGAGCAATGAGATATTCGTCATGCTCGTCGGCATTGGCAAGCTCGGTCGCAACAGGGCATTGCATCTCAAAGTCGAGTTTGCAATCAAAATAATCGTCGCACCTGCCACACAAAGCGCTTGCGGTCACGGCTATATCGGCATCAAGCTGCATATAGCCCGAGTGGTTGACCACCTTGCCGTTCACAACGGCAGTACCGCTCTGCAGGTCGGGCGAAAGCTCGGCAACATCGTATGCGAAATTGAATTTTTGCTCTTTTTGTTCACCCTTGATAAGGGGATGCAGATCAACAGTCATTATTTCACCTTTAATAAATCCTGTATATTATACTTGCAAAAATCGATTTTGTCAAGCACTTTTTATATTTGTTTCTCAAGCGCCTCTAAAACCCTTGCCGATTATCTCAGAAGAGTTGGTTATCATCATAAATGCGCCCTTATCGATGTCCTTGACCAGCTTTTTCAGCTGCATAGCCTCGCTGCGGCGGCAAACGATGAGCAAAACAGTCTTTTCTGCACCGCTGTATGCACCGCGCGCATCAAGCACGGTGACGCTGTGGTCCATGGTGGCAAATAATCTTTCGCTGATCTCGTCGGGCTTGGTGGTAACTATCGTAAAATATTTGCAGAGGTTTATGCTCTCGATGACAGAATCGACGACGACCGAGCGCAAGCCGAGTCCAAGCAAAGAAAGCAGACCTGCTTCGATGTCAAATACAAAGAAGCCCATCACGGCAATGACTATGTCGGCAAACAAAAGCGCCGTGCCAGAATCTGCGCCTGTATATTTTTTGATTATCATAGCGATAATATCAGTGCCGCCGGTGGACGAATCGACATTAAAAAGTATCGCCGTGCCTATGGCAGGCAGCATAATCGCAAACATCAATTCAAGCAGTGCGTTGTCGGTGAACGGCAGGCTATCGGCAGGATATATAAACTCGAACATCAGCGTAAATCCCGAATAAAGCAGCGTGCCTATAACTATCTTTGCACCGCAGCCCTTGCCCAAAAAGGCAAAGCCTATCAAAAGCAATGCAATATTGATTATCGCCATAGTAATAGTCGTGTCGACAGCGAACAAGCCGTTCAAAAGCATCGAAACACCACTGACTCCGCCTGTCGTAAAATGGTTAGGCATCTTAAAAAAGTATATGCCTATCGCATTGAGCAGAGTGCCGAGTATGATAAACGCGCCATCGCGCAGGTATTTTTTCATTTCAAAAAGCAGACCTTTCGTTGTTAGCAAAGACATAATAGCACTATGTGCGCCAAAATGCAAGAAAATATTTGAAAACACCTGCAAAATGTGGCAGTATATCCCGCTTTTGCCCTTCAAATAATATATTCGATAATATATCCGAAGGGAGTTGATATCATGGCTGACAAAAAAATATGCTGTGCGTCGCTCGTCGGCTGCCATCTTTTGGGAATGCTTACGGGTGCAATGGCGGTATGCATAACTGCGTGCGCCATCAAAAAGCGCAAAAAGAGCCTTGCCGACAAAGCCAAGGACGCATTCAAGACGCTTGAAAAAACATTGTCGGTATAAAGCGTTCCCCCCGCCTCCGCCGTCGATTCTATTTCCCAAAATCCAAAAAAACTTGATTTTGGGAAATAGATGTGGTATACTGCGCACCTATGGATCCTTCGAATAATGCGCTATACAGTACGAAGAGGTTGCAAAATGACACATCAAAAGCTTTCAAAGCGGCTTTATGCCGCGCTTGAATACATACAAAACAGCGATAATTTTGCCGACATAGGCAGCGACCACGCATATCTCGCCATTGCTGCGCTTGAAACAGGCAGAGCAAAGAGAGCCATTGCCGCCGACATACGCAAAGGCCCGCTTGACAGAGCGATACAAAACGGCATCGGCTTTGGCGACAGGCTGTCGTTCGTGCTTTCCGACGGCTTTGACAGGCTCGATACAAAATCGATCGACACCGCCGCCATATGCGGCATGGGCGGCGAAACAATGACAGGCATACTTTCGAGAGCCGAGCTTAGCAAAACCACCCTGATATTGCAGCCGCAAACGTTTGCGCACACGGTCAGAGCGTGGCTCTGGGACAACGGCTTTGACACCGAGGATGAGAAATTCGTCCTCGACGACGGCAGAGCCTATTGCATCATCAAGGCATATTACAGCGGATACTGCCGTGCATACGACCTGTCGGACTGCCGACTGGGCATCAAGCGACCCAAAAACGAGGCGTTCGATGCGTATACAAAAAATCTTTTGACAGATCTCACAAACCGCCAAAAGGCAGGATTTGACAGCGAAACTCACCTGCTCTGCCGCGAATGCGAGGTGCTTTTGCAAAAGCCTCACGTAATATTGGCGTCGGCATCACCGAGGCGGCGTGACATACTTGATTCGATGCACGTTACCTTTGACATTCATCCGTCGCCTGTCGAAAAAGCCTTTGATCCGTCTGTTCCGAGGGCACAGGCGATGCAGGACATAGCCGCTTCAAAGGGCGAAGCCATCGCAAAAAAGCATTTTGATTCTCTCACAATCGCCGCAGACACGATGGTATTCGGCTTTGACGGCGAGCCGCTGGGCAAGCCAAGGGACGAAAAAGACGCATTCAGGATGTTAAAGTCACTGTCGGGCAAGCCCAACACCGTCAGCACGGCGGTCTGCCTTATCAAAAACGGCGTGCAAAGGACGTTCTGCTGCGACTCGGTCGTTTATATGCGTGAATACGACGACCAAGAGATACTCGACTATATCGCCACAAAAGAGCCACTCGACAAAGCGGGCGCATACGCCATGCAGGGCATAGGCAAAAGGCTCATATCGCGCTTTGAGGGCAGCCTAACCAACATCATCGGCTTGCCTCGTGCAGAGCTTGCCGATGCGATGATAGAGCTTTGATGTCACTTTTTGACGACAAAATACTGTTTTTGCGGTATGAGTGTCAATATGTGTCTGAATTTTTTATACTAATAGTGTTGATTTATCGTTTGAAATATGGTATGATTTAGTATGCAATGGCAGATAATGCCTTTGTATTACAAATATTCTAATATGATCAAGGTGACTTTTATGAAAAAAATTATTGCATTGCTGTTGCTGGCAGCACTGATCGCAGCGTTCGCCGCATGCACTCCGCAGGACGGCGACACGTCGTCTGCCCCTGCCGACACCTCGTCTGAGGCTTCGGGCACACCCTATTCTCCTTCCACACCTCCCGTCCCCGACGAGAGCGAAGAGAGCTCTGACGAATCGAGCGCCGAATCCTCTGAGCCCGATGTTTCCGAAGAAAGTGACACCTCGTCCTCCGCTCCCACGCCCTCTGATATAGGCAAGGTCGATTATTCGCACACCTTCTCGACAGACTACGGCTGCTATTGTGACCTCGTCACCGACGTGACCGTTATTTCGTCGAGCGAGCTTGACGTTTCTGTCACTGTCGATGTAAAGCTTGTATGCTATAGCATTTCCGCATCCGCACGCAACAATTCCGGCACGGTCATTATAGGCGACAAGAAGTTTGCATACTCGACCCCTGCGCTCGAGAACTATGACGGCAAGATCGCATTTGACTTTGTCACTCAGAGCCGCACGCTCACCCGCAATTCCGACGGCACTCTGACCTTTGATGTCGGAGCAACATGGCCGTTCAACGGCAACTATAACGGTGTTGAGATCGGCGTTATGGAGGCTATCGGCAAGATCATCATCGCTGCCGACGGTTCGGTCACACTGGGATAAATATTATATTTTAAAGGATAAAGCCGCGCATCGCGCGGCTTTTGCTTGATATTATGCAGATAAACATCACCATCGGCGGCAAAAAGCACCGCTTTGACAAAGGAATATTGCTGTGCGACGCATTGGATGCCGTCGGAGTTCATCTGCATTACGGCTGCGGCAAGTGCGGCAGGTGCGGCAAATGTGCTGTTCAATGCGTCGGCTCTCTCTCTCAAATGACCGACGATGAAAAAAGCATCCTGGCGGGCAAAAGCGGATTTCGGCTTGCCTGCAGGGCGAGAGCAGAGGGCGACTGCGAAATAATATTGCCTCTCGAATCGGGCAAATCGGCCATCAAGACCGAAACCGCAGGCGAGATAAAACTATCCGCATCAAAAGCAGACGGCATAGGCTATGCCGTCGATATAGGCACGACGACTGTTTATATCGCAGGCTTTGACCTTGCGACAGGCAAGCAGATCTCAAGCTTTGCGGCAGAAAATCCGCAGCGTGCTGTCGGTGACGACGTCGTTTCACGCATCGGATACTGCATGTCGGGCGGAACGCCTAAAATGCACGAAATGATATGCGATCTCATAGACAGCGCCACTCCGAACGCCGCATCACGAGTGATAGTCGGCAACACCGCAATGATGCTGATAAGTGCCGCAAAAGACCCCTCGCCACTCGGATACGCTCCGTATGACGCTCCCGAAAAATTCGGCATGGCGATAGGCGATGACTATTATCCCGACTGCATACACGGCTTTGCGGGCAGCGACCTGACCGCGGCGATGCTCGCCTGTGACATAACAGGCGGCGAGCCTGCGCTGCTGTGCGACATAGGAACAAACTGCGAGATGGCGCTTTTTGACGGCAAAAGGCTTGCAGTATGCTCTGCCGCCGCCGGGCCTTGTTTTGAGGGCTATGGCATCAAATGCGGTATGCCCGCTGCTGACGGGGCGATAAACAGGGTCTTTTTAGATAAAAGCGGAGAATTGAAATACACCGTTATCGGCAACACAGAGCCAAAGGGCATTTGCGGCAGCGGACTGATCGATCTCGTTTCGTGCCTTGCTTTGACAGGCGTTATAACGAGCGATGGCTATATGCCGGAAAGCATCTTTTTGCAGGATGTTGAGATCACGCCAAAGGACGTGTGTGCATTGCAGCTTGCCAAGGCGGCGGTCAAGACAGGCATCGACATGCTCGTCGACCACCTCGGCATAGATTTGCCGGATATAAAGACGCTTTATCTCGCAGGCGGCTTCGGCAGCAACATAGACATCAATTCTGCGTGCAATATAAAAATGATACCGTCCTGCCTTGCAAAAGCTGCCGTTTCTGTTGGCAATGCGGCGGCAAGAGGTGCGGCAATGATGCTTTGCGGCGATACTGCCCGCAAAAAATGCAAAGAGCTCGCCCACATGGCAGAATACCTCGATCTCACCACATCAAGCACCTTCAACGATAGATTTACAGATGCATTGTTCTTTTGATATTACCGCATCAGCAGACTGCACAAAAATGCAGCCTGCCTTTTGTTTATTTTGTGCATTGACAACATCTCATTGTGTCTATATAATGTAAATGGGGCGTAGAATATGTTTTATTTTACGCATTTGATATTATATTTTTTAAGAAAGGATCCTCTATCATGAAAAAAGCATTTATACTTTTGCTATGCATATCGCTATTACTTTGCGTATGCTCATGTGCTGACACCACACCCCCAGACACACCGAGCAATGTGGCAGATGCATCGGGGGTCAGTGATGCTTCTTTAGATGAATCGTCGGACGGTATATCCGATGAGCCGTCAAAGGATATTTCAGACGAAGCATCACAAGAACCTTCAAATGATCATTCGGATGTCCCTTCTGATGACTCGTCAAACGACAATACATCAAACGAAGACGAAAGATATAAATTTAAAACATATCGCAAGTCTTACATATTATACGACGAAAAAATCCCTTGGCATTATATATGCATATCCGCTTACGGCCCTAAAAGTAGTTATTTTGATTTGCAAAAAAAAGAATATCCCGAAAGAGATGCTGACTACTTATACCCCAGCGCAAAAGATTTTTATTACTTAGTATCAGCAGACGGATACGCCATACTTGATTTTCCTTTCAAGCATTTTGAATATAAGTATCGCTTTCAAGGCATGTATCCCAGTACACCGTCTTCCTATTTTGTTTCCGATAAATATGATCTGTTTGTTTGGAAATTTGATAACACGGTTTGGGGCGTCAAGATAACTGACTATGTCAAGGGTGCTGTTGAATTGACAGAAATAAAATATGATAAAGAGCAAATCAATTTCCCTGATGGCCGCGTTGTTGAATTTTGGTCGCTCCCTTACTCGGAGATCAAATTTGGTGGTGCCACATCAGACGAACTGCACGGTAGGTATATAAACAACAGCTTATATACAAGATATAATCCCTTTGATACAGTATATAACAAATTGGCGATAGACTATGATCTGCCCGGTCTGCTCACCGACGAGCAAAAAGCAGAGGTCAAAAAGATCAGAGATGATTATGACAAAACTGCGCACTATACCGGTGACGAATCAAATGCCGAAGAGAGGCTTCAAAAAATGCAGTTGCCGGCAGAGTATTATGTCTTTGAGTATTTAAAGGGCGAAGGCATTACGCTGGAGCAAATACTTGAAGCGGTTGATTATTATTTTAGCGTATTTGATTTGATCTACGAAGATGAAACGGCAAGGTACGGCGACATGCCGAACTTCGAACAAGTTATAAATTATTTTTGCGACCCCAAACAAAACTATAATCACATTGATATCAACAAACACTATGCAAAGATAATTTATGAGGGTGATGCCGACAAAATCAGATCAGAGGTTGCGCCTATCTCGTCATTCAATGTTGACGGCACGGTTTATCCTGTTAGCTGGCTTAAAACGCACCCCGAGCTCTTGGATGATTTTGCAAAAAGAGGCTACCTCGAGCCGGTTCTTGAGTTCTATAGAATGGCATTTGACGCAGACACATATGAAGAGCTTAACAGCGATGCAACAAACTACTATTATGAATATATCAAGGCATACGAAAGATATTGCGGCACAAAATAATCCCAAATAAAATTTTCCTCATGGGAATTTCCTTTAAAAAGCCGAGCGCCCCGCGTTTGCGGGTCGCTCGGCTTTTGTTTTATTTATTATGTTTATTGCAGATACTTGATCGGAACATCGGGAAACGCGAACATGAGCGCTATTGCAATCGTGCACACGAGCGCACATACTATGAGTGCTTTTGCCGAGAGGCGCTTGACCTTGACCTTGAGCACAAACGCTATGCCGAGTATTATAAAGAACGCACGCAGCGCAAAGCCGAGCACCGTCGGGTCGACGACCATCGAGAACACCATTATTATCGGGAAGAATATGACCGACGTGGTTATCGGAATGCCGACAAAGCCCTTTGCCTTGCCGTCATAGCAAAGTGTGCGGGTGTTATAATACGCCAGCCTTATGCAGCCACAGGCGATAAAGAGAAGATATATCACCAGATCGACAACTGTCTTATTGCCAAAGGCATATGCGATCACGCACGGTGTAATGCCAAAGCTGACAAGGTCGCAAAGCGAGTCGAGCATTATGCCGAACACCACCTTGCGTGTGTCGCTGTTATCTATGCGGTTGCGTGCAAGCTTGCCGTCAAGGCAGTCACACACGCCCGCAAAGGCAAAAAGCAGTATTGCCCATTTAAAATCAAGTGCCATTGCCGCAAAAATGGCGGTAACAGAGCTTGCAAGCCCTAAAAGGGTCATGAAATTGGCAAGGTTATAAAAGCCTAAAAACATAACTGCTCCTTATGTATTACAATGTGTATTATAATGCTTGAGTGTCTTTGCCACCTCATAGAGGCTGCAATAGCTCTGATGTCGCTCGGGCGAGATTGCTCCGCCGTTCACAGCCTCAATGACTGCACAGCCGAGCTCTTTGGTATGTGTGCATTTGGTAAATCGGCAATCGAGCGCATACTCAAGCATTTCGGGAAACAGATTGATCAGATCGTGCTTGTCGGCATCAAGACATCTTTCATAGTCCAAAAGACCGAACCCGGGGCTGTCGGTAAGCATACAGCCGCCGAAAGCAAACATTTCGGTAACTCGCGTCGTGTTTTTGCCGCGCATTATCTTGCGGCTCAGCTCGCCCGTTTCGGCGTTCGCATCGGCAAACAGTGCATTGAGCAATGTCGACTTGCCGACACCCGAAGCACCTGCAAGCACAGAATGCCTGCCGACGAGCATCGATTTTATCTCCGGCAGTGAGCCGTAATCATTTTTGCCGACCGCAAAGCATTTGTAGGGTGTTTTTTTATAGATCTTCAAAAGCTCGTCGGTGCCGCCGAGGTCACTCTTTGTAAACACGAGCATGACGTCGGCACCTTTTGATTCCGCAACGCAACACATCTTGTCGATATTCAGCACTGACGGCTTTGGGCTGTCGCCTGCGGCGACGACGACAACGAGGTCTACGTTTGCCACCGCAGGTCTGATAAAGCTGTTTTTGCGAGGCAGCACAGACTCGATAAAACCTGTTCCGTCGCCGTTGTCGGTGATAACAACATCGTCGCCCGCAAGCAATTTTATGCCGTTCTCTTTGCGTATGCGGCTTGCGGCGTGGCACATGAATATGTCGTCGCCGACTGCAACGGTATAAAGTCCGTTCTGCCCTTTATATAATTTGCCCTGTTTATTCAATTGGCTTCACCACCGGTGCATCAGCCGTCGGATCGATTGCAAATATCAGCGATATTGTATCGCCCTCGGTGACGAGCTGCTCTGTGGGAACGCTCTGCAATATGATCACGGCGTTCTGCGGAATGCTGCCATCCTCGGCGTAGGTCGAGATATAGCCGTTCATCTGCGCATAAAGCACTGCGGCTTCATAATCATATGCAAATCCCGTGGTGAGAATGTCACCCTTCGCCACATAATAGCACGAAACCTTGTCTATCGACATTCCGAGGCTAAAGATGTATGCCTCTGCGTCGGCATACGTCCTGCCTATGAGAGACTCCATCGGCGTATCGGTCAGCACTTTGGCGACGGTTATAATGACCTGTGCACCTGCCTCGCTGACAGTGCCTGCGGGGATGCTCTGGTCTATGACGGTGCCCGGCTCAAAGAAGCCTGTCATGCGATAAACGACCTGCGGGGTATAAAGCGCATAGCCTGCCCTTGCGACCGCCTCTGACTCTGTCAATTCCATCAGATTGGGCATCGCATCAGTGAGCTGATATTCTGTCGTGTGTCTGCAAACGTATATGGTGATGGTTCCGCCTGTGTCGAGCACCTCGCCGATCGCAGGCGACGTGCGTATGACCTGGTCCTCAAAAAAGTCCTTGTTGTCCTCATAACTGACCTTGACATCATAATTATAAGGTGCGGCTCTCAGCAAAAGCTTTGCATTGTTGCTCTTTAAATATTTTACATCGGGCACAAGCGAATCGTCAACACGCTTGCATATGGATATCGACGTGAAATGCAGATAGCCCGATTCGTCAAGCTTGCTCTTGTGGCCTGCGACAGGCTCGGTATCTGTTATCTGACCGCTGGCGAAATTGTTGTTCTCGACATATTTGATGCTGTCGACCTTGATGTTCTTGCCGAATGAGCCGTTCTCAAGCTGCGCTATAAGCTGCTCTGAATAGATCTCGCCTATCAGGTCGGGGAAAACGCCCTCCTCGGTCTTGCCGGAATTTCCGAAAAGTCCCATCGTATTAAGCGCTGTAATAAGTGCCAGCACGCCGATGACCAGCGCGACAAGCAATATGGCAAAGAACGAGCCAGAAATTATAGGGAACATCGACCTGCTCTTGCGAGGTCTGCGGCGTTCATCCGACTGATCGCCGCTTGATCTGCGACGCTCTTTTTTTGCCTTTGTTTTTTTGTTCTTCGGCTTCTCGCCGACGATGCTCTCAACTATCTCGGTCTGTCCGTAGGGCTCTATGTCGGTGGTGTTGATCATGTCTATCGACACAGAAACGGCGGGAACTCTCTCATAGTTGTCGGCATCAGAATAGCCGGTGTCGGCAAAAACGACGTCGGGGTTTCTGAGCAGCCACTCTATTGCCTTCGCCATGCCGTGAGCAGACGAAAATCTGTTGGCAGGGTCTTTTTCGAGTGCTTTGAGAATGATCTGCTTTGCGCCGACAGGCAATGACGGAACAAGCTCTGTGGGGTCCTGCGGTGCGTTGTTGACCTGCTGCATAGCGATCTGCACCGAATTGTCACCCGTGAACGGCAAAGCACCCGTGACTGCCTCATAAAGCATTATGCCGAGTGAATAGAGGTCTGATGCAAATGTGGTGTTCTTGCCGCACGCCTGCTCGGGGCTGATATAATAAACAGTGCCTATTGCCTTTTGCGTGAGCGTGAGCGAATGGCTCGACGGCAATTTTGCTATGCCAAAGTCGGTGACCTTGATTTCGCCGCTCTTGAGCAGCATGACATTCTGCGGCTTTATGTCGCGGTGTATAACGCCCTTGCCGTGTGCGTGCTCGAGCGCGCGCAAAATCTGCAAAGCATAGATAAATGCTTCTTTCCAGGGCAATGCACCCTTGTTGTCGAGATATTCACGCAACGTTATGCCGTCGAGATACTCCATGACGATATACTTCATATCGGGATACATTGCGATGTCATATATGCTGACTATATTGCGGTGCGAAAGCATGGCTACCGCCTTTGCTTCGTTGGCAAATCTCTTTTCTGCCTGCTCGTTGCCTGTATACTCGTCGTTGAGTATCTTGATGGCGACGAGGCGTTTCATATTGATGTCCTCTGCCTTGAGAACGACCGCCATGCCACCTGAGCCGACTACGTCAAGTATGCGGTACTTGTTGTCAAGCAGCTTGCCTATAAAGCTGTCGTATTTTGTCATTTTAGGTTACCTCCCTATTATCGCGACGGTGATATTGTCTGTGCCGCCTCTTGAATTGGCGAGTGCGATCAGCGAATCTATGCGGCTCGTGACCGACGTCCTGCGCCCAGGCGTACCTGATAAAATGTTTTGTATCTCAAAATCCTCGACGTGATTTGTCAATCCGTCGGTACACAGCAAAAGATAATCGAAATCGCGTATGTAAAACACCTCGCCGTCGATGTTCTCTGATATACCGACCGCCTTAAGAATAATGTTGCGGTTTGGATGATGCTTTGCTTCACCGCGCGATATTGCACCGCGATCTATGAGATATTGCACAAACGAATGGTCACGCGATATCTGCTCGAGCTTGCCGCCTTTAAGAGCATATATGCGTGAATCGCCGACGTTGATGGCCACTGCGCCGTCCTCGCTCGCAATGACTCCAACGAGTGTGGTGCCCATGCCCTCGAGCCCCGGCTCATAAAGGGCGCGGTTATAAACGCGGTCGTTGGCGTCCTCGACCGCAGCCTGCAATAGCCTGCCGAGATCGCCGCCTGTAAGCTCGTCCGGAGAGGCTGCCGCAAGGTTTTTGCGCACCTTTTCGCAAAAAGCGGATACAGCCATCGAGCTGGCTATATTTCCGCCGTTTGCGCCGCCCATTCCGTCACATACGACCGCGCAGGTATAAGTGCCGCGCCTGAACGCTGCGACACTGTCTTGATTGTTGCTGCGCACCATACCGATGTCGGTCTTGGTATAATACCTCATACTCTGTCTCCCTTTTAGATTAAGGAATAAGTGACTTTTGCTATTTTGCAGAATGCTCTGCCCTGAGCTGTCCGCACGAAGCGTTGATATCACTGCCGAGCTTGCGCCTGACAGTGGCGCTGATGCCAAAACCTTCGATGGTTTTGGCAAACGACGCTATTCTCGCCCTGTCGCTTTTTTGATATGACTTTTCGGCAACAGGGTTGACCGGAATCAAATTGACGTGGCAGAGCGTGCCCTTTAAGCGCCTGCCGAGCTCTGCGGCGTCTGCATCGCTGTCGTTGACGCCCGAAATAAGCGCGTATTCAAAGCTGATGCGTCTGCCTGTCTGCTTTTCGTATCTTTTGCATGCATTAAGCAGGCTGTCGAGATCCCACTTGTGTGCTATCGGCATTATCGCCTTACGGCGCTCGTCGTTTGATGCGTGCAGTGAAACCGAAAGCGTCAATTGCAGGTTCTCTTTTGCAAGCATATCTATGCGGTCGACGAGTCCGCAGGTAGACAGCGAAATATGCCTCATACCTATATTCATGCCCTTTTCGAGGTTGACTATGCGCAAAAACCTGAGCACGTTGTCATAATTGTCGAGAGGCTCGCCTATGCCCATCAGAACTATGTTTGAAACTCTCTCGCCCGTATCTCTTGCGGCTGTCATGACCTGCAAAAGAATCTCGGACGGCTCTAAATTGCGCCTGAAGCCGTTGATGGTCGATGCACAGAACGAGCAGCCCATCCTGCAGCCTGCCTGCGTAGAAACACAGACGGAATTGCCATGCTTGTATCGCATCAAAACTGTTTCGACACATTCTCCGTCAGCCATTTCAAACAGATATTTGACTGTGCCGTCTATGCTTGACACCAGCTTGCGCTGAATGCCGAGCCTGCCTATAAAGCAGGTTTCTTTAAGCTGTGCTGTCAGTGCCGACGGCAGGTTGGTCATTTGGTCAAAATCGTTGACGCCCTTATATATCCACTCGAATATCTGATCGCCACGAAACGCCTTTTGACCCATCGAGGTCATGAGCGTGCGCAATTCGTCGGGGTACATCGACAAAAGGTCGTACATTCTTTATCTCCCTTTATCTCCTTGTGATGAGCGCAATATAAAATCCCTCACCGCAGCCATCGGCGTGCGGCATAAACAGGCGGCTGTCGAGCAACTCAAAGTCGCTGTTTTGGCAGAGGAAACTGCCAACATTGTCCTCATTCTCACGTTTGTCGAGCGTGCAGGTCGAATAAACCATTCTGCCGCCCTTTTTAACAAGCCGTGCCGACGCCTCCAAGATGCTTTGCTGTGTCACATAAAGCGACGACTGCCTGCTTATATCTTTATATCTTATCTCGGGTCTTGAAATGATCTCGCCGAGCGCCGTGCAGGGAACATCGCATATAACCCTGTCACATTTGCCTGCCAGACTCACGTCTGCATTTCTGGCATCTCTCAGCGAAACGCTTATGCATTTGTCAACACCGAGCTTTGCCGCACCCTTTTTGATGAGCGGCAATTTGCTTTGTCTTATATCAGAGCAATATATCACACCTTCGGCCCGCATATCTATCGCCGCGCCAAAGGTCTTGCCACCGGGGCAGGCGCAAACGTCTGCGACGGTCATGCCCGGCTCTGCCGCAAGCCATTTGACTGCAGTCTGCGAGCCTATGCCCTGTATGAAATAATCTCCGCTATCTATATGCCTGACCGCAAGTGCCGAATCAAAGCACTCGACTGTCGTTTTGTCGATCGCCTCGCCGCAAATAAGGTCGGCGACGTGCAGAGCGTCTGTCCTTATCGTGTTCACTCTCGCAAACAATCTTTTTTCGCCAAAGAATGACGACATTATATCGTCCGCCTGCTCGGGATAAGACTGTCTTATCATACTGCATATGCTGTTGTCAAGCGAATATTTGATATTGTCACCCGAATGCTCGATCTTGGCTGCAACATCGTCCTTTGCACGGCAAACAGAACGCATTATCGCATTGACAAAGCCGGAAATATTCTTTCCGAATATTCTCTTTGCGATATCTGTCGTTTCGTCACACGCTGCGCTGTCGGGAACATCCATATACATTATCTGATAAACGCCCGTGTGCAAAAGCAATGCCACGTCATTATCGGGCGCTTTGCGTGCAAAGCATGAAATAATATATTCAAGCGTATTTCTGCGCTCTATGCAGCCGAGCACCAATCTGCGCACGAACGCAGATTGCTCTGAAAGCGCAATATTGCTGAACGCCTCTGTCTTGTATATGCGCAAAAGGCATTTATATGCAATCTCTCGCTGATCTAAGCCCATAATTCACCAACACCAAGCCTGTTGCCGCGCAGGTATTCGGCAGCCGTCATAACTCCCTTGCCCTCGGGCTGAACGGCAACGACCTTAATGCTGCCGCTGCCGCAGGCGATGACTATGCCGTCATTGTCGGCGCTTAGCGTAGCACCCGAAACGCCGCACATATCGCTCACATATGCTTTGCAGAGCTTGACCCTCTTGCCGTGCATAACAGCATAAGCGCAGGGTGCGGGCGCAAGACCGCGTATCAGGTCGTGGACTGTCCTTGCGGACTGCGTAAAATCTATATGCGACTCGCTTTTTTCTATTTTTTGCGCATATGTAACGCCGCATTCGGGCTGCTTTGTGCGTGTAACACTGCCCTGCTGCAAAAGGTCTATAAACTCACAAATCGCTTCTCCGCCGAGGCGTGCCAGCGTATCATGATATTCTCCAGCATTCATCTCGGGGTCGATATCTATCTGCTTTTGCAGTATCATATCGCCTGTATCGATGCCGTCGTCCATATGCATAATAGTAACTCCGCCGACTGTGTCGCCGTTCATTATCGCACGGTTGATGGGCGCCGCTCCTCGCCATGCGGGCAAAAGCGATGCGTGAATATTGATACAGCCGTATTTGGGCATATCGAGCACCTCACGCGGCAGTATCCTGCCGTAGGCTGCCACTATAAACAGGTCGGCACCGACGGCGGAAAGTGTATTTTGTATCTCCTCGTCACGCAGTGTGACAGGTGTAAGCACCTCGATGCCGTACGAAAGCGCCAATTGCTTGACAGGTGACGGTGTCATGACATATCCCCTGCCCTTCGGCTTATCAGCCCTCGTAAGCACCAATGCTATTTCGTCGCCGTGCTCTTTGATCGCCCTTAGTGCCTCGCAGGCAAAATCGGGCGTGCCCATAAAAACTATCTTCATATTATGATTAATCGTCCTCGCTGTATTTCGCTGTGCTCACTCGTCGTCGCTGAGATATTCCTTAACTTCCGAAGGCGTGAGCATACGCTCTGCCTTTTGTGTGAAAAGTATACCGTCGAGGTGGTCGCATTCGTGGCAGATGCATCTTGCGGTAAGTCCTTCGCCTGTGTATGTATAGCACTCGCCGTTGCGATCGGTGGCTCTCACGGTGACCTTCATGGGTCTTGTGACGACGCCCCATCTGTCGGGACACGACAGGCAGCCCTCGACGCCTGTCTGAGTGCCCTCTGTCTCGATGATATGCGGATCGATCAGGTCAAGTATCCTGTCGCCTGCGTCGACTATCGCAATGCGGCGCATGACGCCTATCTGCGGTGCGGCAAGTCCGACGCCGTTGTTGGCGGCGAGCGTCTCTTCCATATCCTCGACCAATCTGACTATGTGGTCATTGATGACCGTAACAGGGCGGCAGACCTTGGCAAGTCTCTCGTCGCCCTCATAAACCATATTGCGCAGTGCCATTTTTGATAACTCCTTAGTGCATTAGTGCATTTCAAGTGACCGACGTGAAATAAAAACTTATACCATCGTCGGATTTATATCGAGATCGAGCCTGACCGACAACGGCAATCTCGTCAATGCCGAAGCATACACCTTGCCGAGATACTGTCTCGCCTCTTGATTATCTGAATATTTGATGATTATCTTTTGTCTGTATCTGCCGCCTATCTTGGTAACTCCCTCAGGATAAGGCCCGAAAATGCGCACCTTCGCCTTTGCTTCGTCGACCTTAAAGCGGCAAAGCTCTGTGGGAAAGCGCTGTGCGTAATAAGACAGTGCCTCCTCTGTTTCCGCAGAAATGCAGAACACGGCTATTCCGCAGAAGGGCGGAAACAATGCGGCACGCCGAAACGCGATCTCTGACTCTGCAAAGCTCTCATAGTCCTGCTTTGCGGCAAGCCGCAGCGTTTCGTGCTCGGGGTTCATCGTCTGCAAAACGGCGAGTCCGTTGCCGCCTGCACGACCCGCCCTGCCGATAAGCTGGGCGATGAGCGAGAACGTGCGCTCGGAAGCACGATAGTCGTTCATATACAGCAGATTGTCGACCGAAATGACCGCCGCAAGCGTCACGCCCGCAAAGTCAAGGCCCTTGCAGATCATCTGTGTTCCGAACAGTATGTCTGCCTTGCCCTCTCTGAATTCGCCCAGCAATCTGTCGTGTGAATATTTAAACGTCGTGGTGTCTGAATCCATGCGTATCGCCGTGGCTTGCGGAAAGCGCTCGGCGATCTCCTCTTGCAGTTTTTGAGTGCCGAAGCCGAGAAAACCGATGTGCTCGCTGCCGCATGAGGTACACCTCACAGGCACCGGTGCCGAATAGCCGCAATAATGACAGCACAAACGTCGATATTTGATATTTTCGCCTATATAGGCGTGATAGGTGAGTGCGACCGAGCAATTGGGGCAGACTGCCACATCACCGCAACTGCGGCATATGACCTGCGAGTTATAGCCTCGCCTGCCTGCGAACATTATGACCTGCTCGTTTTTTGCGATGCGCTCTGTCATCTCGTCAAAAAGCTTTTTGCCTATGAGCCTGTCGGGTGTCAGGGTTCGATCGTCCCTTATGTCATCGATAAGCACCTTGGGAAGCGGCAACCCGCTGACACGCTGCGAAAGCTTTATGAGCGTATATGCACCCGTTTTAGCCTTATAATAGCTCTCGATCGATGGCGTTGCCGACGAAAGCAGCATGAGGCACGAATTGATGCCTGCTCTGAATCTGGCTATATCGCGTGCGTGATATTTGGGCGAAAGCTCGCTCTTATAGCTATGCTCCTGCTCTTCATCGATGACGATGATGCCGAGGTCTGTAAGCGGCGCAAAAACCGCACTGCGAGTGCCGAGCACTACCTTTATCCTGCCCTCTGAGATGGCGCGGTATGCATCCACCCTCTCGCCTGCCGAAAGCCTTGAATGTATGACAGCAAGGCTGTCGCCGAACGCCGCTCTGTAAGTGAGCAGTGCCTGCGAGGTAAGCCCTATCTCGGGCAGCATAATTATTGCCGTTTTGCCGCTCTCTATGACATGCCTGACGGTCTCGGTGATGACGAGCGTCTTGCCGCTGCCTGTTACTCCAAGCAGCAGAGCCGCCTTGGGAACGCCGCTGTCTGCCATATCGCAAAGCTCGCTTATCGCCTTTGACTGCTCTTCGTTAGGCGTGCGCTTTGGCATTTCAGGTATAGGCTCGTCGGCATAAGCGATGCGCTCGACACGCTCGCGCTCTTTTTTGACTATGCCCTTTTTGCAAAGCGTGTTGACCACCGACGACGAAAGTCCGCCGATGTCCTCAACCTCCGAAAGCGTTATGTCGTCATAGTGCAAAAGCAATATGAGCAGTTCCTTTTGTTTTTCGGTCAAGCCGTCCGAATCCTCAAGCAGACGCATAGCCTCATCGTCTGTGACGGCAAGTCTGACCTTGGTAGCGGTCTTTTCGTTAATACGCCTCGCCTGCTCGCTGCCGCGCAACAAATAGCCGTCACGCACAAGATTGTCGACCGTGTCGATGCACTCTTTGCCGAACTCGTTTATCAGATCTCTCTCGTATACCTTGTCGGCAGCCTCTATGCGGCGCATCAAAAACTCGAGCTGCTCAGAAACAAGCTGCCTCCTGCCCGGGGCGGCGGTATAATAGACCACTCCGCGCGGATCATAGCCGGGCGGCAATATCGCCTTGACTGCGCTTGCGAACGTGCAAAAGCAGTGCTTGTGCATAAAAAGACATATGCGCACCATCTCGTCTGACAGGCGCAATCCGTCACGGACAACAGAACAGATAGGCTTGATCTCGGGATAATTGCATTCGTCGACAAAGCCTGTGACTATGCCTGTTACACGGCGGTTGGCTCTGCCGAACGGCACACTGACCGTGCAGCCTATCTCGACCTGCGCACGAAACTCCTCGCCGACAAAATAGGTGTATGCGATGTCTGCCTGATATGCGATATCAAGCATTCTGACCGAAACATATTCTGCCGTCATATCGGCTTATTTCAGTATTGTGTATTCGCCTGCATAAAGCTTGTCAACAGCGACAGAAACAGCTTTTTCGTTCTCATATTCCGAAACGATCTCTGTCTTGCCGAGCAATCTGTCGGATTCTCTGATCGCCTCTGCCTTTTCGCGTGCTTCGCAGACGAGGTCTGTGACGTGTCTTGCGCATTTTGCAACAGCTATAACGAGCTCATAGCGGTTGACGTTGTCATTGCAAAGTTGTGAAACTGTGGGATAAAGCATTTTTATATACTCCTTAATGATTTTCGTTTAAAAATTCAGAGGCGAACGACCTGCGGTCGATGCCGTCCGTATATTCGCCGCGTGCTATTTGGTCAAGCCTTGCGGCGGCTGAAGCAACATCATCGTTGATGACGATATAATCAAAGAATTCTATCTGCCTGATCTCGCCCACTGCGATCTCAAGCCGTCTTTCTATCTCGTCGGCGGTCTCTGTGCCGCGGTCGACGAGCCGACGCTTTAATTCGGAATAGGTCGGCGGAATGAGCATGACGGTCTTTGCCTCGGGCATATTCTGCTTGACCTGTCTTGCGCCGCAGATCTCTATCTCAAGTATCATATGTCTGCCTGCCTCAAGGCTTTTGGTCACAGGCTCTTTGGGCGTGCCGTATGACGCCCTTGAATATCTTGCGTGCTCGATAAAACGATCCTCTTCGACCATTTTATCAAACTGCTCGTTTGTCAGAAAATAATAGTGTACGCCGTCCTTCTCGCCCTTGCGAGGCTGCCTCGTGGTCGCCGAAACAGAGAGGTCATAGCCCTCAAAGCTGTCAACGAGCCGCCTGACCACAGTGCCCTTGCCGCTGCCGCTGGGCCCGGAAACGACCAGCAAGCTTCCTCTGCCGCATTGAATGTCATGCATTGAAGCGCACCTCCAGATCTGCGATCTCCTCGCTCGACAGCAGCACATGGTCGCTGTCGGTGACGATGACAGAGCGCGTCTTTTTGCCGCAGCTTACGTCGATGCATCTGCCTGCATTTTTTGCATCCTGTACCAATCTGCGCACAGGCAGTGAATCGGTGCTCGCAACCGAAATGACGCGATCTGCGTTGACCAGGTTGCCCGAGCCGATATCAATGAGCTTCATATCAAAAACTCCTTTATTTTTTATAAAAACTTCCCCAATTTAAAGCTATTCTTAAAGCTATTCGAGGTTCTGTATCTGCTCTCTGACCTTCTCAAGCTCGCACTTAAGGTCTATGACTGCCGAAACGATAATCTGATCGGTCGACTTTGAGCCGGTGGTATTGACCTCGCGGTTCATCTCCTGGATCATAAAATCGAGCTTGCGACCGACCTGATCCTCTCTGTCGAGCGCACGTCTGAACTGCTTGATATGGCTGTCGAGCCTTGCAAGCTCCTCACTGATGTCGGCCTTGTCGGCGAACACCGCACACTCTGTGAGCAGTCTTGCTTCGTCAAAATTGACACCGTCGAGTATATCGCGTATGCGTGCTTTCATGCGCTCGTTGCTCTCTCTGATGGCGTCGGACGCATGTGCTGCGATTATGGCACGTTTCTGCTCGATGACGTCGAGATGAGACAGGATGTCCGCCTTCATTCTTTCACCCTCGCGAATGCGCATCTCGACAAAGCTGTCAAGCGCATTCTTTGCCACGGTCGACACTGCCTGCCAGACCCTTTCGATATCGTCCTCGGGCTTGCTGACAACAAAGATGTCGCCTCTTGCGGCTATCATGGACAAGGTTATCTCGCCCGCAGGCTGATATTGCTCTTTGATGTCACCCAGCAAAGCAAGATAGCTCTCTAAATAATCACGGTTGATCGCCAAACTGACCTTCTCGCCCTGCGGCAATTCGACAGAAAGATATATCTCAACCTTGCCTCTCGTGAGATACGAGCAGCACAATTGCTTTAAGCGTTCTTCAAACACCGAGTAGAGCCTCGGGCATTTTACTGTTATATCTGTATAGCGGCTGTTGACCGATTTGACCTCGACTGTAATTATCATGCCGTCGATGGGCATCTTGCATCTGCCGAAGCCGGTCATGCTCCTGACCATTATATATCACCTCTTGATCTTTTTTTGTATGTTGTTGATATAGAAAATCGAAAAATATTGCAGTGTAACATCATAAAGCATAAGTGCCAGCATCGCAAAGACATAGACATACCATGCGTTCTGCATCCCTATAAGTTCAAACATAACAACAGGTACGACCGCCGCACCGAAAAGCAAAAGTTTTGCTGCTATGCGCAAAAGCGAGATCCTTATGCGCTCGATGTATTTTTTGATTATTGGATACCAGCCCGCAAAGCACACGAACTCAATGCAGACAAGCTTGTTCGGCAACAATACTGCCGCAAGTATCGCCGTGACAAGGCAGACGGCAAAAGCATATCCCGTGCCAAGCTCGATGAGCGCCACAGCCACTATCAAGCCGCCGAGAAACGCCGCCGCAAGGTCGAACGACTCGACGAGCCCTATCACGAGCATTATGACTGTCGCAAGCGCAGACAGCATTCCCGCCGCCGCAACACGCCTTGTGTGCTTCATCAATAACAGCACCTCATCATATTGCAAAGACAGTTTGCGCAGATTATGCCGCGGCAGCAGTCATTGCCGCCGCAAGCGGTCGTATATTGCGTATCACCGTAGGGACTGTGTGCAGAGCCACGATTTAAGCTGTCAAAGGCGTTGCGGAACGTGGGGTTGGTGGGATCCATGTCGCAGGCGGTCTTAAACTCGTTCCTTGCGCCATCCATCCTGCCTCTGCGATAATAGATGTGACCCATATAATAATGCCATTCGGCGGTGCGCTCTGCCTCTGAAAACCTCAAAAGCAAAGTCTCTGCCTCGGCAAGCCTGTTTGTCTGTATCAGCTCGGCTATCTCGCGATAGCTGCCGCTCGCACTGTAATTGTAATCGGGCGCAGAATATCCGCCGCGTGACTTGCCCGAGCGCTCGCTCTTGATCTGATCATAAGCTGCATTGATCTCTTTCATCTTTTCGCTCGCCTGATCTGCCAGAGGGTTGCCGGCAAAATTGTCGGGATGATATTTTTTTGCTAACTCGCGGTAAGCCGCCTTGATCTCCTGATCTGTCGCATTGCGCGAAACACCAAGGACTGCATAGGGATCGGTCACTGTGAATACTCCTTTGAAATCTTAAAGACGGCGTGCCTGCCGCCAAGCTCCGAAATGTTATATATCAGCCTGTCGTATACAGAGCTGCTTGCAAGCCCGTACACAGCCGAAAACGCATTCATGCTGTCTATGAGCGTTGTTTCTATCTCGCTCTTATGCTCGAGCGCCGCCTCGACACTGCCGTATTTGCAGATGAAAGGATTATAAGAGCCGCTTTTTGCGTCGTCCTTCATATCGTCATAGGCGTCGATGAGATAAACGAACCTGCCAAGATGCAAGCCGCATTGCCTGGCTATCTCGGCGTTTGTGCCCTCGAGCATTCCGCTTGCGACATCGGCAAGAATCAATGCAAAACATTCTGCCGCACGGTCTATGTCGGGACAATTTGCTTTTTCGAGCGAGTGCAATTTTGAAAGGCTGTCTAAAATTCTTGCATAAAGTGCATCAAAGCCGACTGCCCTGCGCCTCATATGCGAAAGAAACGGTCTTAAAAGCCTGGGTTTCAGTCCGCCGCCGTCGGCGATGTCGTCCTCGTTGTTGAGATAAGTGAGAATGGCAAAACAAGAGCAGACATAGGCATACACCTCGTCGGCATTAACTGATGCAAGCATCTTTTGCTTTGAAAGCTTGTATGGGCATCTCGCATCGACAGTCTCATATTCGGTGCCCGAAAGCGAAAGCCTCAAAAGCGCAAGCAGGACGAAATCATAGTTCAGAAAGAAGCGCGTCAGCCTTGAAATACGCTTGCCGCCATACTTGCACATGCCGCAATAGACCGCTCTGTAAAGCGTCAGGTCTTTGACATACAGTTCATCCTCGACAGGACGTATATAGCCGAACATCGGGTGCGCTCACTTTCATAGTTTCTCAAGCTAAAATTTTAGCACAACTTTATAAAAAAAGCAAGCAATTACGCAAAAAATATGCCCGCAAGAGATTTTTTTGATTTTTTGCAGCCGAAAAAAGAGGGTTTTTGCATTTTGAGTGCGTATATATGTATGTAAAAACCGACGGAGGTGCACAAATGGTTCTCGAAGTTAACGGTGTCAGCAAAAATTTCGGCGCTCGCAGAGTGCTCGGCAATGTCAGCTTCAACGTTGGCGAGGGCGATATTACCGGGTTTCTCGGCCCTAACGGCGCAGGCAAGACGACCTGCATAAAGATAATACTCGGCTTGCTCAAGGCAGACAGCGGCACAGTCAGAATATGCGGACACGACATCTGCGACGAGCATGAGCTTGCACTCGAAAGTGTAGGAGCGATTGTCGAGAGCCCCGACCTCTATTCTTACCTCACAGGGCGTGAAAACCTGATGCAGTTTGCACGGATATACGGCGTTTCTGATGACCGTGTTGCGGCAGTCGCCGACATGGTCAGGCTTTCGGGCAGGCTTGACGAAAAGGTCAAGGGCTATTCACTCGGCATGAGGCAGCGCCTCGGCATAGCACAGGCACTCTTGACATCGCCAAAGCTCTTGATACTCGACGAGCCGACCAACGGACTCGACCCGGCAGGCATAAAAGAACTGCGTGACATTTTGCGTGCGTGCGCACACTCGGGCTGTGCGGTGCTTGTCTCGTCGCATCAACTTCCCGAGCTGCAGCTTATGTGCAACAGAGTCTGCATAATCGAACGGGGCGAGATCATAGCCACCAGATCGATCGAGGAATTCACGCTTGCGGATCCCTCACAGCCACGAACCCACAGATTCGAGGTCTCCGACACACAAAAGGCAATCGAGTTTATCAAAAGGCATGACCCCGCGGCGAGTGCCGACGGCAATTTTGTCACCTGCATATTGCCCAAGCCTGCCGCCGCTGCAATAAACCGCGAGCTGGTGCTGGCAGGCATAGATGTCTATTCGCTGACCTCGTCAGAGCCCACGCTCGAGGATGCGTATCTCGAGATCACCCACTCTGCTCCACAGCAGATATCATAAAGAGGTGACAAATGAAAACGGCAAGATTATCTACGCTCGTTAAAAACGAGCTTATCAAGTTACGTGCACGCAAGCTGAACATAGTGCTTGCGGCATTGCTCATAGCCGCCACCCTGCTTAGCCTTGCGACCACCGCACTCAGCATGAGCCTGACCGATACCCAGACTACGGCGGAAATGGCGCAAAGCTATATCGACAACGCAAACGCCATCGCCAACGGCTATTCGGGCAACAGTACCTACTTTTTCGACTATGAAAAATCAGAAGTTCCCGAAGGGCTCGTGATACTCGAGAGCCTTGCGTATGCCGAAGCATTGAGGTATGCCGACAGCATAGGGATCGTCGATCAAAACGACTGGCGATACAGCAGGTTTTGCGATGAGGTCTGGAGCAACGCCTTTTCAAAGGTCATAGTCGACCAGATCGAGAATGATAAAGAATATGCCGAGTTTCTGGCAGACTATCTCAGGCTCATGAGCGAGGATTATTCGGTGCATTCAGAGAGAGCAAGACTCTATGACGAATGCAGACAATGGCTGGACACTGCAAAATATTCGGATTATATCGCAGGCAAGCTGATAGGCCTTAAAAAGGAATACGGGGTGCTCGAAAGAGAATATGCGTCGATGGGCGAGCTGTCAAGGGCGGAGGCACTCTCATACGCACTTAAAAAGGATCTGTATGAGTCTGTCATATACGCCGGCGAATATATCGTGCAGAACGACCTCGACTTTAATGACGCCTTATCAAAGCAGGCAAACGGCATATTTGATTTCTATCACTATCACAAATACGAAGCCGATGACATCTACAGCGAATCGCAATATGCATCCGCTGCGATGCCGCTGTCGCTCGGCGGATACGAGCAGTACCTCAGCGACTGTGAGGCAAGATTTGACAGTTATCATACACAGCTTGCGGTAGGCAGATACTGCCTCGAGCACGGCATATACGACTCGTCGATAGGCAATTCACGCAATGCCGCATCGGGATTCTTTGACAATTTCTCACTGCTGTACATATATGCGCTGATAATCTTCAGCACTGTCATAGCAAGTGAATTTTCGGCAAAGACGATAAACATGCTGGTCATAAGACCTGTCAGCAGAGCGAGAATAATGCAAAGCAAGTTCGCCGCCGCCGCAATTGCGGTGATGTCGGTTTATTCCGTGTGCTTTATAGCCTATACCGCAGGCAGCCTGCTGATAACAGGCATCGGCGACTTTTTTGTCCCAGTGCCTGTCAGCATATTCGGCAATATCACGGCGATAGCATATCCCGTATATCTGCTGTTTGAATTTCTGTGCAGCTGTGCCTCGGCAATAATGCTCGGCACGCTTGCCATGCTGATGGCGACGCTGACACGCAACGCCATGGCGGGAATGCTCATCGGCATAGCGTCGACCGTATTTTCGACAGTCTCATCGCTGATAGTCGGCTTACTGCTCGGCGCCAAGATATACAGATTCTTCCCATTGGCATACACGTCACTTTGGGAGCACACAGATGCGGGACTTATCTGCTCGTCGTATTACGGTGACATATTTGATCAGCTGTCGATAATCTCGACGCCGGGCACGAGCATCGTATACGGACTTGTCGTATGCATAATGCTGACCGCACTCTGGCTGTACTGTGCAATATCCTCATTCAAGCGGAGGGACATAAAATAATGAAAAACGTAACTCTCGAGCGCGAGCGCTCTTATCTGTGTCCGCAGGCGTTTCACACCGCCGATACAAGAGGCAGACTGCACCCTATAGGCGACTGCCCCGTGCGCACCGATTTTCAACGTGACCGCGACCGCATAACGCATTGCAAGGCATTCAGGCGACTGATGAACAAGATGCAGGTGTTTATTTCTCCCGAGGGGGATCATTACCGCACAAGACTGACTCACACGCTCGAGGTGACGCAGATAGCGCGCACACTGGCGAGAGCAATGTGCCTTAACGAAGATCTCACCGAAGCGGCTGCGCTCGGGCACGACCTCGGACACACTCCGTTCGGACATTCCGGCGAGAGGGCACTCGACGAGATAATGCCCTGCGGCTTTAAGCATTACGAGCAGAGCCTCAGAGTTGTCGACAAAATAGAGGCGCTCAACCTTACCTATGAGGTGCGTGACGGCATAGTCAACCACTCGGGCAGCAATAAAGCGTGCACGCTCGAAGGACAGCTTATAAAATACGCCGACCGCATAGCCTACCTCAACCACGACATCGACGATGCCGTGCGTGCGGGACTGCTCGACAAGGACGACATTCCCCGCGACATATGCGACATTCTCGGCAACACCCACAGCGAACGCATAACCTCGATGGTCACCGCCGTCATAAAAAACGGCGTTCTCGGTGGCGAGATAGGCATGACAGAGCCCGAGGGACAGGCGATGATGGATCTGAGAGCGTTTATGTTCGACCGTGTCTATGGTCACAGGGATGCAAGGAGCGAGGACGCAAAGGTGCTCGGTCTGATGCAGAGCCTGTTCGAATATTATATCTCTCACATAGACAGATTGCCCGACGAGTTAAAGGGCATCATAGAGACCGACGGCACCGAAAGAGCCGTCTGCGACCATCTCGCAAGCATGACAGACAGGTATGCCATCTCGACCTACGAGAGCCTGTTTGTGCCGCGTGTGTGGCCTACATACAAAACCAATTAATTCAATTAATTTTAATCCAATCAATCCAATTAAAATCAGCAAGAGGAGGACGTCATGGCGTTTTCACGCGCATTTCTTGACGAGGTCAGAGACCGCAACGACATATACGACGTCGTCAGCAGATACGTTGCGCTCAAGCGTGCAGGCTCAAATTATAACGGCTTGTGCCCGTTCCACAGCGAAAAGACCCCGTCATTCACGGTATTTCCGTCGACACGCACGTTCTATTGCTTCGGCTGCGGTGCAGGCGGTGATGTCGTTTCGTTCGTGATGAGAGCCGAGGGACTCGAATATCCCGATGCGATAAGATTTCTGGCAGAGCGCGCGGGCATTCCGATAGAAGAAAGCGGCGAGCAGCAGCATGGTGTCTCGGTCAGGCGCGACAGAGTTATTGCGGCAACGACTGACGCCGCAAGATTTTTCAGAGACAGGCTCTTTTCAGAGCAGGGTGCTGTCGCAAGAGAATACATTCAAAAGCGTGGCTATACTCCGCTGACAGTCAGGCGCTTCGGCATGGGCTATGCACCCGACAGCTGGACGGCACTCACCGACCATCTCAGAGGCAAAGGATATACCGACGACGAGCTTGTCGCATCATTCCTTGCGGCAAAGTCAAAAAAAGACGGCAGGCTTTATGATATTTTCAGAAACCGACTTGTATTCCCTATAATGAGCGTTCAGGGCGAGGTCGTCGCATTCTCGTGCAGACGATTAAACGACAAGGACGACCGCAAATATATCAACACATCAGACACGCCCGCATTCAAAAAGAGCAAATTGCTGTTCGGACTGAACATAGCCAAAAACACGACAGACGGCAAGCTGATACTGTGCGAGGGTGCGGCAGATGCGATAGCATTGCATCAGGCAGGCTTTTCGAACGCGGTCGCAACGCTCGGCACGGCGATAACCGCCGAGCACGCAAGGCTCATCGCAAGGTACGCAAAAGTCGTTTATATCTGCTATGATATGGACGCCGCAGGCACAGGAGCAAAGCTCAAGGCGATCAAGATGCTCGACGAAGCAGGCGTTAAATCAGAGATAATAACGCTTTCGGACGACACAAAAGACCCCGACGAGTTCATCAAAAAATACGGCAGTGCCGCATTTGCAAACAAATTGAACGCCTCGGTCGGGCAGGTGGATTTCCGCATAGATCAGATAATCTCAAAATATGACCTTTCGTCGCCCGACGACAAATTGCGTGCCGCCGACGAGCTGACATCGCTTATCGCTTCGCTCGACAGCCAGATAGAACGCGAGGTCTATTCATCCCGTGTCGCCGACAGGCTTTCGCTGACTGCCAAAACCCTGCAGGCAGAGGCAGAGCGCAAGCATTCGCGCATACAATCGGCGAGAGTCAAAAAGGCATCCTCGGACGCCATACGCTCATCGGCAGGCTATGGCGACAGAGTCAACACCGACAGGCTTAAATATTCGTCAGAGGCATTGCTTGAGCAGTCACTGCTGGGAATGCTGCTGCTTATCCCCGAGCTCGGCATTATCGGCGCAGAAATATTGACGCCGGACGATTTTGCCACCGAGTTCAACAGGCGGGTATTCGAGGCCTTCCTGCCCGATTTCAAAGAGGGGCGAGAGGCGATATTAAGCAGAGACGGCATTTTTACACCTGCCGAGATCTCAGAGATAACGCGGTGCATCGCATCAAGGCGTTCTCTGGGCAGCAATGATGCCGAAACTCTCAAAGCCACCGCCGCAAAGCTCAAAGAGCTGCGCGAAAAGCGTGCTGCCGACGATGCAATAGCCGCCGACGCCGCTTCGGGCCTGCAGGCCTACCTTGATAAAAAAAGAAAAAAAACATAAAGATACCCGAAAGGATGCAAAAAATGTCAGAAATCAAAAATGTCATCAGCCCCGAGCTGCAGAATATTATAGCGGCAGGCGGCACGGTCACTCCGCACGACATACTGCTCTCGCTTGAGGACACCGACGTTACTATCGAGATGCTCGAACAGCTTTATGACGCACTCGAGGCAGAAGGCGTTGAGATCGCCATAGACAACGACGGCGACAGCTATGACGACGGTGCAGACGACCTGCCCGGCGATATTGAAGAGGAACCCGTCGACGACAACCCCGAGGAGATCGACGAATTGCTCACTCAGGACGGTGTTTCGGTCGATGACCCCGTCAGAATGTACTTAAAAGAAATAGGCAAGGTTCCGCTTTTGTCGGCAGACCGTGAGCTCGAGCTTGCATTCCGCATGTCACAGGGCGACAAGGATGCAAAAAATCAGCTCGTCGAGGCCAACCTGAGACTCGTCGTCAGCATAGCAAAGCGATATGTCAACCGCGGAATGTATTTCCTCGACCTCATTCAAGAGGGCAACCTCGGTTTGATGAAGGCGGTCGAAAAGTTCGACTACGGCAAGGGCTATAAGTTCTCGACCTATGCAACGTGGTGGATAAGGCAAGCCATCACCCGTGCCATTGCCGATCAGGCACGCACGATCAGAATACCCGTTCACATGGTCGAAACGATCAACAAGGTATTGCGCGTTTCACGTCAATTGCTGCAGGACTATGGCAGAGATCCGTCAGATGAGGAAATTGCAGAGCAGATGAATATGCCTGTCGACAAGGTGCGCGAGATACTCAAGATAGCACAGGAGCCTGTCTCGCTCGAGATGCCGATAGGTGAAGAAGAGGACAGTCACCTTGGCGATTTCATCGCCGACGACAACACCCCCGCCCCTGCGGACGCGGCAACCTATATGATGCTGCGCGAGCAATTGCAGGAGGTATTGCATACGCTCACCTCTCGCGAGGAGGCAGTGCTCAAATTGCGCTTCGGTCTCGACGACGGCAGACCCCGCACGCTTGAGGAGGTCGGCAGAGAGTTCGATATCACCAGAGAACGCATTCGCCAGATCGAGGCAAAGGCACTGCGCAAGCTTCGCCACCCCTCACGCAGCAAAAAGCTCAAGGATTATCTCGAATAAATCGCTTTACAGATCGCGACCACGGAATTTAATAAGCGGGGAACGGCAAAATCGTTCCTCGCTTTTGTTTTTGTCAAAACCCCGAAATTGCTGCAAATAGTGCAAAAAAGTGCAAAAATAACAGTGAAAGTATATTGACGATGTGCTTTTTGTATGTTAATATAGTTATGGGCAATAGCTAAGTTGCTCAAATATTAAAATATTTTAGGAGGATACAACATAAAAAAAGATTCTTAGCCATCGTTTTGCTACTTGCAATTACCTGCGCATTTTGCGTAAGTGCGGCTGCAATCGATAATACGTTACTCTTAAGTAGTGGATCACCCTCCAATGTCATCCTCCAAACAGCAGCAGGAAAAACTGTTTCCGCTCTCGTTTTCAACTATGATTATTCACCGAAAACAATCGCTACTCAGGAGGCAATTATCACTATGATACTCAACACTTCTTCGAATATATAAAGACTTGCGCCGTTTGCGGACACCAAGCTACATATTGGAATAGCGGCCCTTGCGCCGGCCCTCCCTGCAATACTCCTTGGAGCCTGCCCGACAAAATTATTACAGAATAACAAACAAAAACAATTTGGAGTAAACTACATGAAAGATAAAAAAACAATACTTACTGCATTGATTGCGTTTATATGCGGCGCATTGATTGCTACTGCAGTCTTTATGATCGCTCTTTCGCAAAGCAGCTCTCAAGAAGACGCTTCTCAAACAGACAGTACTGACAACATATCCGAAGAGTCTGAAGACAATTTTTTATATTCGATGACCGATGAAGAGCGCCTTATGCCCACTTTTGATCTTTTGGTATCTTTCTGTGACAGCTATTACATGCAGGCGTTGGACAAGCTCTATAATTACGCTCTGCTCTCATCTGTCTACATTGACATAGATATGCTGCCAAAGTGCGATGCCCACGAAGCCTACCGAGAACTCTTAACTCGCTCGGATCTGCGCGAAGCGTACCAGAAAATGAGCGACATGCCCTCTGGTGAGCGCCCAAGTGCATTTATGGTGCTTGTGTTTCAAGAGGATTTTGAAAGAATAATGGGCGAAGAGACAGTGTCGTGTCAATCGTAATGTGCACGCATCCCTGCCACAAATTCGAAAGCATCGCTAAAATTATGGCAAATAGTGCAAAAAAGTGCAAAAATAACAGTAAAAATATATTGACAATGCGTTTTTTGTGTTAGTATAGTTATGGGCAATGATTAAGTTGCTTAAAAAAACAAAAGGAGTTTATTATGAAAGAAAAGAAATTAACTATTATCGCTTCGGCGACACTTGCTATCGTTTTGTGCATTTCGGCGGTCATATTTTTCGCCGGTCTTTCACAGGATGATCTCCCTGATTGTACATATAAGATAACAAAAGAGCAGCGTGAGATGTCGACATATGATCTCTTAAAGTGGTTCTGCGAGACTGATTATGCTAAAGAAACCAGTTCGCTTCGTACTTCTATGTTGATAGCAATGGCTGACTACGATACACTGCCCAAGCTTGACGACCACCAAGCTTATTACGAGCTTTTGAGCCGCGAAGATATTCGCGAAGTATGTGCCGAATATTATGAGGACAAAGATTGTCCCGATGCGCTTATTACATTTTGTGTTGGCGAAGGATGGTTTGATGTTCTTGGCATTGACCTGTCGGAAGTGGAATAAAGATACCGGCGTTACTGCCGCAGACTTTAAAGGGTCTGCGGCTTTTTTTGATCAAACAAAACATTGACATAAAGCGTGGGATATGGTATGATTATTTGATAACAAAGATTTTATAAGGGGTATTTATATATGGACTATCAAAAGCTTGCCGAGCTGCTTTTTGCAGACGTGACAACTACAATAGCCGACCTCGAGGCAAAATATCCGCCTCGTGCGTTGCCCGAGGGTGCGAGAGTGACGAGATTTGCACCCAGCCCGACAGGATATCTGCATCTGGGCGGACTTTTTGGTGCACTGACCGATGTCATGACCGCACGCAGGTCGGGCGGCGTTTCGATACTGCGCATTGAGGATACCGACAAAAAGCGTGAGATAACCGCAGGTGTTACGGCGATCATTTCGGGACTTGACGCATTCGGAGTCAAGTTTGACGAGGGAATGACAGGCGAAGACACCGAGCAGGGCGATTACGGCCCCTACAAGCAGAGCGAGCGTGTATTCATATACCACACAGTAGCCAAGGAGCTGGTCGCAAAAGGGCTCGCATACCCTTGCTTTATGACCGAGCAGGAGCTTTCGGATATGCGTGCGCAGCAGGAGGCAGAGGGCACTGACATATGGGGCTGCTTTGGCAAGTGGGCAAAGTACCGCGATCTGCCGTATGAAGAGGTCGAGCAGCGCATACATGCAGGTCAGCCGTGGGTGCTGAGGCTGCGTTCCGACGGCGACGCTTCGCGCCGTGTGGCATTTGACGACATGATAAGAGGGCGCATCGAGATGCCCGAAAATATAATCGACGAGGTATTGCTCAAATCAGACGGCATACCCACCTATCATTTCGCTCACGTCTGCGACGACCATTTTATGCGTGTCACTCACGCAGTGCGCGGTGAAGAGTGGATACCCTCGACCAACAAGCATATTGCCATGTTCAAGGCATGTGGCTTTAAGCCGCCGAAATATGCACACAGCCCCGTCATCATGAAGATCGATGAAAACGACGGCACCAAGCGCAAGCTTTCTAAGCGCAAGGATCCCGAGGCGGCGGTCGGATATTTTGTCGAGCGCGGATTCCCCAAGGAAGCGCTTATCGACTATCTTTTGACGCTGATGAATTCAGGCTTTGAGGACTGGCGGCGTGCCAACCCCACGCAAGATTCTTACACCTATCAATTCGACATCAAAAAGATGAGCGTTTCGGGCTGCCTGTTTGACATGGCTAAGCTCTGCGATATATCCAAAAACGTCATCTCGCTCATGTCGGCAGACGAAATATATGGCAGAGTGGCAGAGTGGGCAAAAACCTATGACGCCGAGCTGGCAAGCGCACTCACGAATGACCCCGAAAAGGCAAAGGCAATATTCGCCATCGGCAGGGGCGGCAAAAAGCCACGCAAGGATTTTGCGGTATATTCGGAGGTCAGGGCGTATATCGGATTCTTTTACAACGAGTTCTTTGCCGTCACCGACAGCATAGGCGAGCACAAAAAGGACGATGTAACAGCGTGCCTCGAATCCTATCTCGAGAGCTATTCTGAGTCTGACGACAAGGACGCATGGTTCGACAAGGTCAAGGCAGTCGCCGACAAGAACGGCTATTGCTCTGATATGAAGGCGTTCAAGGCAGATCCCACCGCCTACAAGGGCAGCGTCGCCGACGTATCGGGCTTTATAAGGCTTGCCGTGACAGGCAGGCTCAATTCACCTGATCTCTTCAGCGTTATAGAGATCATCGGCAAGGACGAAATGCAAAAACGCATTATGAGCTTTATAAAAGGAATGTAATGTTATGGAGAAGATTTCTAACTTTTTATTTGACATCATCGAGAGCGATCTCGCCGAGGGCAGATGTGACCACGTTCACACGAGGTTTCCGCCCGAGCCCAACGGCTATCTGCACATAGGCAGCGCCAAGGCGATATTCATCAACTACACCGCGGCAAAGCAATACGGCGGCAAGTTTAACCTGCGCTATGACGATACGAACCCGGTCAAAGAGAATGACGAATTTGTGCAGTCGATATACCGTGATCTCACATGGCTCACCGGCTGTGAGCCGGACGGAATATTCTATGGCAGCGATTATTTCGACAAGTGCTTTGAGTATGCCGTAAAGCTCATCAAAGAGGGCAAGGCGTACGTCTGCGACCTTACACAGGACGAGATGCGTGAATACCGCGGCACACTTACAGAGCCGGGCAAGCCCTCACCCTACCGTGACCGCTCGGTTGAAGAGAATCTCGACCTCTTTATGCGCATGAGAGACGGCGAATTTGAAAACGGCACGCACACCCTGCGTGCGAAAATAGATATGGCATCGCCCAACATGAACCTGCGCGACCCTGCCATCTATCGTATTTCGCACACGCACCACCACCGCCAGGGCGACAAGTGGTGCATATATCCGCTTTACGACTTTGCACACCCCATTCAAGACGCTCTCGAGGGCATAACTCACTCGATGTGCGACATCGGCTTTGAGGATCACCGCCCGCTCTATGAGTGGGTCGTCGACAACATCGGCTTTGATCCCAAGCCCAAGCAGCGCGAATTTGCAAGGCTGAATGTTACCTATACCATAATGTCAAAGCGCTATCTGCGTGCACTCGTTGAGAACGGACACGTCGACGGCTGGGATGACCCTCGCCTGCCGACACTGTGCGCACTCCGCCGCAGAGGCTATACGCCGTCGGCAATATTTGATTTCGTACAGAGAGCAGGCGTCGCAAAGACAAATTCTCTGGTTGACATCGCCCTGCTCGAGCACTGCATACGTGACGAGCTCAACCGCACCGCACTGCGCAGGATCGCCGTTTTGCACCCTGTCAAGGTCGTGGTCGAGAATTATCCCGAGGGCAAGACAGAATATTTTGAGGTCTCGAACAACCCCGGCGACGAGACCGCAGGCACACGCAAGGTCGCTTTCACCCGTGAGCTATATATCGACGCAGACGATTTCTCGCTCGATCCTCCGCCCAAGTATTTCAGACTCAAGCCGAACGGCGAATGCAGGCTGATGGGCGCTTATATCGTCAAGCACAAAGAGACCGTGTTCGCCGAGGACGGCTCGATAGACCACATCGTCGTCACCGCCGATCTTGAGAGCGGCAACGGGCCTGCCAAGGACGGCAGAAAAGTCAAGGGAACTATCCACTGGCTTTCAGCCGACAACTGCATCGAAACAGAGGTCAGAATGTATGACAACCTGTTTACTATAGAGAACACCGCAGACATTCCCGAGGGCAAGACTTATATGGATTATGTCAACCCCGAGTCTGTCAAGGTATTGCACGGCTGCAAGCTTGAGCCGTCGCTCGCAGATGCAAAGCCGGGCGACAGGTTCCAATTCGTGCGCACGGGATATTTTGTGGCTGACACAAAATACGAGGGCACGTTTGGCAGCATAGTCGCACTCAAGGATTCAAAGCCCTTTTAACGACCGCACTTTTTGCAAAGGATGACCAATGTTGGACAAATTTATCGCAAGACTGAGCTATAAGCACCCCAATTGGGGCATATCCAACCTGATGTATTATATTTCGGGCGGTATGCTGATATTGTATATGTGCGAGTTTTTCTATAACACACCGCTCGCCGCAGTGCCGGCGTGGTTTGCCTTTGACCGAGCGCTGATATTGCAGGGACAGGTGTGGCGAGTATTCACGTTTATATTCATGCCCGAGAGCAGCAGTATGCTGATATTGTTTGCCATCTCGCTGTATTTCTATATCTTCATCGCCGGCTCGCTCGAAAACCAATGGGGCAAGCTGAGGTTCAATGTCTATTATCTTTTGGGCATTGTCGGCTGCCTGATCGCAGGCTTCGTGACGGGATATACGACAAATGAGTTTATAAACCTCTCGCTGTTTCTGGCGTTTGCGGCGCTGTTTCCCGAGTTTGAGGTGAGACTGTTCTTCTTTATTCCTATAAAGATCAAGGTGCTCGCCTATATCGACCTGGCGATATACGGTCTTTCGGCTGTCCTGTCGATAATGCAATCCGACTGGTCAACGCTGTTGTGCATAGTGCTTTCGCTGCTCAACCTGCTTTTGTTCTTTGGCGGCGACTATATAAAGCGCATACGCAACTATTTTAAAAACAGGTCGCGCAAGGCAAAATTCGAGCGTGACATGAACCGAATGAATAATCCGTTTTAAGCATTCAATCTCAAACGTTCGCTGTGCTGATTGTACAAATCGGCGCAGCGTTTTTTGTGCAACTTTCAGGTTGTTTCCGTCTTTTTGCACAAAAATTTGGCTATGTTTTTGTGCAAAAAGCCTTGACAAAAGCCGCTTTTGGGCTATAATAGTGTCGTAAGGTGAAATCAAAGAAAGAAGGTGCAATTAATGATCACACTTAAAAACAACGAGATATGCTTCAGATGCAGAATCGAGCTTACAACTCTGTCGGATGTCAAGGAGTTTGTGAGCATCGCATCGGCTTGCCCCGGCAGAGTCATGCTGGTGAGCGGCGACGACTTTGCAATTGACGCAAAGAGCCTTCTGGGTGTCATCGTCGCAAAAAAGCTTAATTGGGATTCTCTGACCGTCGTTTCGGACAGAGACTGCTATGAAGCCTTCAGCAAGTTTATGATCGAAGAATAATATCTCACCGTCGCTCTGCGTGCATTTGCGCAGAGCGATATTTTGTTTGACATAGTGCTGATAGTATGATACAATGATATTTGTTCGTTATCACATGCCCCCGAAAGGAAGTAACATGTCTTCAAACGTTATCAAGCTATCAGACCACTTTAATTATAAGCGCCTGCTGAGATTTGTATATCCGTCTATCATAATGATGATATTCACGTCGATATACGGTGTCGTTGACGGCGTATTTGTTTCGAATTTCTGCACAGACACCGAGTTTGCGGCACTCAACCTCATATTCCCGTTCATAATGTTTATAAGCGGAACGGGCTTTATGATAGGTGCAGGCGGCAGTGCGCTTGTTTCGCAGGTGCTTGGCACAGGCGACAATCAAAAGGCAAACAGATATTTCTCGATGCTTGTCATATTCACAATCATCCTCGGCGCAATACTGACTGCGGTCGGCATAGTGTTTATGCGTCCTGCGGCATTGCTTTTGGGAGCGACAGAGGATATGGTTGAACCGTGTGTAACATACGGCACGACACTCATGTCGTTTGCAATACTGTTTATGCTGCAAAACGTGTTTCAAAGCTTTTTGAACGTTGCAGAAAAGCCCAAGCTCGGGCTTGCCTTTACTGTCATCGCAGGTGTCACTAATGCTGTGCTCGACTGGCTCTTTATGGCAGTCTTTCATATGGGACTTGTCGGTGCAGCGCTCGCATCCGGCATAGGACAGTGCCTCGGCGGAATACTGCCGCTGATATATTTTCTCAGCAAAAACAGCAGCCTTTTGCGCCTCACCCCCGCAAAGCTTGAGTTAAAGCCGATACTCAAGACCTGCACCAACGGCTCTTCTGAGCTTATGAGCAACATCTCATCATCGCTGGTCGGTATGCTGTTCAACAAGCAGCTCATGACATATCTCGGCCAGGACGGCGTATCAGCATACGGTGTTCTGATGTATGTGCAGTTTATTTTCATCGCCGCATTCATAGGCTATTCGACAGGCTGCGCACCTATAATCGGATTCCACTACGGCGCAGAAGATACCCCCGAGCTCAAGAGCCTGTTCAAAAAGAGTGAAATTATGATGGGACTCGCAGGCCTTATCATGACCGCTTTCGGATTTATCTTTGCTTGGCCGCTGTCAAAACTTTTTGTCGGCAGCAACCCCGAGCTTTGCCAAATGACTCACGATGCGTTTATGATATATTCCACCTCGTATCTCGTCGTTGGCTTCAATATTTTTGCCTCGGGCTTCTTTACGGCGCTCGGCAACGGTGCGATCTCGGCGATAACCTCGTTCTCGAGGACGCTCGTGTTTCAGGCTGCGGCAATATTGCTGCTGCCGATTATCATAGGCCCCGACGGCATTTGGTGGGCAGTGCCCATTTCAGAGCTCGGAGCGTTTATGATGTCATCAATTTTCATAATTGCAAAGCGAAAAAAATACGGTTATATGTGATAATCGATTGTTGACTTTTTTGACCTGTTGCAATATAATTATTGCGAAATAATCATTCGCACTCACAGACTTTTTATAACACAAAAACATAAAAACACAAGGAGCTTTCAACCATGTCGGACATCAGACCCGCAGATATGCTGCGCATCAACACAAACGAGCTTGCCGATGCATTCATCGACGAGCAAATCAAAGCCATCAGAGCACAGGTTGGCAACAAAAAGGTTTTACTCGCGCTGTCGGGCGGAGTCGATTCATCCGTCTGCGCCGCACTGCTCATCAAGGCGATAGGCGAAAACCTCGTCTGCGTCCATGTTAACCACGGACTTTTGCGCAAGGGCGAGCCCGAGCAGGTCGTCGAAGTATTCAGAAACCAGCTCGGCGCAAATCTTGTTTATGTCGACGCTGTCGACAGATTCCTGGATAAATTGGCAGGCGTTGCCGATCCCGAAGCAAAGCGCAAGATCATAGGTGCAGAATTCATCAGAGTTTTTGAAGAAGAAGCACGCAAGCTGCAGGGCATAGAGTTTCTCGCACAGGGCACTATCTATCCCGATATACTCGAGAGCGACGGCGTCAAGTCGCACCACAACGTCGGCGGTCTGCCCGACGACCTTCAGTTCGAGCTCGTCGAGCCTGTCAAGCTGCTTTATAAGGACGAGGTCAGAGTCGTCGGTATGCGCC
>CAZNCN010000008.1:1266-65850 GCA_964571635.1 uncultured Ruminococcus sp. | reverse complement strand
TAGCGACCTTTAGCTCCCAAACCAGGCGCGCTACCAATTGCGCTACACCTCGATGCTTGTTTATCGCATTTTGAAAAAGCAGCCCAAAAGGGCTGCTTTTTGTGGGTGGATAATGGGACTCGAACCCACGACCCCCAGGGCCACAACCTGGTACTCTAACCAACTGAGCTATATCCACCATAACGTGCCTTGAGGGACTCGAACCCCCGACCTACTGCTTAGAAGGCAGTTGCTCTATCCAGCTGAGCTAAAGGCACATTTATTATTGTTGATGTTGTTGAAACCTAAGCGGGTGACGGGAATCGGACCCGCACGGCCAGCTTGGAAGGCTGGAATTCTACCATTGAACTACACCCGCAGAAGATCACACGGCAGGCAGGGAAGGCTCTGACCCCCACCCTGCGCCGAGTTATTCTTGTCAAAAACGGATTAAGCCATCTGGTTAAGCAGTCTGGTGAAACGGCTCTTGCGTCTTGCGGCAGTGTTCTTTGCCATCAAGCCCTTGGCGACAGCCTTATCGATCTTGCTGACTGCCTGCTGATAAACAACAGCAGCTGCCTCTTTGTCGCCTGCTTCGAGCGCGGTCATATACTTTTTGACAACTGTCTTGAGAGCGGAATTAAACATTCTGTTCTGAAGGTTTTTGGTTGCGGTGACCTTAACACGCTTTTTTGCAGATTTAATATTGGGCACGGATAGATCCTCCTATCAAAAATACTAATAATGTCAACTCGTTTATCATACCACAAAAATATCTGTTTTGCAATAGGTAAATCAAAAAAAATAATAAAAATCCTATGCAAACAGAGCATACTATCAATTGGCAACGGGAATTATATCATAAAAAAGGAGCTTTGTCAACCTTTATGTTTGAAAAATATACCGATCTTGCAATAGAATCTCACGAAATGGCAGTTGAGAGCGGCACTGACGACGGCACGCTGTTCAAAGAGCGTTTTTATAAGGATGTGCTCATAAGCTATTCATGCGCGGCAGGCGTTCAAAAAGTACCGCAAAGCAGATATTTTAACCTTGACATCGGCAGGATCTGGCAAATGCCTGCATCGATGCGGCGTATCAGAGCCGAGGCGATAGCAAGCATCATAAGCGAATTATTGCCTCAAAACGACGGCTGTGTGCTGATAGCGGGCATAGGAAATCGTGACATCACGCCCGATTCTATCGGCCCGCTCGTGGCAGACAAGGTGATCGTCACTCGTCACCTGAAGCTTTTGGGCAGCGAATTATATGACGAGATAGGCTTTGGTGAGGTTTCGACAATCGCACCCGGAGTGCTCGGTCAAACGGGCATAGAGAGCGGCGAGATAATCAAGTGCATTGTCAAAAAGATCAAGCCTCGTGCTATTATTGCAATTGATGCACTCGCCTCACGGCGGCTGTCGAGGCTGTGCACGAACGTGCAGATAACAGATGCAGGTATCACTCCCGGTTCGGGCGTTCAAAACAGTCGCAGCGAGATCAGCCAAAGCACAGAGGGCGTTCCCGTGATCGCCATAGGAATGCCGACCGTGGTCGATGCGGCGACGCTTGCGTCAGATCTGTTTGAGCAATTGCTTTCACGTCTCGGTGAAACGTGCCACGACTGCTCTGATCTGCTTGACGCTCTTTGCTCAGGCGACGGCAAAGGGCTTTTTGTATCTCCCAAAGAAAACGATATAATCATCAGAGAAGCCTCAAGGCTCATCGCAGACGGCATCAACCTCGCCTTGCACAAAAGCATTCCCTATCGTGACATCAACGAATACCGCACGCAGTAATATTTGTGCAAGCCCTCGCATATAATTATATAAAATGCGAAAGGACGTGCCTTAACATGAATCTCAGTCTGCCAAAAATAAAAAAGTTCTTTATATTGCTTATCGCCGTATTGATCACAGTGGCGCTGTTTATGACATTGCCGCAAATGGCATCAGCGCTCCCCCACTCTATCGCAGATGCGCTGCAAGAACGCAGATTGCCGTTTGACGACATCGTTTGGCTGCCTCTCGTGTCAGAGCCCACAAAAAACGAAAGTGTATCAGTGAGCGACACAAGCCTTGCAGAAAGCGACACCGATGACGAGGCATCGTTTGAAGAATACAAAAACGCAGTCAAGGCGGTCAATCTGTGCTGGTATGAGGCAGGCGAAGCGCCGTCGCTCTTCACCGTCAACTACAGCAATTACGACATAAGGCTCGAGAAATATCTGAGCCGCCCAATGCCGTTTGAAATATCCGATATTTCAATGCCGACGGTGCTGATAATACACACCCACGGCAGCGAATGCTATCTCGGTGACGGAGTGAGCACCTATCCCGACGGCGAAACATACCGCAGCTTCGATCCCGAGCGTGGCGTTGTCTCGGCAGGCAGAGAGCTTGCAAGAGTCTTGCGCGAAAACGGCATCGGCGTCATACACGACGAAACGATGCACGACACAGAGGATTTCAACACCTCATATGTGCGTTCCAAAAAGGCTGTCAAGGATTATCTGGCAAAATATCCGAGCATCAAATGCGTCATAGATCTGCACCGTGATTCAATATTCACGTCCGATGGCGAAAATCAAAAGCCGATATGCAATATAGGCGGAACAGACAGTGCGCAGATCATGCTGGTCGTTGGAACGGATGAGATGGGCACACACCCCAATTGGCAATCAAATCTGACATTTGCCGTGAAATTGCAGGACGAGATGAACAGTCGCTACCCCACGCTGGCGCGTCCCGTCAATATCAGATCGTCACCGTTCAATCAAAGCCTTTCAAAGGGTATGCTGATAGCCGAGATAGGCTCATGCGGCAACACGATAACTGAGGCACGGGCCGCCGCAAAAATGCTGGGCGTTTGTCTGGCGTCGGTGCTCAAAAATTCGTAATTATTATTTATATGACAAAAAGAACGCTCGCGGTGGCGTTCTTTTTGTGCTTGGAGGAGTAAGGAATTTATTATGAAGAAGCTATCAAATGAAACAATCAAAAATAATTGTAATTAATTCAGCACACTGCTTTCTCACGGCGTGACATTACCGCCGCACGAGAATAGACAGTGTACGAGGTCACATCGTGCACCGTTTCGCCGTCGATCTGCAAGGGTGTCGGTCTGTCGAAACTGACTGTTATAACATCACCCGAAAGTACATCGACGAGCTTTTTATGCTCGACGTGCTTGCCCGAAAAAATAGTGGGAAACACGCACAATGTGCGCAGTTTGCCCGCACCGAACATCAGCATGACCGATGCTTTGCCCTCGGCAGAAAGTCTGTCCTGCTCGGGAGCGGGCATCATTCCGCCACCATAAAACCTGCCGTTCATCGTCGGCGCGAGCCAGACATAGCGATATGTATATTCGCGTCCGTCGACTGTCACGGTGCATTCACGGGGCTTATAGTGAAACAGCAGCCCTTTGACAGCGATCGCCGTATAATTTATCTTTTTGTGCTTTTCACGCAACTCGTCGCCGACCTCGCAGCAATAGCCGTCTATACCATAGCCTATGCCGTTGAGAAACTTGCGGGTTACGCCGCCGACCTCTATTTCGGGCAGGTTCTTGATATACGACGAAACGTCGACAGGCATATCCCCCTGCTTTAAGCCGAGATCCGTCCAGAAATCATTGCCACTGCCCGCCGCATAATACATCAGCTTCTGTCTGACATCAATGCCGTCGATCTCGCAGGCGAACCTGCTTAGCGTTCCGTCACCGCCGACAATTATTATCGTTTCATCGGCATCGAGCGTGTGCAAAAATGCCCTCATATCATCTATCGCGGTGATATCTGTCAACTGCGACTGAGCATAAAGCTTTTCCTTAAGCTTTTCGGCAGAGGCCTTTCCCGTGCCGCTGCCTGCCAAAGGATTGTATAAAATTATATTTCGTGTCATATTGTCTTTCCCTCTCACTTTCGAGGAGCACTATACACCATAAAAAGCAAATAAACCTCAATTATTTGTCAACTTTTGTTGATAATTGGCAACGGTGGCGGTCAATAAAAGATATTTGCTATTGCATTTGTGGTGTTGTTTGTGATAAAATAGCGCAAACAGCAATAGTCAAAGGGTGGTAAAAAAGTGATGAAGCATCTATGCGTCGAACATCAAAATTATCATTTGCAGGGCTTTTCGTCGGATGGCGAGCACATGTATTGGTCTTTCACCGACAGCCTGGTCAAAACAACTCTAAACGGCACTATGCGTGCACAGGTGCAGATATACGGCGGTCACCTGGGTGACTGCGATTATCACGACGGCAAGATATATGCAAGCTATATGAAGAATGCACTGCCCGGTCACGAATGGGGCGATTGGGAGGGTTTTTGCATATACGTCTTTGACGCCGTCGACCTGCATATAATCGACATCTACGACCTAAAAATATGCGACGAATATAAAAAGGCAGCAGGCAAGGACGGCGACGTGCGCGGCTTTCGCGGCATTGACGGCGTGACGTTTGCGCCGGATCCCGTTACAGGTGAAACCAAGATGTTTGTCGCCTGCGCAGTCATCACGGGCGAAAAATACAGCAACCAGATCATCCTGCAATTGACGACCGACGGCGTATATGAGACCGAATATTACGTTCCAACAGGCAACACGGTGTTTGGCATTCAGAACCTCGACTATGATGCAGATGCACACGAATTCTGGTTCTCGACCTACGGCGGCCCCGAGCCCTATATGCCCAAAGAAACGCTCTTTTGCGTGTCGGGCGACTTCAAAAAGATACTGCGCAAATATCAGTTCTCAACCCCCTACGGCATCGACTGCCTCGGCGGCGGCAAATTCTATGCATCGATACAATACGGCGTCAACGGCAACAGAGGCGGTTTGGCGTACCTCTGTGACGAAAGTTTCTTTGACATTCAAAAGACCGAGCAAGAGGTCGAGGACTATGTCAGATCGCAGCTTTAAGGCAAAATTCTTCCGAAAAGATAAGTAAAAGGAAATATAACATCATGAAAGAAATAAGATCACAATTGCTCACGGGCGAGCGTGCATTATTTGCATCGCACGACCTTTCGATAACAGACAGCATATTTGCAGACGGCGAGTCGCCGCTTAAAGAGAGCAGCGATATATCACTCGTCGGCAGTATGTTTAAGTGGAAGTACCCTCTCTGGTATTCAAAAAACATAACCGCATCAAACTGTGTCTGGTTTGACATGGCGCGAGCAGGCGTATGGTACACCGAAAATATAACAGTGTCCGACTGCGCATTCGAAGCGCCCAAAAACTTCAGGCGCAGCAAGAACGTCAATATTAAAAACACTTCGTTCATCAACGCCGCAGAGACACTTTGGAGCTGCGACGGAGTAGTGCTTGACAACGTAACCGCAAAAGGCGACTATTTTGCCATGAACAGCGAGAATATGAACATCGACGGACTCACGCTCTATGGCAACTATTCGTTCGACGGTGTCAAGAATGCAGTCATACGCAATTCGAGGCTTTTGTCAAAGGACGCTTTTTGGAACAGCGACAACATAACGGTATACGACTCGTTTATTTCGGGTGAATATCTCGGCTGGAACGCAAAGAACCTCACGCTCATAAACTGCACCGTCGAGAGCCTGCAGGGCATGTGCTATATCCAGAACCTCGTCATGAAGAACTGCAAGCTCATCAACACCACGCTCGCATTTGAATATTCGTCTGTCGATGTCGAAATAATCGGCAACATCGGCAGCGTCATCAATCCCTCGTCGGGCGTTATCACCGCCGATTCGATAGGCGAATTGATAATAGAAAGCGACAGGGTCGATCCGCAAAAGACACGCATCATCTGCCGCAACGCATAAAGGAGCGCCGAAATGTACGATTTTGATACAATAACCGACAGGTCGGGCACAGGCTCTTCAAAATGGGACGTCGCGCAGGGCGAACTGCCCATGTGGATCGCCGACATGGATTTCAAGACCGCACCCGAAATCAGAGAGGCTTTAATCTCACGCGTCGAGCACGGCATTTTCGGTTACACCGACATATGCGACGACTGGTACAACGCTTACACAGGCTGGTGGAGCAGACGACACGGATATACGATGCAAAAGGATTGGTTGATATTCTGCACAGGTGTCGTGCCCGCAATATCGAGCATCATTCGCAAGCTCACCACCCCTGCCGAAAAAATAGTTCTGCTGTCCCCCGGCTATGGCGTGTTCTTTAACTGTGCCGTCAACAGCGGCAGAGTCATCTCTGAGTCTGTCATGATTTATGAGGACGGCGATTATAAGATCGATTTTGATGACCTCGAGGCAAAACTTGCCGACAAGCAGGCAGCCATGATGATTCTGTGCAATCCTCACAACCCGATAGGCAGAATATGGGACGAGCCCACACTGCACAGGATAGGCGACCTATGCTTAAAGCACCACGTCATCGTGCTCGCCGACGAGATACACTGCGATCTCACCGCACCGGGCAAGCATTATATTCCGCTCGCTTCTGTTTCAGAAGAAATAAAAAACAACAGCATAACCTGCATGGCGCCCACCAAGGCGTTCAACCTCGCAGGTATGCAGACCGCCGCAGTATCAGTGCCTGATCCCGTACTGCGCCACAAGGTCTGGCGTGGGCTCAACACCGACGATGTCGCCGAGCCGAACGCCTTTGCGACGGTGGCAGCGGTTGCCGCCTTTGAAAAGGGCGAAAAATGGCTTGACGAATTGCGAGAATACATTGACGAGAACAAGCGTATCGCCGTAGAATATATAAATTCAAATATCCCCTGTCTTAAGGTAAAAAAAACAGACGCCACCTATTTGCTTTGGATAGACTGCAAAGCGATATACGACGGCAAAAACGATCCGTCAGAAGAGATTCGTGCAAAAACAGGTCTGTTTTTGTCGGGCGGCAGTCACTATGGCAAAGGCGGAGAGGGCTTTGTCCGCATGAACGTCGCCTGCCCTAGAAAGGTCTTGTATGACGGACTCGAAAGGCTGAAGTGCGGCGTCGACGCGATCGATGCAAAAAGATAAAATTATTCTTTTTGCTATTGAAAAACAGAACGGTATGTGATAAAATATAATCAAACAATTTGTTTTGGAGGGCATTATGGCAAAAATGAAAATAGCCATTATAGGCTGCGGTACTATCGCAAACAGCGCGCATATCCCCGCTTATCTTAAAAACCCCGATGTCGAGATCAAATATTTCTGCGACATCATTCTTTCCAAGGCACAGGCAGCAGTCGAGAAATACGGCTGCGGCACAGCTGTCGAAGATTATCACGAAATTCTCGCCGATCCCGAGATTGAGGCGGTTTCTGTCTGCACACCTAACCGTATGCACTCGGTCATCACCATCGACTTCCTCAAAGCAGGCAAGAACGTCCTGTGCGAGAAGCCCGCTGCACGTGTCTATTCCGAGGCACTCGAGATGCAAGAGGCTCAGCACGAGTCGGGCAAGGTGCTCAACATCGGCGTTGTCAACCGCTTCAATGCAGGTGTCAACAAGCTTCGCTCTATGATCCAGAACGGCGACCTCGGCGAGGTCTATGCTGTTTATGTATCGTTCCGTGCACATCGCTCGATCCCCGGTCTCGGCGGCGCATTCACCACCAAGGCTATCTCGGGCGGCGGCGTCCTCATCGACTGGGGCGTACATTATCTCGACATCGTCATGTACTGCATGAACGATCCCAAGCCTCTCACCGTTTCTTCCAAGGCTTTCTCGAAGCTCGGCGTTGATATGCCCAACTATGTTTACAACGGCATGTGGGCAGAGGACACCAAGGATGTCAACGGCACCTATGACGTCGACGACTATGTCACCGGCTTCGTTCGCACCGAGGGCCCCACTATCACCTTCAACGGTGCATGGGCTCAGAACATCGGCGTAGCAGAGACCTATATCGACTTCCTCGGCACCAAGGGCGGCGCAAGACTTCAGTATGGCTCTGACTTCACGCTCTACACCACCGCTTGCGGCGAACTCATCGAGTTCAAGCCCCGCTTCACCCCCAACGCTCATTTCGAAAACGAGATCAACAGCTTCATTCGCTGCATAAAGACCGGCGAAAAGCTTCCCTCGCACATCGACACCGTCATCATCACCGCAAAGATGATGCAGGCTATGTACGATTCGTCCGAACAGGGCAAAGAGATCCAGCTTTAATTTTTCAAAACTCGGCTGTCCGCAAGGACAGCCGCTTTTTTATACCGCAAAGGCTATTCGGCAAGCAAAGCGGTCGTAATATAAGAGAGGCAAGAAAAGATGAAAAAGCGATTGCATTTTGTGCAAAAAGGTTATATAATAGCGTGAGAATGTCTATGGAGGCTGAAAGTCTTATGAATCGCTTGAACATCGTTTTGCATGAGCCCGAAATACCACAGAACACAGGCAACATTTCGCGTACCTGTGCCGTCACGGGTGCTTCTCTGCATCTGATAAGGCCACTCGGGTTTGAGATAACAGACCGCAACCTGAAGCGTGCGGGGCTTGACTATTGGCAATACCTCGACATACATTATTATGACAGCATACAGGAGTTTTTTGATAAAAACAGCGACGGCAAATACTTTTATTTCACCACCAAGGCCCGCAGAAGATACACCGATGTCACATACGACGGCAAGGTATATCTCATTTTCGGCAAAGAGACAAAGGGCTTGCCCGAGCCGCTGCTGCTTGAGCACGAAGATCGCTGCGTGAGAATACCGATGCAGGGCTCGCTGCGCAGCCTTAACCTCTCAAATTCTGTTGCGATAGCGGTTTACGAGGCATTGAGGCAAGCGGATTTCGAAGGCATGAACACGGCAGGAACACTGTTTGAGGAGGCTTGACAGGTGTATTTGACAGATACGATAGCTGCGATCTCGACACCGCACGGCAAGGGTGGCGTTGCGCTCATACGCATTTCGGGTGAAAAAGCACTCGAAATAGCAGACAAGGTGTTTGCTCCGTTCGGTTCGGTATCATTAGTGAGTGCTCCGCGCACGCAGATATACGGCGCTTTTACGGCAGACGACGGCGAATTTGATGACGGACTCGCGTGCTATTTCAAAGCTCCCGGCAGCTTCACGGGCGAGGATGTCGTCGAGCTGTGCTGCCACGGCGGCGTTTATTGCACTCAAAAATTGCTTGGTGCTTGCCTTGCGGCAGGTGCAAGATATGCCATGGCAGGCGAATTTACAAAAAGAGCGTTCACAAACGGCAAACTGACGCTGACCGAGGCCGAAGCGATAGGCAACATTATCGACGCACGCACAGATGCAGGACTCAAGATCTCGCTTTTACAATCTCGTGGCAGGCTGTCGCAAAGCTTAAAGAAAATATACGACGACCTTTCGCTGACGGCAGCTTCGGCGTATGCATACATCGATTATCCCACCGAGGATCTTACAGAATTGACTTCAGAGCAGATGCTGCAGAAGCTGCATTCCGCAAGCGACACGCTTTCAAGGCTTTGCTCGACCCACAAATACGGGCTCGCCATCAGCGAGGGCGTCAAGACCGCCATCGTCGGCAAGCCGAATGTCGGCAAAAGCTCGATTTTAAACAGGCTTTCGGGCGAGGACAGAGCAATAGTTACACCTATCGCAGGCACTACACGCGACGTTGTCACCGCCTCTGTCAGAGTCGGCGATGTCATTCTCGAGCTCTCGGACACGGCGGGCATACATCAAAGCGACGATATGATCGAGGCGATAGGCATCCAAAAGAGCATTGAAGCAATAAGCGGTGCAGACCTGATTCTTGCGGTGTTTGATGCCGAAACAGGCATTACAGAGCAGGACAAAGAGATGATCGGCTATATCGATTCGGCCGGCATGAATTCAAGGGTCATTGCAATCATGAACAAAAGCGACATTGCGACAGCAGGCATCAAATTGCCCTACGAGCGCATCATAAGCTATTCGGCGCTCACCGGCGAGGGCGAAGTAAGTCTTAAGGACGAGATCTACGATTTTGTCGGCGCACATGACATAAACGGCGGCGACATTATTCTCGGTGCACGTCAATACGCAGCGGCAAAAAATGCACTAAATGAGATAAACGAGGCGATAAACGCGCTTTGCGACGGCTTTACCACTGACATCGCACTGATGAACATTGAGAGTGCGATGCAGTATCTGGGCGAGATGGACGGTCGCGAGGTATCGCAAAAAATAGTTGACGATATTTTCAGCCACTTTTGTGTAGGAAAATAACAAGGGGATTTTTATGCAGAAATATTATGCGGGATATTTTGATACTGCAGTCATAGGTGCGGGACACGCAGGCATCGAGGCGGCTCTTGCCTCAGCAAGGCTCGGTGCGAGCACGGCACTTTTTACGCTTTCGCTCGACCTTGTCGGCAATATGCCCTGCAACCCTGCCATAGGCGGCACGGCGAAAGGGCATCTCGTGTTTGAGATCGACGCATTGGGCGGTGAAATGGGCAAGGCAGCTGACAAAGTCATGCTGCAAAGCCGTATGCTCAATATGTCAAAAGGGCCTGCCGTCAGGTCGCTGAGAATGCAATCTGACCGCAGAGCTTATTCGGCTTATATGAAGCAGGTCATCGAGAACACAGAGAACCTCACGTTGATACAGGCAGAAATAACCGACGTCGTTATCGAGAACGGCACTGTTTGCAGTGTTGTCACTGCATTTGGTGCGGAATACGGAGTAAAAAGTGTCATAATAGCAACAGGCACATCGCTCGGCGGCAGGATAATCGTCGGCGAAGCATCATACGAATCAGGCCCCGACAACACGCGTGCCGCAAAGCCGCTCGTGCAGAGCCTTATTGCAAGCGGCGTCAGCCTGCGCAGGTTCAAGACAGGCACTCCGCCCAGAATCCACGCCGACAGCATAGATTATTCTGTGCTCGAAAAGCAGGAGGGCGACGAGCTTACAACCGTCTTTTCGTCTGATGAGCACCCAAAAAACAAATGCTGCTGCTATATCACCTACACCAACGCCGAAACTCACAGGATCATACGCGAGAACCTGCACCGCAGTCCGCTTTTTTCAGGCGAGATAAAGGGCACAGGGCCGAGATACTGTCCGAGCATCGAGGACAAGGTCACGAGGTTCGCCGACAAAGAGCGTCATCAGCTTTTTATCGAGCCTATGGGCGACGACACAAAAGAAATGTATATACAGGGGCTTTCGTCATCAATGCCCGAAGAGGTGCAAAGGCAGATAGTCCACAGCATCAAAGGGCTTGAGAATGCTGTGATAATGCGCACCGCATACGCAATAGAATACGACTGCTGCGACCCCCTGCAATTAAAGCCTACGCTTGAATTCAAAGCGATATCCGGGCTTTTCGGTGCAGGTCAGTTCAACGGCAGCTCGGGCTATGAGGAGGCGGCTGCACAAGGACTGATCGCAGGCATAAACGCAGGGCTCAGAGCCAAAAACGGCGGCGAATTTGTTTTAAGGCGCGACGAGAGCTATATCGGCACGCTCATCGACGACCTCGTCACCAAGGGGACAAGCGAGCCTTACAGGATGATGACCTCGCGCAGCGAATACAGACTTTTGCTCAGGCAGGACAACGCGCGCAAAAGGCTCACGCCAAAGGCAAGGCGCATCGGGCTGATACAAGACGGGCAATATTATAAATACATACTCGACGAAGCGATACTCACTCATGAGATAAGCAGGCTCTTTTCAGAGAGCATACCGCTCTCACAGGGCTTAAACGACCTGCTCGTTTCGCACGGCTTTGACATGGTCGACGGAGGAATGCGCAAGTCCGAATTGCTGCGCAGACCGGGCATAAGCATATTTGAAATATACGCGCTCGACGGCACGTCGAATGTCCCTTACAGCATCGCCTGCCGTGCAGAGACCGAAATAAAATACGAGGGCTATATCAAAAAGCAGCTTGCGGCGGCAGAGAGATTTAATGAGCTTGAAAAAAAACTGATACCTGCATCTGTCGATTATACAAAAATAGGCGGTCTGCGCATCGAGGCCATTCAAAAGCTTTCATCGCAAAGGCCTGCCAGCATAGGCGCTGCCTCGAGGATCTCGGGTGTCAGTCCTGCCGATATTTCGGTGCTTTTGGTATATCTCGCAAAGGACGGAGGCAAGACCAATGAATAACGCTGTCAAAATACTGCAGCAGCATATGCAATCGCTATCCGAGCGCGACCTGTGCAGACTTTCGGTCATATGCGACAGGCTCGACGAAATGAACGGTGTGCTCAACCTTACGGCGCTCAAAACGCCTGAGGACATCGCCATGCTGCACCTCTATGACTCGCTTACACTTATGACGACAGGGCTGTTTCAAAACGGCAAAAAAGTCATCGACATAGGCTGCGGCGGCGGTTTTCCCGCACTGCCAATTGCCTCATGCACCGATTGCGATGTCACAGCCAACGACGCTACGGCAAAAAAGCTTGCTTTCGTCGCAGACACCGCAAAAGCGGCAGGCGTTTCGATAAGCACGCTTTGCGGCAGAGCCGAAGAGCTGACGCAAAAAGCAGAATACCGTGAGCAATTCGACATCGCGGTTTCACGAGGCGTGGCACGGCTCAACGTGCTTTGTGAATGGTGTATGCCATTCGTCAAAAAGGGCGGATATTTCATTGCCATGAAGGGCCCCGGCGGCATCGAGGAATACGAAGAAGCAAAAAACGGCATAAAAATTCTCGGCGGTTCTGATGCAGAGATAATAAAATGCCCTATTCCCATGACAGAGCGAGTTCACACGCTTATAGTGATTAAAAAGGTCTGCCCCACCCCACCCCAATACCCGAGGCAAAATTCCAAGATAAAAAAGAAGCCGCTGTAATGCGGCAAAAGGAGCGATAAAAATGGAGCTTAGAGACAGAAACGGCTTGACAGAGGCAGAATTTCTGGCACAATACGATGCGTCGAAGTTCGAGCGTCCGTCTGTCACGGTCGATATTATTCTTACCTACAAGGGCAAGCTTTTGCTCATCAAGCGAGGCGGACATCCCGCGCTCGGCAAATATGCGATGCCCGGTGGATTTGTTGAAATGACCGAAACGGTCGAGCACGCCGCAGTCAGAGAGCTTACCGAAGAGACAGGCATCTCGTCTGTCGCGGTCAGACAGCTTAGAGTCTGGTCGCAGCCCGACCGCGATCCCCGCACGAGGATCATAACCGTGGCGTTTGCCGCAACATTTACAGGCGATGTTCAGGCAGCACATGCAGGCGACGACGCCGACGACGCAGGCTGGTTTGAATACAGCATCACACGCCATGACGAGACCCAAACAGAGACTGAAAAGCAGCAAGTCATCGACATTTCGCTCAAATGCGGCGAAAAAGAGATAAATTATTCTGTGCTCAAGACCACACCGATAATGCCGTTCGAGTGCGACAGCACATTTAAATTCCTGACAGATTGTCAGCTCGCAGGCGACCACGGACTCATTATCGCCGATGCGCTCGACAGGCAAAAATAATAGTTGACAAAGCCGCATATTTGTTGTATAATATGCGGTACATAGGGATGTAGCCAAGTGGTTAAGGCAACGGACTTTGACTCCGTCACTCGCTGGTTCAAATCCAGCTATCCCTGTTAAAAAAAGCACCGATATGATCGGTGCTTTTTTAGTTCCTACTGTCATATTTTGCAGCAAAAAAGCCGCCTTCGAGCACATCCGAAGGCAGCTTTTTATTGTCTTGTCGTTATGGCAGAAGGGCTGATATACCCTGAATATATCTCTTGATGCGCGTATAGTCAGCAACATGTATGCTGTCACGCATAGAAACATGCGCCGCTTTTTCAAACGCACCCTCAATCGTCAGGGTGTTTTGCAGAACTCGCTTGACGATGGTATAATCGGCGACGCTTATCTTGCCGTCACCGTTGACATCGCCGTAGAGCACAACGGTATACACGCTTCCGAGCGCAGTTACGATCTGGTTTGTGGCTATGGCATCAGTCTCTTTGACTGCCGCACCCGTGCTCTTGGTGATCTCGACATCGCAGGTAAAGTATGTGCGCAGATCATTGATCTTGGCGTTCTGCTCTTTGACATAGATATATCTGCCGTCAATAACGGCAGGCTTGCCCTCGACGACCTCAAACACCGCCTGCTCGACCGCTGCCCTGCATGTACCGCCTGTACCATACAGAACCCCGCGCATATCAAAATCATACGCCTGAATGCTGTCGTGCGGAACGACGAACGAAACGTCCTCAAATTCGCCACGCAAAACCTTGAACTGCACGTCAAATCTTATCGAGCCGTCATCGACAGCGGTGGCATTGCTGTCGGTGAGCGCCGAAAGCTCATAATATTCGTCGCACAGCTTGCCGAAGCACTCCCATTTTGTGCTGTCGGGCGAAACAGCGAGCATTTCTTTAAAATTCTCGTTAAGATTGCCATCGTTTTTTATCACAGGCTCGACCTTCGATTTGTCAAACCAGAGCTTGAAAGAAACGAAGCTAAGCCCCTTGGCAGGTATTATTCCGCCGACAGTGACAGAAACAGTGACTGTCCGTCCTGCATAATAAGACTCTTGGTCTGTCGTGACGCTCAGGCTAAAAACCGGGTCAAGCGGAGCATCGCCTACCTCAGGCAAAGCAAACACTGAAAGTGAAAAAGCATATACAAGCACGAGCAAGATGCATAGAATATTCTGTATCCTTGTTTTTTTAGCCATATCGATCTCCTCGGCAGATGAAAAATGTCGTTGTTTGTCTTATTTTAGCATGACCGTGCCGTGCTGTCAATAGACAAAAAACAAGCTCAAAGGCCGTCTATGATAAAATTTGCGTCGCTTATTGTTTTTTTACGAGATTTGTAGTATAATATAATAGAGTTGTTGTATAAGAGCATAAGGAGTTATTTTTGATGCGCTATCTTTACGATCTTGATATGTCAAATTATTGCACCATGCGTGTCGGCGGCAAAGCAAAAATTGCCTGTTTTCCGACAAACAAAGGTGAGCTCGCAGAAGCGATAGATCATTGCCTTGCCGACGGAATACCATACACCGTCATAGGCAACGGATCTAACATAATCGTCGCCGATTCGGGCTATGACGGCTGCATTATATTCACAACAGGCATGTCGGATTTTGAATTTGACGGCACTACGCTGACGGCGTACGCAGGTGCATCTCTGGGTGCTGTTTCGAGCGAAGCAATGAGGCTCGGCTTGGCAGGACTCGAATTTGCATACGGCATCCCGGGCACTGTCGGCGGAGCGGTATTCATGAACGCAGGCGCATACGGCGGAGAGATCTCTGACGTTTTCAAATGCTGCAGCTGCTATAACGACAAGGGCAAGCGCATAGACCTTCAAAAAAGCGATATGGAATTTGCATACCGTCACAGCGCACTTCAAAAGAATAATTGCACGCTGATAATGGCAGAATTCGAGCTTATGCCCGGCGATAAAGATCAGATCAAAAGCATAATGGATAAAAACATGCAGGCACGCAAAGCAAAGCAACCGCTCGACCTGCCGTCGTGTGGCAGTGCTTTCAAGCGTCCGACAGGGTATTATGCCGCTGCGCTCATCGAAGAAGCAGGCTTAAAAGGCTTTGCAATAGGCGGAGCACAGGTTTCGACAAAGCATTCGGGCTTTATAGTCAACACAGGCAATGCCACAGCAAGCGATGTTTTTTGGCTCACGATGGCTGTACGCGACCATGTCTATACACACAGTGGCGTCGAGCTTGAGCCCGAGATAAGATTTATTGGGTGAAGTATGTCGTTTTGCAATGAATTAAAACAGCATCTGCTCTCTGAAATGCCAACCTCCGAGTGTTGCCTTAACGCCTTTGAGTGCGGCAAGAACGCAGTACCATACCGGCCCGTCTGCGACAAATGCGACAGGGCTTATCTCAGAGCGCTTTTTGCGTACCACGGATATATTTCAGAGCCTTCAAAGCGCTGTGAGCTCGTTTTGAGGGTCGACGGCGACAGTGCATATTTCGTTGCCGGAATGCTCGCCGACTGCGGAGTTCCGCCCTCCTTCGGCAAAAGGAACGGCAAAACTATTTTATACTACAAAAAGCGTGAGTCGCTCGAGGATTTTGTCACACTGCTGGGTGCGGCAAAATTTGCCGTCATGCTCAAAGAGGAGGCGGTCATTCAAGAGATACGCTGCTCTGTCAACCGCACAGGCAACGCACTTACCGCCAACATCAACCGCTCGTCAAAGGCGTGCGCCGAGCAGCTCAACGCCATCAACAGGCTCATCGAAGCAAAGGAATATCAAAAATTGCCGCCCGAGCTGCGTGAGGCGGCTGACATAAGGCTCGAACACCCTGCCGAAAGCCTCGAGCAATTGCGTGTGTATTTTTCAGCCCCTATCTCAAAATCGGGCATCAAGCACAGATTCGAGCGCATAATCGATATTGCCGACAATCTGAGCTGAACAGGCACCTATCTTAAAAATCGAAAGGACAAACCAAAGTGGAGTTCGTTCATCTGCACCTCCACACAGAATACAGCCTGCTTGACGGCGCGTGCCGCATAAGCGAGATACCCGAGGCAGTCAAGGCCGCAGGGCAATCAGCCGTCGCGATAACCGACCACGGCGCACTTTACGGAGCGGTGGATTTTTATCGTGCCTGTGTCAAGTCGGGCATCAAGCCCATCATCGGCTGCGAGGTTTATGTCGCTCCGAGGCGCATGTCTGATAAAAAGCACCCTGTCGACTCTGACTATTCGCATCTTATTCTGCTGGTCAAAAACGAAGCAGGCTATAAAAACCTGACAAAAATAGTTTCGCTTGCATTCACCGAGGGCTTTTATCAAAAGCCGAGAACCGATCTGGAAACAATCGCCAAATACCATGAGGGGCTTATATGCCTTTCTGCCTGCCTTGCGGGCGAGATACCAAAAAGCATCATAAACGGCGATATTCAAAAGGCAACAGCCGCAGCAGAGAAATACAAAAGCATATTCGGTGACGATTTTTATCTTGAGCTGCAGCGTCACGGTATCGACGAAGAGCTCAAGGTCAACAGCGCCATATGCAACATTTCGCGTTCGCTTGGCATCGAGCTCGTTGCCACCAACGACGTGCATTATATTTCAAAGCAGGACAGCGAATTGCAAAGACTGCTGACTGCCGTTTCGACCGCTTCTACGCTATCCGACCTCAAGCTTGCCATGCAGGGCGACGAATATTATTTAAAATCGACAGACGAGATGCTAAGGCTGTTTGCCGACATTCCGCAGGCGATAGCAAACACAAAGGTCATTGCAGACAAATGCAGATTTGACTTTAATTTCAGTGTCATGCACCTGCCTGCTTTCTATCCGCCCGAGCATCTTACGTCGGCAGAATACTTGCGCAACCTATGCATTGAGGGCTATAACGACCGCGCCAAGAACGGGCTTATCAAAAAAAGCAAGGAATATACAGACAGGCTGACCTATGAGCTCGGCATCATAGACAGCATGGGCTTTAACGAATATTTTCTGATAGTCCACGACTTTGTGGCGTATGCAAAATACAGACATATCCCCGTCGGCCCGGGACGTGGCAGTGCGGTAGGCTCGCTTGCCGCCTATTGTCTCGGAATAACCGACGTTGATCCTATAAAATACGGGCTGCTGTTCGAGCGTTTTTTGAACCCCGAACGCATTTCAATGCCAGATATAGACATAGACTTCTGTGACGAGCGACGTGGCGAGGTCATTGACTATGTCGCCGAAAAATACGGCAGAGACCACGTTGCCCAGATAATTACCTTCGGCACGATGGCGGCACGTCAGGCGGTTCGCGACACAGGCAGAGCGCTCGGAATATCATATTCACGCACCGACGAATGTGCAAAGCTAATTCCGCGCCATCTCGCTATCAGTGAGGCACTCGAAAGCGTGCCCGAGCTTAAGCAATTATGCGAGTCGGACTCTGAAATAGACAGGCTTATAGCCTATGCCAAGCGGCTCGAGGGACGTCCGCGCAACACCTCGACTCACGCAACGGGCGTGGTCATTACAGACAGGCCTGTCACAGACTATGTTCCCCTTGCAGTCGGCGAAAGTGCGCCCGTGACGCAATATACCATGAACACGATAGCCGACCTCGGCTTGCTCAAGATAGATTTTTTAGGGCTCAGGTTTCTGACAGTCATCGACAACGCAATAAGCATGGCGAACGAGAACGGCGCAGACCTCTCGGCAGAAAAGATAAATACCGACGACGAAGCAACATATGCAATGCTTGCAAAAGGCAGGTCGACAGGTCTGTTTCAGCTCGAAAGTGACGGAATGCGTTCATTGCTTATGCGAATGAAGCCCTATTGCTTTGAGGACATCATCTCGGTCATCAGCCTTTACAGGCCGGGTCCGATGGACAGCATCGGCAGGTTTCTGGCAGGCAGGGCAGACCAAAACTCGGTCGAATACGCTCATCCCCTGCTAAAGCCTGTATTAGGCGGCACATACGGCTGTATAATCTATCAGGAGCAGGTCATGCAGATATGCCGCACACTATCCGGCTTCACCTATGGTCACGCCGACGTTCTGCGTCAGGCGATGAAAAAGAAAAAAGCCGAGATAATGGATGTCGAAAAAAAGGCGTTCGTCGAGGGCGCAGCCGCAAACGGTGTCAGCGAAAAGATCTCGAACGAAATATTTGCGCAGATGCGTGAGTTTGCAAGATACGCATTCAACAAGAGCCATGCGGCGGCTTATGCGGTCGTAGCTTACAGAACAGCTTATCTCAAATGCCATTATCCCGCAGAATATATGTGTGCGCTGTTGCGCTCAGTCATGGGCGACACCGCAAAGGTCAAGCAATACATCGACGAATGCACAGACATGGGCATAAAGGTCTATCCGCCCGACGTCAACAAGAGCTTTGAAAATTTTGCGCTCGAGGACGGCGGCATACGGTTTGGACTTGCTTCCATCAAAAACGTCGGCACGGCGTTCGCACGCAATCTGATAACAGAGCGCCAAAAGCGGCCTTTCAAGTCGCCTGCCGACCTCATAGAGCGAACGGCGGTTTACGGCAACGTCCGTATGCTCGAATCACTCATAAGATGCGGGGCGCTCGACAGCTTTGGTGTGTATCGCAGCAGGCTGATGAGCGTGCTCGATGCGGCAGTCGAATCTGTTTCAAGGCGGCGCAGCAAAAGCTATGAGGGGCAATTGTCACTCTTTGGCGGTGACGACATGGATGCAGAATTGCAGCTCGACTACCGCGAGATAGACGAGTTTCCGTTATCGGCAAGACTCGCCGATGAAAAATACCTCTCGGGGCTCTATCTCTCGGGACACCCTCTCGACAGATACAGAGCGTATATCGAAAGCAGCGGTGCAAAGAACACGAGGCAGCTTTATGAGGGGCTCACCTCAGGTATTATAAAAGAAAAGTCTGTTGTCAGCTTTGTCGGCATGATAGCAAAAAAGCGTGACATAGTGACAAAGGCATCCGGTAAGCGCATGGCGATTCTCACTTTGGAGGATCTCTATGGCGAGGTCGAGATGACGGTATTCCCAAAGGATCACGAAAAGGTCAGTGCACTTTTGAATGTCGGCAGCATTTATTGCTTTGTCTGCGAGGCAAGGCTCGAAGATGCCGCAGGCGACGACGAGCAGGATACTGTCAAGCTGATATTCAGATCAGCACAAATACTCGGAGAGGGCGAAGCGGCACAAACGCCTCGCAAGCTGTTTTTGCGCATCACACCGCAGAATGAGCATTTATTGATGCAAGCGGTCGAAATGCTCAAAAAGCATCCGGGTGCCGATGCGATACGCATCTATTATGTTTCAACAGGCAAGCTCACCGCTCCCAAAAGCGGCGGCTGCAATATATCCGACGAGCTTATCTCACGGCTCAAGGCTCTTTTGGGTGACGACAACGTCGCCGTAAAAGACTGACCCTACGCAAGGAGGCAATTATTTTGGCAAAGAAAATTAAAAAGCAATCACAAAAGACAGTCGATAACGCCGCCACACGACGCCTCGACACGACCAGAATAGCAGGCAACGCTCACGCCAGCACTACCGACAGCACTGCGATCTTTAAGGGGCTTTGGCATCCCGAGGACGAACAGGAGCAGGCTTTCCCTGCAGGAGGTGCGATAGCCAAAGAGACCGCCAAGGTCACATTCGGCATTTTGCTCACCGTCATACGCAAGGCACTGACTTATGCGCTCAACGCGCTGTTTACGCTTTTGCTCGTGCTGATAATAACAGGTGCGACTGCGGCGCTTGCTTTCGTGGTCTATATCAAAAACTATATTGACCCCGAATACACAGGCCTCGACAACCTGCAGTTTGACTCTGCACTTTCCACGTCATTATTTTACCTTGACGACAACGGCAACGAGATAGAGCTCGAGGCGGACAGGCTGTATGCGAGCGAAAACCGACTTTGGGTTTCTTACGGCGAGATTCCGCAGACGTTGGTCGACGCATATATTGCAGTTGAGGATCAGCGCTTTTTGACACACAACGGCGTTGACACCAAGCGAACGCTCTCGGCTGTCTATAACTTCTTTATGCCGACAAGCAGCTCATACGGCGGTGGCTCGACCATCACCCAGCAGCTCATAAAGAACGTTTCGGGCGAGAACCAGACGACTATACAGCGCAAGGTGCAGGAGATGCTGCGTGCGCTGAATGTCGAAAAGAAATTCACCAAGACCGAGATACTCGAGATGTATCTCAACACGATATACCTTTCTCACAACTGCAACGGCGTGCGTGCTGCGGCAGAGACCTATTTTGGCAAGGAACTCAAGGATCTTACTCTGGTCGAGTGTGCCGCCATCGCAGGCATAGGCAAGTCGCCTATCAGATACGACCCGATAATCAATCCCCAAAACAATCTTACCCGCCGCAATCTTGTGCTCAAGCTGATGCTCGAGCAGGGCAAGATAACGCAGGCGGAATTTGATGAAGCCTATGATGCGCCGCTTATGCTTAAAACCGACGACGAAGAAAGCTCGACCGACTCATCCACGCGCATAAGGTCATATTATCTCGATGCGGTCATGGATGATGTTATTGAAGCACTCATGCAAAAATACGAGTGCGACACCGTCACGGCATCTCAGATGCTTTATGCAGGCGGCTTGCAGATAGTCACCTGCATGGATCCCGACATCCAGGCAATAGTCGACGAGGTCTATACAAAGGACGAATATTGGGCAACCACCACAGGCATCAAGGGTCAGGGTGCAATGTGCGTCATGAATCAATACACAGGTGACCTTTTGGCTATCAGAGGCGGCAGAGGTGAAAAGACTGTCAACCGCGGTCTTAACCGTGCCACACAGAGCAAGCGCCAGTGCGGTTCGTCGATAAAGCCGCTTTCGGTCTATTCGCTTGCGGTAGAAAAGGGCATCTATACCTATGGCAGCTCTGTCGACGACTCTCCTGTCATTTATTATGAAAGCACAGACTCATACTGGCCGCCAAACTCTTCAAATACCTATTCGGGCAAATGCAGCCTCAGCTATGCTATTCAGCGCTCGCTGAATACAGTCGCTGTCAGGACATGTATGATGCTCGGCGTTGACACGGTCTATGACCATCTCGTCAACAGCCTTGGCTTTACAACGCTCGTTGAGAATGTCACATATGAGGACGGCAGCTCGTTCTCTGACAGGCAGCTCTCTCCTCTCGCACTTGGCTCTTTCACCTATGGCGTAACAGTACGCGAGATGACGCAGGCATACGCAACGCTCGCAAACGGCGGCACATTTTTAAAGGCACGCACGTTCAGCAAGGTCAGAGACAGCCGCGGCAACGTCATTATAGACAACAGCGACAAAGGCCGCACGGTATTCAAAGAATCTACCTGCTATATCATGACCAAGCTGATGGAGAAGGTCATTTCGGGCAGCTACGGCACATCTCGCCGTGATGTCAATTTCTACAAATCCTTCCCCGGACTCGAGGTTACAGGCAAGACCGGTTCGACCAACGACAATAAAGACAACTATTTCTGCGGCTATACGCCTGACTACACCATTTGCAGCTGGTATGGCTATGACAACAATAAGACGATAGTTGCCAGCGGCAACCCCGCAACCCAGGCGTGGGATGCGGTCATGCGCAAGATATACGAATACCACGAGGCAAACAACATTCCCTATACCCTCAAATTCACAGTTCCGGCTGATGTCGAAACAGGCATTGAATACTGCTCGATCTCTGGCAAAGTGCCCTGCGATGCATGCCGTGCCGACCTCGGTGTAACGAACGGTGAGATGAAGGTCATATATGACGACGGCGTCTATACCAGGGACACTATCCCCTCTGAAGAATGTGACTGCCATGTCATGGTCGACTATGACAACGTGACAAAGGCTGTTTCGCTTGACGGCTGCGCTTGCCCCGAATCGAACATCATTCAGGTCGGCCTGCGCAAGGTAGACAGAACGCTTTATAAAAACATCAGAGTTTACGACGCCGGATATCTCTGGTATCCTGTCATAGGCTATTATGTGCCGCCCGAAAGCACCTCGGTTTCATATTGGCGCTATCTCCTGCCCGAGGGCGTTTTTATGGGCTATTCAAACTCGTCCCGTGAGCTCGCTCCCAACAGAGTGTGCAAAGAGCACTGGGTAGGCATAACGCAGGATGAAAGCTCTGCGGATTCAAGCATCAGCGACGACCAGAGCCTGCTGCCCGAATGGTAAACGGTAAACAAATATGTTCAAGATAATGATCGCAGAGGACGACCGCGAGCTCAGGCGGCTGTTCTCGAGGGTACTGACCAAAAACGGATACGCCGTCACCGAGGTGGGTGACGGCTCCGAGGCACTAAAGGCACTTGAAAACGGATATTTCGATCTGCTCATTTCGGACATTATGATGCCGCACACAGACGGCTATGAGCTGGTAGAGGCGATGCGAGATGCAGGCATGACAACACCTGTTCTGATGATAACCGCAAAAGATTCGTTCGATGACATGCGCCGAGGATTCCTCTCGGGCAGCGACGACTATATGGTCAAGCCTGTCAACATCAACGAGATGCTTTTGCGTGTCGGCGCTTTGCTGCGACGTGCACAGATGATCAACGAGCGCAGGCAGACCGTCGGCGGCACCGTGCTTGAATGTGATTCTCTCACCGTCACGACAGACGGCGTCAGCATGATTTTGCCGCAAAAGGAGTTTATGCTGCTTTACAAGATGGCTTCATATCCCGGCAAGATATTCACACGGCAGCAACTGATGGACGACATCTGGGGCTATGAAAGCAATACCGATGCTCACACGGTAGATGTGCACATCGGCAGGCTTCGCGACAGGTTCAGAGACAGCAAGGATTTTAAAATTGTCACCATCCGAGGTGTCGGATACAAGGTCGAAAAGCTATGAAAAATAACAGAGAAAAAGCAAAGCACCTGCAGGAATACACATTTAAATTCCGGCTCAAGATCAGGGTCTATTTCATCATCGTCACCGAATTTATCGCGACTGTCGGCGTATCGTTGCTGATAGCGGCAGGCATCAACAGCCTGTTTGGTATCACGGTCGACTTTCCATCATGGGCGTGGATGCTGATCATTTCGGCAATCGTAGGTGCGACGGCTACAAATTTTGTCGTCAGGGCGCTCATCGACCCGATAGACAGATTGGGCAAGGCTATGCGCAAGGTCGCAAAGGGCGAATTTTCGGTCAAGCTTGAGCCAAAGGGCACGCTCAAGGAGATCGTAGATATGAATACCAACTTCAATCTGATGGTCGACGAGTTATCAGCCAACGAAAATCTGCAGTCTGATTTTATGTCGAGCGTTACGCACGAATTCAAGACGCCGATAACCGCCATCGAGGGCTATGCCACGCTTTTGCAGGACAGCTCTTTGACAGATAGCGAGAGAGACGAATACATACAAAAAATATTGTCAGGCACGTCGAGGCTCTCGAGCCTTGTGGGCAGTCTGCTTTTGCTTTCAAAGCTTGAGAGTGCAGCGATCCCTCAGGCAAAAATATCATTCAGGCTCGACGAACAGGTTCGCACGGCGATAGTTGCGCTTGAGACAAAATGGGGCGCAAAGGGCATCGAAATTGACGCTGACCTCGCCGAAATAACCATAAACGGCTATGAATCAATGATGTATCACGCATCGCTCAACCTGATAGACAACGCTGTCAAATTTGCAAGCAACAACAGCACAGTGACGATAAGACTGTGGAGGTTCGGCGGCTGTGTTAATTTTTCGGTCGAGGACGTCGGCGAAAAGATACCCGAAGACGATCTTGATCGCATTTTCGACAGGTTTTATCAAGCCGACAGCTCGCACTCGGGCGAGGGCAACGGCCTCGGTCTTGCGCTTGTCAGGCGCATAGTCGACGGCATGAACGGCAATATAACCGTCAGCAACACACATCATGGTGTCAGGTTTGTTGTGACGATACCAAATGAATAATGATATAACAAAAAAGAGCCGCGTGGTTCTTTTTTGTTATGCTTTTTAAATCAAGTTTCTTCAATGTGTGTAACATAGTCGAGGCTGCGAAGCGCTTCGATTATCTCGGTGTGCGTCTTATATTTCTTGAGTTCTGCGCTGTTTATCGATATCGAGACCGAATAAACGCTTATGCCCGAATTGGTGTATGCTGGGTTGGCTTCGATGTCGTCGATCTTGAGCCCCAGACGCCTGATTATTGCGACAAAATTGCTGAGGCAGGCACTGTTTTTGAGCTCTAATTGTATCTCAAAATAGTTTGATCTGTCTTTGAGATACCTCTCAAGCACAGGCAGTATAGACAGGCAGCACAAAAGCACAACAAAGCAGACGAGCGTGACTGTATAATAGCCTGCACCTGCCGTCAATCCGATGATGGCGCAAGCCCATAGAGCCGCCGATGTGGTCAATCCCTTGATCTGGCTGCGAGAGTTTACCATCAGCGAATGCACGCTTATTACGGCAGCACCGAGCACAGATGCGCCTGATAATACAAACAGGTCGGTCAGCCCCTCGGCAACGAGATAGGTGTCAAGCAGCATGGTTACTGTCATGGCGAGCGATATAAGTATAAAAGTGCGCAGACCTGCCGAATGCCGTTTGCTCGAGCGTTCGCAGCCGATGACGGCAGCAAGGCATATCGACAATACGATTCTCAGCAATATTGCGCCTATGGTGAGTGTCTGCGACCATTCGCCCAGTATTTTTGCGATAGGATCTATCATTTTTTGTTACCTCCGGATATGAGATGTGCGTGTACGCCAGAGATGGCATCGAGCTGTTCCTGAGCCGCTTCGGTAAAAGCGACCTCTTCTTCGCTTATATGCTCCTGTCGCAGCTCCTCTTGGATCTTGTGAATGCGTTCTATCAAAAGCTCTACGTCGTTCTTTTTGGAATCTTCGCTCTGTGTTTCGAGCGGAACGATGTCCTCGAGCTTGGTTGAATAGGATTTTGAGAGATAAAGCGAAAGCTTTGCGCACGCAGGGCCTATGAGCTCATACAGCACGCTGGATGCAAGTATGACTGTTTCGAGCGCATTGCCTGCTTCGCCACCCAATATTCTTGCGCCCATGGCAGCAATTCCGATAGCTACGCCCGCCTGCGGTATAAGCGCAAGTCCGAGATAATTGCGTATCTCGCGTGATGAGCCCGAGCAGACCGCTCCGACAAAAGCGCCGATGTATTTGCCTGCGATACGCACCACAAAATAAAGCACACCGACCGCAAGCAGCGATACTCCGCCTATTGCACCCGACGGATTGACGAGCGCGTGCAGGTCAAAGGCGAGTCCCGATCTGACAAAGAACAAAAGCAATATGGGAGGGCTGAAATAATTGAGCTGCTTAAACAGTCTGTCATCGTCGGCGGTATTGACATACACCGTGCCCATCGACATACAGCCCAAAAGCGGAGAAACATCAACGGTGGCACATATTCCGCAAAAAGCGAACAAAAGTGCTATCGCTATGATCAGTCGGTTGTCTGTCGAGCGCTTTTTGTGAATCAGCAGCTTCATCACAAAGCCGAATGCTCCGCCCAGCACCAGCACTCCGATATTCTTTGCGACGGGCAGTGCCACGCTTGAAAAGCTGAACGCCATGCCTGTCAGCGAGGTAACGGCTATAGATATCGAAACGCTGTATGCGAGCAGTGCTACTATGTCGTCATATGCCACGACCTGCAACAGCGTGTCAACAAACTCGCCCTTTGCGCCCGTCTGCCTTATAGTCATCATTGTCGATGCAGGTGCAGTTGCCGAAGCGAGCGCCGCAAGCACGATAGAGAACGACAGGTCGAGTTTTAATATCCAAAAGCAGAGTACAAACACCGCAAGCGATGCCGTAAGCGCCTCAAAAACAGTTACCGCCAAAACCTTGCGAATACTGTTTTTGAGCTTTGAAAGCTTAAAAAATTCGCCCGTGCTGAACGCGATAAATGCGAGCGCTATGTCGGTCAGAAACTCTGTGCCGTCGATAATATTCTGCGGCACGAGGTCGAGGCAAAACGGGCCTATCAGTATGCCTGCCGTGATATACGCCGTCACGTTCGGCAATCTCAGCTTTTTGGTGATTCGTGTCATCAAAAAGCCGCACATCAGCATAATTGCTATTGAAATAATAATAGGCGCAACGCCTGAGCGTTCCGCCAAATCTATATAAAGTTGATCCAACATCAGGCAAACCTCCAAAATCGGGCTTTTGTTTATCTATATATGCAGATAAAATGCCAATAATACCTTTTTGAATGAGTATTGTAGCACACAAAAACAGGTTTGTCAACCTTTGGCAAGACGGAATTTATCCTTCAAATTGAAATAAATCTCATATTTTATATTGACACGAGGGGCTCTTGAGAGTATTATGATGATAATCGGCAGACAAACATGCCAATTTGCAGGAGGAAACGATATGAAAAGAGTCTATAATTTTTCGGCAGGGCCTTCCATGCTGCCCCTCGAAGTGCTCGAGATCGCACAGCGTGAGCTGACAGACCACCATTCAAGCGGAATGTCGGTCATGGAGATGAGCCACAGATCGCCGATGTATCAGCAGATATTCGACGAGGCAATGCAGGATCTGCGAACGCTGATGCAGATACCGAGCAATTATGAAGTGCTGTTTTTGCAGGGCGGCGCGACGATGCAGTTTTCTGCCGTTCCTCTCAACCTGATGCAAAACGGCAAGGCAGACTATATCGTCAGCGGACAGTTTTCGGGCAAGGCAGCAAAAGAAGCGCAGAAATTCGGAACAGTCAATATTCTCGCCGACTCAAAGGATCGCAATTATGCCTATGTTCCCGAGGTGACAGAGTTTGACGCAGATGCCGACTATGTGCATATATGTCTTAACAACACGATATTCGGCACGCAATATGACAAGATACCCGACACGGGCGATATTCCGCTTGTCGCCGATGTATCCTCGTGCATTCTTTCAAAGCCCATCGACGTCACAAAATTCGGCGTGCTTTATGCCGGTGCGCAAAAGAATGTCGGCCCCGCAGGGCTTACCATCGTCATAGTGCGCAAAGACCTTTTGGGTCACGCAAAACCCGAGACACCCGTTTTACTCGACTGGCAGATACAGGCAGACAACGGCTCGATGTACAACACCCCGCCCTGCTATTCGATATATGTCGCAGGCCTCGTATTCAAGTGGCTGCTCTCGACGGGCGGACTTACCGAGCGCCAAAGAATCAACGAGCACAAGGCACAGATGCTTTATGATTATCTCGATTCATCGGCTCTTTTCAAGCCGACGGCAGACAAACAGTTCCGCTCGATAATGAACGTCTGCTTTGTAACCGGTGACAAAGAGCTCGATAAAAAATTCTGTGACGAGGCGGCGCAGAATGGGCTCGTCAACATCAAGGGTCACCGCTCTGTCGGAGGTATGCGTGCCTCGATATACAATGCAATGCCTGCCGCGGGAATAGAAGCGCTGATAGACTTCATGCGCAGATTTGAGAGCGAGAACATATGAAGAATACAAACAACAAAATTGCACTTATAAACAAAATAGACACGCTCGGCACAGATGTGCTTGTTTCGCACGGCTTTGACATTTCTGCCGAAGCAGCAGATGCCGCAGGCATAATGGTTCGCAGTGCCGATATGCATTCTATGCAGTTCGGCAAAGACCTGCTCGCGATAGCGCGTGCGGGAGCGGGCGTCAACAACATCCCCATCGATCGCTGCTCTGAAGAGGGCATAGTCGTTTTTAACACCCCCGGTGCAAACGCCAACGGTGTCAAAGAGCTGACGATAGCCGCACTGCTGCTTTCGAGCAGGCGAATAGTCGATGGCATAAACTGGGCAACTACCTTAGCAGGACAGCCCGATGCGGCAAAGCAGGTCGAGAAGGGCAAGTCGCAGTTTGTCGGCCCTGAGCTTTACGGCAAGACGCTCGGCGTTATCGGACTCGGTGCAATAGGCGGTATGGTCGCCAACACCGCCACAAAGCTGGGCATGAACGTCATCGGCTGTGACCCCTATATGACAGTCAAAGCGGCGTGGAGTATTTCGCGCTCTGTGGTCAAGGCAGACACCTATGACGATATTTATGCCGCTTCGGACTATATCACACTGCACGTTCCCTCGACCGATTCAACGCGCGGCATGATAAACAGCGACACTATCGCAAAAATGAAGGACGGCGTCAGGCTTGTCAACATGGCTCGTGCCGATCTTGTCGTGGCAGCTGATCTCAAGCAGGCACTCGAAAGCGGCAAGATAGCCTCGTATGTCACCGATTTTCCGACTGCCGAACTGCTCGGCGTCAAAGGCGTTATTGCGATACCTCACCTCGGCGCATCGACCCCCGAATCAGAAGAAAACTGCGCATTTATGGCGGCGAACGAGCTTGTCGATTATCTCGAAAAGGGCGTCATCGTCAACAGCGTAAACTATCCGTCGATAACAGAGCCCCCGACGGCAAAGCACAGAATGACTGTTCTGCACGCAAATATTCCGAGTATGCTCGCTCAAATATCGCAGTTGTTCTCATCCTGCGGCATAAACATCGAGACGCTCATTTCACAGGCCAAGGGCACAAACGCAGTCAGTGTGTTCGATACCGCCGAAACGCCCACCGATGACATCATCGCCGCAGTGAGCAGAATAGACGGCGTCAGAAGAATTCTTATAATCGATTGATCTTTGCATACAAAAATTCCCCTTTGGCAGTCAAAGGGGAATTTTTTTGATATTATATATTACTTTCTCTGAGAAGCGGCATAAAACTCTTCAAAGGCAAAACCGTCAAAGCCGCTGTCGTTCTCGCTAAGCTCGCTTATAAGCATCTCGAGGCCGCCGTTTTCGCGGCTCTTTTTGCCTGCAAGCATTATGCGCACAGAGTCGCACATTTCGTCGGGAGTCGCAAGCCTTGCACCTTCCTTGTCGCCGCAGAGCCACTTGACGACACGTTTGAGCATAGCCTCATATACCTTGTTGGTATCGATCTTATATGCATAGCTCGTCTTGGTGGTCAGAACAAGCGCCGTAGAGGGCTGCCAGCCCTTCATGCAAACATGATAGCAGGCGGTAGCGCCGTTGTCAAACCTGACATAAAAGCTCTCGGCAGGTGTTCCGCTGACTTCGGCAGCACCCAAAAATCTGACAGCAACAGGTCTTGCCTTTATAAAGCCCATGATGGATTCTATCGAGTGAATGGCATAGTTAAATTCGTCAACGCCGACCATGGTCGAAACATGCACGATATCTCCCCTGTCCGCCTCGGGAACAGCAAAGAACGAGTCATGCTCATAGGTGTATCTAAGCGCCGAAGTGCCGAGAATGACCGCACCTTTGTCGACGAGCGAGAGCAGCTTGTTTATATCCTTGACCGAGCCGACGATGGGCTTGTCGATAAATACAGGCACGCCCGCATCTATAAACGGCTGTGCAAGCTCGAGATGCCTATCCCAGTTGCAGCTTTGAATAAAAGCGATATCAACGTTTTTTGCCATCTCTGCAAGGTCATAATATCTCTTTTCGAGCCCCCACTTGGCTATAAACGCGTCGACCTCGTCGTCGGTGCGAAAGCCGTCGTTGTATATGGCGGTGTATCTTGCGTCGTTGCCGCCGAGCAATATCTCGGCAAAGGCAGGCGCATGCGAAGTGTCTATGTTGACTGTGCCTATCCTGAACATGATAAGACCTCCTGAAATTTTGTTTTCTGACCATATATTGATCACTTTTGATTTTACCACCACGCCCCCCTGTTGTCAAGTAAATTAAAAGCGCATTTCAAATGCGAGAGCTTGCACAGCGAATATGTTAAAAGCGAGTCATTCTCGTGTGCCCCCTCGAAATTTGGCGGTACTGTGCAAAATAAAATTAAGATATATAAAATGCGCCAATTGCATTTTCTATGCAACAGTGCATAATATCGCATTCAAGGTCACCCCTGAGAATAAACTCGAGCCCTATTGGTTTTTTGTTTATCTCGATCAAAAAAGCAACGAGTTTGGTGCGCTTAATGTTCAGGCATTAAAAAAATAGCGCAACACAACGCAGGAGTGCATCGCTCCTGCGTTGCTTTTTTCAATAAAATCGCATAACGCAAACCGTCATATCGTCGCCGCAGGTCTTGAGAGAAGAAATATATGCGACGACCTCGCCCAGCATTTTTTCTGCCGTAAGCACGCCTGCCGCCTCGATGACAGCAGGCAGCGCATCTTCGCCGTCTGTCGGATAAACACCGTCGGAAACCATGACCAAGAGGTCGTTCTTTTGCAGATGAATGTCAGTCACCGCACTTTGAACGCTCGACAATATTCCGAGCGGCGGAGTCGATGCCGAGATCACTCTGCAAGTGCCGCCTCGTGAGAGATAGCATGGTGCAGCACCTGATTTGGTGACAGTCGCTTCGGCAGTCATCCTGTCGCATATCAGCATATCGAGCGTACTGAACACCTCGTCGCTGCGCTCTGCAAGAGCGTGATTTATTGCGGATATAAGCGATCGCAGATCAGCACCTGCCGAAAGCAATTTCTCTGACATTTTTGCGGCAATATGCGAGCTTGCGGCGGCACTGTCGCCGCTGCCCATTCCGTCTGCAAGCACGCAGCAAAAGCGCTTGTCGGGCGTTTCAAAGCAAACCACAGTATCACCGCAGACTTCCTCGCCGCCCCGAGAAAGCTGATATTTTGCATATTCTATGCGTATCTGCGGAATGCTCGTCAGCCTCATAACGGCGCATCTGCCATTCATGATAAACTCCGGCTCTGAAAACCGTGCCGAAAGCACCGAACCGATCGACTGCGATATATCATCGGCAGAATCAGGCACGCTTGACGGCAGAACGCCGTCAACCTCGATCACCATTTCACGCTTGCCCACAATACTTACAGAGCCGTGAACGACCTGCATTTCATCGAGTGCAGCGCCTACGGCTTTTTCAAGCTCTGCCGAGCGAACCTGCGACAGGTCACATTCTGTGGCAGCGCCGGAAAGCATACCTGCAATTCCGCCGTATTCGGCAGCGATACCGCCGAGCGCAGGATCACCCGAAGCATAAAAAACTCCCGACAGTGCCGAAAACGCTGCCGCAAACCGTCCGAGCGACAGACCGACGGGCATTTTTATATATTCCTCACGCCTGTGCTTTGTGATATATCTGCGAAGTATCAAAAACGCTATCACAGGCATGAGCAGCATTATTGCCGCGGCAGTCAAGTGCTCATCTCCGCCGAGGTATGCATACGACGGCAGTGCAAGCATATAAGACAGCGCCGCCGCCAGAAACGGAGAATCGTCATCGAACATCGCATAAGTCAGCCCGATTATTCCGAGTGCGCCAAGTGATGCCGCTCCGCAGGCGATTCCGCACGCAAATCCGTATGCAAGCCCATAGAGTCCGCCTTTTTTGTGCGCATAAAGCAGCGTTACAAACACGCCTATGGGCAAGGACAATGGAATATCAAAAAGCAGTATATCGGCAAAAAAGCGTGACGCAACAAATACCGCCACAGCAGGTAACAGGTTTTTGACAGAGCGCTTTTGCCTTTTCAAGCCGCGCAATTTGATAAAGACAAGGCAAAAGGCTGTCGCACAAACAATATTGCACAGGGCAAACAGCAATATTCCCTTTGTGTCACGTTCGCCGCCAAATGCTTCAAAAGAGCTGAGCACGCCGACAGCAGCGGCAGTCAGCAGTCGTGTAGCGGTCGTCATATTGCCGATCTTCTTGATATAAGCATAATGCGTAACACAGCACGCAGTGCAGCTTATTATGCCAACCCATACACTTCTTTCGCCAAAAAAGCAGCCTATCACAGCACCCGCAAGTGCAAACGGTGACGGTGCGGCAAGCGACATCAGATATGCGATACCAAAGGGATAAGTACCCCAAAGCATAGGCGCGCCTGCCGCGATCATGCCGCACAGAAATTCTGTTATTATCGTTTTTATAAGTGTACTTGGCTTTTTGAGTTTCATATTCGCCCGTCCTTTGTGATGCGTATTTTGCTTGGCAAGGCAAAGTATAGCGCACGGCAAAAGCAAATACTGTCGAAAGCGTGCTGCAAAATGCATTTTTTTAAATTAAGCAATAAGAAAGGGCGGATCGCTCCGCCCTTTGTATTATTTGCACCAAAGGCTGACTATGATCAGCGGAATACCCTCAAGGTCGGCAGAATATTCGGTGCGCATAAATATATTGCGTCCCGCTCTGACCGCGCGCAAAAGCACGGGCGATGTCGGCAGATAGCCGATAGAAACGCCTCGATCGCTCACCGCGAGCAATCTATGACCATCAGGCACCGGATAAAGCATTTCGCCGACACGTGCTGCACTGAGTATGGCACTTGATTCGCCGCAGACAGATGTTCCGCTTAGCTCAAAAGCATCGATGAGATAGTCAAACTTGTGCTCATTTTGCAAAAGCTTAAATACCTCGCCTCTGAAATCCCGCAGCATTTCGGGTGTAAGATCAATCAATTTCGACCTCCACCTCTCTGCCGAGCGCAAACGAATATATGACCGCACGGCATACCTTGATGCCCGTCATGCGTTCTGCGGCTACGGCATAATATCTTATCTGCGTGCCGTGGCGCTTGACAAGCTCGTTTTCGGCATCATGACCAAAAATGCGATCTGTTTTATAGTCAACTATCACAAGGCCCTTATCGGTCTTATAAAAGCAGTCTATTACGCCCTGAACGAGCAGCTCCTCGCAATTCGGCTTGCCGATTATAGAGCCGTTGTCGAGTATCGAAAACCTGCGTTCACGATACACCCGCTCTGACGACTGCATCTCGTCATAAAGACTGCCTGCAAAAAATTTGTCGAGAGCCTTGAAATCAAGCATCGAGTATTGCTCTTTGCTGATAAAACGCTCTTGCAAAAGTCTGTCAGCCTCTGCCTTTGCGCCGTTCTCTTTTGCAAACCGCATGTCGCAGAACTGCATAAAGAGGTGGTTTGCCGTGCCTTTCTGCCCTGCACCCGCACCTGCAAACGACGGCACACGCAGCGAACCGCCTATGCCGTGCTCAAAGCCCTGCTCGAGCTGTGAAACGCTGATCTTTGCAGGCATATCAGCCGCCTGCGAATATTGATATTCAAAGCCTATCATGCAAAGCGAACTATCGTCGATGCTTTCATCGGTCCTGCGCAGGACTCTCTTGCCATAAACGGGCTTTGTGCATGAGATCTCATGAAAGTCATAGCACTTGGATTCGGAACGATGTATCGCACCGAAGATCCAGTCGTTGGCAGAAGTGGCATCGCCGGGCGCATGTGTGCGCGAAGAAACATTTGATGTCGAAACGACATAAAGCCTATCCTTTGCCCTTGTCAATGCGACATAGAGCTTGCGCAATTCTTCGGCGCGTGACTCTTTGTCAAGCCTGCTGATCGAAAGCCGCCTCGTCGGAGTGTCACAGACACGCAATTCGTCAGGGTAATTGAGCGTAAACGAAAGTCCTGACTGATGTGCGATGTGTATCGAATCGTTTATATCTTCGCGGTTGAAATTGTGGTCTGCGCCGATATAAAAGCACACGGGAAATTCAAGTCCCTTTGAGGCGTGGATAGTCATAAGCTTGACACAGTCGTCATCGGACGGCTGTGCACCGGACAGGTCAGCACCATCCTCCAAAAGCCGCTCGGTATATGCCCTGAACGCCGAAACACCCTTAAAGCCCCTGCTCTCGAACGATGCAGCCTCTTGATAAAGTCGCAAAAGGTTAGCTTTTTGATGCTCTCCCTCGGCTGCTGCGGCAGTCAAAAGCCCCGAAGTTTCATAAAACATTCTGATAAACCTGTGCGCCTGCATTCCGCCTGCCATGGTACGATAGGCATCGAGCCGACAAAGAAACTTTGATGCAAAAAGCTCAAGCGTTTTTGTCTCTTTTGAAACGCTTTTGACCCTGTAGGTCGCTTGCGCCAGCCTGACCCTTTTGCGATGCAGACCATGCGCAAAACGCCTTATGCAGGTTATGAACGAATAAGCATCATTGCTGCGTCTGATCTTATAGAGCATGTCGGCATCAAAGCCGAACATCGGCGAGCGCATCATCGAAAACAATGCAATATCGTCTGTCGGATTATCTATCGCAGAAATGCACGAGAGTGCGAGCGTTATCTCGGGCGTAGTCAAAAAGCCTGTCGACTTCATGACCCTATAAGGTATGCCCGCCCGTGCCAATGCGCTTTCATACGGTATCGACGTGCCCTTTAGCGCAGAAAAGATCAATGCGATATCTTTGTATTGTATGCCGTTTGCCGAAAGCTTTTTGATCTCTGATGCAACAAAATCGGCGCAGTGCTGTATCGCTTCGGTGCGTCCGTCCTTATCCTCCCTGCCGACCTCATAGAAGGCATGTGCGAGCACGACCGGATGGTCGGGAACCTCCCCCGCCCTGCTGAACACGAGCGCCTCGTTTTTGTATTCATCCTCGAGGTCGCTGCCCTTTGAGGCGTATTCTGTCACCAGATTGGTAAAATCAATTATATTTTTTGAGCATCTGAAATTCTCACGCAGGTATATTACGGCGTTTTTGACGCCTGTTTCATAATCTCCATAGGCGTTTTTATATCCGATAAAAATACTCGGGTATGCGTTGCGAAACCTGTAAATGCTCTGCTTTGTATCTCCGACGGTAAACCTGTTGCCCTCCTGCGAGAGCAACGAGAATATGCGATCCTGCAGGGGGTTGACATCCTGATATTCGTCGACGAACACCTGCTTGAATGACGCACGCAGTTTAAGGCATATTTCGGTCGGCTTGCCATCGTCTGCTTCGAGCAATTTAAGCGTTAGCTGCTCGAGGTCGGCAAAATCAAGACCACCCCTCTTTTGCTTGGCGGCAAAAAATCGTTTGTCGAGGTTGGCAATAAGGTTGCTAAGCGCCCTCACGACGTCGGCACAGTCAGCAAAAAGCGTTTCAAAATCGTCAGTGCCGAAGTTTATGACCTTTTGCACAGTCTCAACGTCCTTTTTAAGCTCTGCTCGAGTCGACTTATATCTTTCTGCAATATAGTCAGAGAGCTTGTTTGTATTCATATTTGGGAGGTCATCGTTGCTGAACGCACGCACCAGCGCGGTAAATGTACCTGCGTCAAGTGCCTCAGAAAGCATCGCACGGTATGCAAGCGGCAATTTGAGGTTGTTTTCGGTCGCATGCTCAGCAGCAAGCAATTCGCAAAGCTTGCACGCCTTGACATAAGCATCCTTTACAGCGTCGTGGATATATTCATAAAGCTCTCGACCACTGTCGGTGGCAAAAAGGTCGACGGCAGCTTTTTTTGATTCATCGCGATAAAACCGCTCGCATTGCTCAAACCAAAGGTCGTATCTGTAAAATGCACGTATTTTTTCATATACGGTGGTTAATACCCTGATAAGCTCGCGCTCCTTGCCGTGAGGGCAGAGCCTTTCGAGCACGAGTATCACATCCTTGTCGTCAACTGAAAACAACTCGTCGAGCATGTCGTTCAAGACTTCCGAAAGCAGCGACACGCTCTCTGCCTGATCGATGACGCGGCATTCCGCCGAAATGCCGAGCGAGTTGAAATTATGCTTTACAAGCTCATAGCAAAACGAGTGTATAGTTGATATACGCGCACCCGAAAGCAAAAAGAGCTGGTTATAGAGATGCCTGTTTTGTGTGTCCGCCGCAGAAGCCTTTGAAAGCTTGTCATAAAGCTTTTCTTTGAGGTCGGCAGCCGCAGCCGTCGTATATGTAACGACGAGAAAATCATCGAGCGATGCACCCTGTGTGATCATGCGCACAAGTCGCTCGGTGAGCACAGAGGTCTTGCCGCTGCCCGCACCTGCCGAAACGAGCAAAGAACGTCCGCGATCATCGTTTATCGCATTGCTTTGTGAAACAGTCCATTGCACACGATCACCTTCCTTCATATCGGCACGCGCCGTGATATTTGCAATATCTGCATGCGTCATGCAGACTGTCTATATGCTTTGGGGCAACATTCATGTGTCCCTTAAAGATACCCTTGGCAACAGAGATCATGCGACCTGCAAGCTCGTGCCGCAATTCTTCAAAGCGGTCGTCATCGAGCAATTTGTTTTTTGCATCTGTGGAATGCACACCGTTTTTGGTCATTCGCACCGGCAGATATACGCCTCGGCTCGTGTCGAATTTTAAAACAACGTCGCTGTTGTCTGTAAACACGCCGCTGCGCTCAAACACCTTTTGCATACGCTTTTGAAATTCTTCTTTGCTCTCGCCGATCTTGGGTTTTTCGTTTTGCAGCCTGATTATATAATAAGCGCAGCCTGCAGGCATTGCCTCTGCCTCATCGCAAAGCGAGAACATATACATAGGCATCTGCATATCAAGACCCTCGTCGATGAACTTCATCTCAAACTTTTTGTTGCCCGTCTTATAGTCGATGACCCTGATATAATCGGTGCCGTCGACTGTGACCTTGTCGACCCTGTCGGCAACGCCGCGAACATAAACTGTCGTGCCGTCGACATCGACGGTCATCGACGGTTTTGAACCATCCCTGCCGTTGCCTATTTTGACCTCGAGTCCGACAGGCAAAAAGTCGCAGACAGCAAACTCACGTTCGAGATCGTCATAGACCGCCTTGACAGTCCGCTTGATGCTCTTTGTGAGCGCATCGAACCGCTTGTCGCCTGCCACCTGAAAGAATTCGTCTGTTATCCTGTCGATCTCTTGCATTTTTTCGCTTTCGTCAAGCGGCACAAACACACCGCTTGACACACATTTGCGCATATATTCCTCTACCGCCTTGTGTATCAGCGTGCCTGTCTGTCGCTCGGCGAAGCTCATGCGCTCTGACTTTTTGAGCCGCATTATGTGTGCGGCAAAATAAGAGAACGGACAATAAACATACCTCTCGAGCGCACTCGGCGACAATCCGAATTCGCGGTATTTTTGATAATCTATCTCGGCGACAGGGTCGAATATCGGTTTCTGCTCTGTCGGCAGAGAATAGCCCACCTTTTTAAGTGCGGCGGCTATCTGCTCTTTGGCGGTGCAGTCGTCCATCAATATATAGCGCTCTTTGGCAGAGCTTGCAGAATACACACGATCGGAAAGCCTCGTGCCGTAGACATAAGGCTTTAATCCTTCAAAAAGCGACATTATATGCAAAAGTCCAAAGGACGGGCGCATCTTGTCACCCGAAATATTGCCTGAGGGATATGTAAAAAGCAATTTTTCGGACATCATTGTGCAGGCAACATAAAACAAGAGCCTTTCGCGCCTGATATAGCTGTCACGAGGCATACAGGCTGTGACCCCCTCGCCCTCGAGCGCTATCAATTCTTCATCGTCAAAAAAGTCGTCGCTCTTGCCGTATGACGGAAAAGAGCCATCTGTCAAGCCGCAGATCACAGCTATCCTGCAGTTGTCGGCACGCAACAGCCTTGGGTCGCCCACAGTGACCGCATCGGCAGACGACGGTATCGAGCCGACACTGTATTCTGAACACATTATTTCTATAAGCGAAGAAAGCTTTGAAACGGCGATAACATCGTTTTCGGCAACAAGACAAAGCTGATCGAGCAAAGTTATCATGCAGTCATACACCTGCGTTTCGCGCATTGCAGCGTCAGCATCGCCTGCATTATAAAGTATCTCGGCACGCTGCCTGACCTTTTTTGCAAGCTCCATGTCGTTGATGAATTTGTATATTGCCCTTGCAATCTCGCCGACAGTCGTACCCTTTGCGACCAGCCTGTCACGCAGGGGCAAAACAGTCTCGACGAGCTTATATCTTGCTTTGTTGATAAACACCCTCAGCTTTTCGCCTGACTCTGTCATGGCGTCATAACCGTCGGGATTCATCATCCATTCGTTTTCTGAATACCACGCTCTGCCGCGTATGTTCCACATCTCGGCATATCTGAGCAGGAAATCGCATTGCTCGGGCGAAAGCGGCGAAAAGCCGCTCTTTAAGCATCTGCGCACCGATGACAGCGAAAAATCTTCTGCCGCGATCTGCAGAACAGAAAGTATATAGGCAAACAACGGCTTTGACACCACCTGCTCTTTGTGCGACAAAAAGCAGGGTATGCCGTTTTTGCCGAAAACAGCCTCGAGTGTGTCGCCATAATCGGCATTGGCTGTGACAACGGTGATCTCTCTGAACCTTGCGCCGTTTTTGACGGCACGCAAAATATATGCAGCTATCGCCTCGCATTCCTCAAACACGTTCTTTGCGGTAATGATCGAAACATCACCGCCCGGCGATCGCTTGGCTGTGTTCTTGCCCCAAATATACCTCTCAATATGCATTATATCGTCGCTCTTTGAGCGCTTGAAAGCACCGACAAAAGCATCCTCATGCTCAGATGCAAACGATGCTATGCGCTTGGCAGCGGCTTTTTCATCGACAAACAGATCTCTGCCATCGTCGATGAATGTGATATAAATATTGTGGCACTGCCTGCACAGTCTTTCGATTATCTGATACTCAACACCTGTGAAAGTATAATAGCCGTCTATAAATATATCGCAGCCTTTGAAGAACTCGTGCTCGTCAAGCTGCCTTGCAAGCGACGAAAGCGAATCGAGCGGGTCTCTGAGTTCATCACAGGTGCGTGATTCATACTCACGCATTATGACAGCCATGTCGTGTATCTTGCGCCAAAGCAGGTTGTTTTCGGCAAGAGAGCTTGCCTCGCACAATTCAAAAAGTCTATTAGAATCGATGCCTTCAGTCTTGAAGCGTGTGATCATAGAGGCACATTTGTGCACAAAATCCACACTCGCACAGCACGTCCTGTATTCCTTAAGCTCGTTCGCAACCTTGATGAGCACAAGCGACAGCAAAAGGTCTCTGCCGCCCTTATCGATATAAGACACGGCGAGTCCGCCGTATCTGCGTGACACGAGGTTTGGCAATCTCTCAAAGTTCATCACCTCGCACTCGAGTGCTCCGCGGTCACCGAGGGCGTGCGCTATCCTGCGCTCTGCGGCAACAGATTGCTGCTCGGGAACGATATAATAGCACTGCCTGCCGCGTTTGACCGATTCGGCTATGCGATCTATGATATAGCTGCTCTTGCCCGAGCCCGCAGGACCGAATATTCTGTAAAGCATCGATAACTCCTCACAAAATCAATTGAACCATTCTAAAAATCTGAATCTTATAATATATCTTTGCTTGGTATAGACTTTATATGAATCGCTGTCTATACCTACACCGCCGAGTTCATCTTTTGCCGTTGCGGCAGAAAGACAAAGCGGCGGAAAAAGCACACACCACCAGTTGTGTCCTTCACCGTCGCCCAAAATTATGCGCAATGACGCATATTCGCCCGACGGAAACGATATGCCGTCGTATTCACGAGTGGGATATCTCTCTTTGCCAAACACTGCGTGTGCGGTATAATCAACGCCGTATTCAGCCAAGACCGAATTTGCAATATCGGTCATATCACGGGCAAGATGCCGAGTATCGCATTCGCCCTGCATCTCGCACTGCGCTATAATGCGGTCTCTGACTGCGAGCTTGATGTGCTGGTCATGATCGCTGTCGCTGTTTGCCAATATGTGCAGTCTGATTATGCTGTCATAAACAGCGCTCTCGTTCTTTGGAACAGTCATATCGACAAACGACAAAAGCATAAGCGATGCCGCAAACAACGCTGTCAGCTTAATAAACAGTCCGGACGCTCTATTGATCATTTTTAATACTCCTTTTGATCGTTTTTATGTAACTTCAAAAAGAGTATTGACAGAAACGATGCACCTTAAACGCTCTCGCACGCCTCGGCAAAATATCCGTCCGAACGCAATGCATCTGCCGCCTGCTCAGACTGTGCTTTGCTGTCAAAAATGCCGAACACCGCACTGCCGCTGCCGCAAAGCATGCTGCCGAGCGCGCCTAAATCAAGCATTTTTTGCTTTATTTGATTTATCTCGGGGCATTTTTGGCACGCTATATCATCAAATGAATTATATATTCTCTTGGCGATGCCGCTTATGTCGCCGCAATGTGCTATTCGCTCGGATGCGTGATCGCTTATCGGCGTGCCAAAGCTGTCAAACGCCCTGTACATCTCCGGAGTAGACAAGCCCGCATTGCCCTTTGACACGGTTATATACAGTGTGGGCAATTCAAACCTATCTGCAATTATTTCACCCCTGCCGACACATCTGCTGCAGCCACCGCCTATAAAGAAAGGAACGTCACTGCCTATCGTCGCAGCCATCGCCGTCATTTCGTCATACGAAAGTATCGTGTCAAAAAGCGTGTCGAGTGCCTTTAAGACAGCAGCGGCATCACTGCTGCCGCCGCCAAGTCCTGCCATGAACGGTATATGCTTTTCGAGCGATATTCTCACGCTCTGCTTTATGCCTGTTTTCGCCCTGAATGCCGAGAGTGCCTTGACGCACAGGTTATTATTGTCGGCAGGCAGTCGGCTGTCGCTGACAAAAAACATATCGCTGTCGCAAGGCTCGAGGCTTATCCTGTCGCAAAGCGAGATCTCTTGCATAAGGGTGCTTATGCCGTGATAGCCGTCCGCCTGCTTTTCGCCGACAAAAAGCGTCAGATTGATCTTTGCGTTAGCCAAAACGATCATTGCTCTGCCCTCAAAGTGTTTATAAACGCCTCGATCCTGTCGAGTGCCTTGACTATGTGCTGAACAGAATAAGCATATGAAATGCGTGCATAACCCTCTCCGCATTCACCGAACGCATCGCCGGGGACGATCGCCACTCGCTGCTCGTCAAGCAGTCTGCGACAAAACTCCTCAGAGGTCATTCCGAAGCCCGAAATATCGGGGAACACATAAAATGCACCCGTAGGTTCAAAGCACTTGAGTCCCATGGCGTTCAGCCTGTCGACTATCAGCCTGCGGCGGTCATCATAGCGCTCTTTCATATATTCTATATCGCCGTCGCCATTGCGAAGTGCTTCGACTGCGGCGTATTGGCTGGTCGTGGGCGCACACATTATGCCGAACTGATGCAGTTTAAGCATCTGAGTGGTTATCTCCTTTGGTGCGAGCGAATATCCAAGCCTCCAGCCTGTCATAGCGTACGCCTTAGAAAAGCCGCTGACGACTATAGTGCGTTCACGCATACCTTCAAGTGAGGCGATCGAAACGTGCTTTGAGCCATATGTAAGCTCTGCGTATATCTCGTCGGATATGACTGCGATATTATGGCGCAATACCACCTCTGCGATCTTGGCAAGCGAGTCGGCATCCATCGTCGCACCTGTCGGGTTATTGGGGAACGCGAGTATCAAGCATTTTGTCTTTGGCGTGATAGCTCTCTCGAGCTCCTCTGCCGTAAGCTTAAAATTGTTTTCTGCCGTCAAACCTATCGTAACAGGCACACCGCCTGCCATCTTGACGAGCGGGGTATAGCAGACAAAGCAGGGCTCGGGAATAATAAACTCGTCGCCCGGATTGCACAGTGCGCGTACAGCCATGTCTATCGCTTCGCTGCCGCCAACCGTGACGATTATCTCTGTTTTAGGGTCGTATTCAAGTCCAAATCGGCGTGACTGATATGCGCTTATTTCTTCACGCATTTCAAGGAGTCCGCTGTTTGAGGTATAATATGTTCTGCCCTCCTCGAGCGAGCGTATGCCTGCCTGCCTTATATGCCACGGGGTGGCAAAATCGGGCTGTCCGACTGTGAGCGATATGACATCCTTCATGTCGGCGAGCAGGTCAAAAAACCTGCGTATGCCCGACGGCTTAAGCTCGACAGCGCTCTGCGAAAGCAGGTGGCTGTAAAGCTCCATTATTCGTTACCTCGCTTGTCCTCGCCGCGGCTCTCGAATACGATGCCCGAATCCTTGTATTTTTGCATGACAAAATGGGTTGCGGTCGAGGTAACACCGTCTATCGTTGCGAGCCTCTCTGCCACAAACACGGCGACGTCGCGCATAGTGCGACATTCTGCCGTTACACCGAGATCAAAGCCGCCCGACATCAGCATTACGCCCTTTACCTCGGGATAGCTGCATATGCGCTGTGCTATCGCGTCAAAACCGAGGTCACGCTGCGGAATGGTCTTGAGCTCTATGAACGCCGTGACGCTCTCTTTGCCGCACTTTTCCCAATTGATGAGTGCACCGTATGAAAGTATCTCACCGTTCTTCTCTGCCTCGCTGATGATCTCGTCGACTGTCTGAACATCTGTGCCGAGCATAGATGCCAGGCATTCGTGAGTATATCTGCCCTCTTCGGCAAGGTATGAAAGTATCTTGTTTTTGATCGTTTCTCTGCTGTATTGCATATCCTAACCCCTGTTATTATTTAAAATAGTGTGATCTGATTTGACTCAGGCATATCGCCAAGACAATTGTTTGAAACAAGTATCTCGAGAACCTTTTTGTTAAGCCCTGCTATAGTCTGCAGATCCATAACTGTTTCTGCTCCGCCGCCGTGGACAGCGTCATAAATATTCTGTGCGGCGGTTTCGCCAAGTCCCGCAAGCGACGAAAACGGCAAGCGTATCATGCCGTCCTCCGGCATAAATCTGAACGCCTGCGATTTATATATATCTACAGGCAAGAATTTAAACCCTCTTGCAAAGAACTCGCGCACCATCTGCAAGAAAACAAGCGTATCCTTGTCCTTTGCCGAAGCGTCGGGCATGTTTTCTATCTCGTTTATCTTGTCTCTGATCGCTTCTGCACCGCCCATGGCGAGCACTCCGTCAAACGAATCGCGCTTGACTGTAAAATAGGTTGCATAGAAGGCTATGGGATGATATACCTTGAACCATCCGAGCCTAAGCGACGCTATGGTATAAGCCGCAGCGTGCGCCTTGGGAAACATGTATTCTATCTTTTTGCAGGATTCAATATACCATTCCGGCACGTTCTTCTCACGCATGGCAGCCTCCTGCTCAGGTGAGAGTCCTCTGCCCTTGCGGACGCTCTCCATTATCTTGAATGCGACCGAATTCTCGAGCCCTGCGTATATCAGATAGAGCATTATGCTGTCACGGGTACCGATGATGTCGTCGATCGTGCAGGTGCCGTTTTTGATAAGCTCTGCACCGTTGCCGAGCCATATGCCGGTGCCGTGCGAAAGTCCCGAGATCTGCAGCAGATCAGAAAAATTCTTTGGCTTACAGTCGACTATCATCTGTATGACATATTTTGTGCCGAACTCAGGCAGACCGAGCGTGCCGACAGGCGCACCTATCGCCTCGGGCTTTACGCCGAGCGGTGCAGGCGACGCAAACAACTCAAACACCTTGCGGTCATTGAGCGGTATCGTGCGCACGTCGATGCCTGTAAACTCCTCGAGCACCTTATAGAATGTAGGAACATCATGACCCAGAATATCCAGCTTCAAAAGCGTGTCGTGCAGATATTCAAACGCAAAGTGAGTGGTTATGACACCGCTCGACTCTTTGTCGGCAGGATGCTGCACAGGCGTGAAGTCGTATATCTCATATTGCTTTGGAATAACGACTATTCCACCCGGGTGCTGACCTGTCGTGCGCTTGACGCCCGCTATGCCGTAGGCAAGCCTGTCGAGCTCTGCACGGGTGAACGAGAGATTTTTCTCTTCACACAGCTTTTTGACATAGCCTATGCAGCTCTTGGGCTGAAGTGCTGAAACAGTGCCTGCTCTGAATATATTCTCTTTGCCGAAAAGCACCTCGGTGAATTTGTGTGCCGCCGACTGCACATCGCCTGAAAAGTTGAGGTCGATGTCAGGTGCTTTGTCGCCGTGGAAGCCAAGGAACGTTTCAAACGGTATGTCGTGGCCGTCGCAGATCATTCTTTCGCCGCATTCGCATATGCGGTCGGGCAGGTCAAAACCCGAGCCGACAGAGCCGTCTGTAATGAAAATGCTCTTTTTGCATTTTGGGCATCTCCAATGCGGGGGCAAAGGATTGACCTCCGAAACTCCGCAGAACGTGGCTATTACCGACGAGCCGACAGAGCCTCTCGAGCCGACGAGATAGCCGTGCTCCTCACTGTTCTTGACGAGCAGCCTTGCGATTATATAAAGCACCGCATAGCCGTGCTTGATGACAGAGTCGAGCTCTTTGTCAAGTCTTGCCTTGACGAGCTCGGGCAGCGGGTCGCCGTACATATCCTTTGCGGTCTCATAACAGATATTGCGCAGGTCATCCTCTGCGCCATCTATGCCCGGGGTGAATGTTCCGTCGGGGATAGGCTTAACAAATTCTATCTCGTCTGCGATGGCGACGGTGTTGTCGATGACTATTTCTTCTGCCTTTTCTTTGCCGAGGAAGATAAATTCATCGATCATTTCGTCTGTGGTTCTGAAATAAAGTTTTGCGCCGTCGAGTGCGTCACTAAAGCCCTTGGCAAACAGCATTATGCGCCTGTAAACATCGTCGTCGGGCTCTAAATAGTGTGAGTCGCCTGTTGCGACGACAGGCTTGTTTACGCGCTTGCCTATGCTGATGATGCGCCTGATGTTGTCCTGCAGCATCTTTATCGTCTCTTGCTCGGGCTTTTTGTTTTCGCCCCTGCCGCCGAGATACATATCGTTGCAGACAGGCATTACCTCGAGGTAGTCATAATATTCTGCGATCTTTGCGAGCTCGTCGTCGCTCTTGCCCTCGGTAATCGCGGCATAAAGCTCGCCCTCTGAGCAGGCAGAACCTATGATAAGTCCCTCGCGATAGTCGTTGAGAACAGTCTTTGGAATGCGTGGAATGCGCGCATAATAATCGAGGTAAGACATCGAAACGAGCTTATAAAGGTTGCGCAGTCCCGTCTGGTTTTTGACAAGTATCGAGACATGATGCGATCTCAGCTTGCGAGGATCGGCGTTGCTTGCCATAGCATCGTTCATTTCTGTGACGTTGGTTATGCCCTGCCTTGCGAGCTTCTCTATCATGCAGCCGAAAATCTGCGCCAGCATTTCGGTGTCGGCATCTGCACGGTGGTGGTCGAAATTGCCGAGCTTGAAATAATGTGCAAGCGTATCAAGCTTGTGGTTCGAAGCATCGGGATTGAGATAGCGCGATAGACTGACGGTGTCAAGGTATGCGTTTTCGAACCTGATGCGGTTTTCAGATGCGACACGCCTGATAAAGCTTACATCAAAAGAAGCGTTGTGCGCAACGAGCATATCGCTGCCCGCAAAATCCAAAAAGCTTTTGACAGCTTCTGCCTGCGCAGGTGCATTTTTGACCATTTCATCGGTTATACCTGTCAATTCGGTTATCCTTGCAGGTATAGGCATACCGGGATTGACGAGCGTATCAAATGTATCTATCGACTCGCCGCCCTTGTATTTTATCGCACCTATCTGCGTTATGCCACAGTTGAGCGGAGAAAGTCCTGTGGTCTCTATGTCAAATATAATAAACTCGCCATCGTCAAAGCTGATATTGTCGTCTGCCTTGTCTGCAAACACTGCGCGTGCGGTATCGTCGACAAGATAGCCCTCCATACCGTATATAGGCTTTGTATCGGGGCATTTCTTTGCCGCCTTCATATACATCGGATAAGCCTGCAGGTTGCCGTGGTCTGTGACCGCGACGGCAGGCATTCCCCACGCTGCCGCCTGTTTGAATACATCGCCCGGCTCTGACAGCGCATCGAGCTGGCTCATGTTGGTGTGTATATGCAATTCGACACGCTTGCGAGGATAGGTGTCCTGCCTGCCTATTTTTTTGACAAACGCCATTGCCGTCGGTCTGACGACGACCTCTTTGTCGAATTTATTCCATTCTGCCCTGCCGGTGATGAGCATATACGAGGGTGCGTCGGGGATCTCCGCACGTCTTTCACGCGGGATAGAGGTTCTGACGAGCACCGAGGCATCGTTGTCAGTAAACTCCATCTTGCAGGTTATCTTGCCTGTATCGTAATTGGGCTTTTTATCTATGCTGAACATCTTGCCGACGAATGTGACTGTCTCGCCGTCGGTTATATTGCGTATCGGGATAAGCCTCTTGAGCTTTGGAATATCCTTGCCTGTGAATATTTTGGGGTCTGAAACATCAAAAAGCAGTCTGCCTGCCTTGCATTTTGTCATTTCGTCGTCGAGCCAGTGCACTTTGGCACCGTCATCGACAGGCAGGTATGAATTGGTTTTGTTTGCATCACGCTCTTCTGCCTCAAATGCCCTGTCAAGCTGCTCTCGTGTGAGCCTGTCAAACTCGACATTCTTTGGCGAAACATAAAAATCGGGTATCTCGCCGCCCTCAAGCTCGACCTTGAGGTCTACGTCGAACTGTGCCCTTATGCACTCTGCAATATATTTGTCAACGCCGTCGCTCACCAATATATCTGCCGTGCAGCAGTCACGCAGAGTTACACGAAAGATATCGTTCTCTCTGTCATACTCTGCTTTTGAGCGCTCAAAAAAGCCCTTGCCTATCGTATCGCCGAATTCAACGCAGATATAAGGGTGTATTTTGTTCCAGACATTCTCAGAAAAGCAGGTTGACGGATAGCGCGGCATTATGCGCACATCGGTGGCGTTGTATGTATTCTTGATGCGCCTTGCTATGTCAAACAGCTTTTGCGGAGCGACAACAGAATCAAAGCACGGCACAAGCCTTATGGCTCTTTTTTCGGTGCTGACCATGATGCTGCAATCGGTCATTTCAGATATGGTCTGCATATCCTGCGGTGAAAACTCGCAGCGCGCAAACTTTTTCTTAAACAAATCTGTCATTTTAAAAGTTCCTTTATTTCACCGACGAGCGCGGTGACTATCTCATTCTCGGCTATCCTGCCGACTATCACGCCGTGCTTAAACAACACTGCCTCGCCTTTGCCGCCTGCAACACCCACATCGGCACCCTGTGCCTCGCCGGGTCCGTTGACCACGCAGCCCATGAGAGCAACAGTGATGTTGCGGTCGGTGTCGATATCTTTTATAGCGCTCTTCAGCTCGGCATACAGTCGCTTGAGATCTATTTGAGTTCTGCCGCAGGTCGGGCACGAAACTATGTTGATGCCTTTTCTGAGCCCTATTGATTTTAATATTTCTATACCTGCTCTGACCTCGTCGACAGGCGGATCTGTGAGCGAAACTCTGATGGTGTCGCCTATTCCGTCCAAGAGCAATGAGCCTATGCCTATCGAATTTTTGACAAGTCCCTCGGGTATTGCACCTGCCTCGGTGACACCGAGGTGCAAGGGATGATCTGTTGCCTCGGCAATAAGCCTGTTGGCTTCGACACATATTCTGACGTCGCTCGACTTGACAGAAAGCACTATGTCGTTAAAATCGTATTTCTCAAGCAATGCGGCGTGCTCGAGCGCAGAATCTCTGAGTGCTTCGGGACACACCCTGCCGTATTTTGCCATTATCTGCTTTGAAAGCGAGCCGCCGTTGACGCCGATTCTGATAGGAATATTTCTTTGCCTGCAAGCATCGGCAACAGCCTTGACTCTGTCCTCGCCGCCGATGTTGCCGGGATTCAAGCGTATTTTGTCGGCACCTGCTTCTATCGCCGCAAGCGCAAGACGATAGTCAAAATGAATATCTGCGACGATAGGCATATCTGTCTTGCTGCGCAAAGCCTTAAGTCCCTCAGCCGCCTCGGGCGTATTGACCGTGACACGCACGATGTCACAGCCCGCCTTTTCGAGCTCTTGTATCTGCGCAAGCACCGCCTCATGATCGTGTGTCGGAATATCGCACATCGACTGCACGGCGATCCTGTTGCCGCCACCTATATTTACTCTGCCGACCCTGACCGAATGTGATATTCTTTTTGCCAAAGCAAGCACCTCCGTAATAATTTGATCAAAACAGTCCGATAACGTCCTTTATGCAGACCAGCACCATAAGCAATATGAGCAAGATTGCAAAAATGTTTGTGATGACGTTTTGAACCTCTTTTTTTATAGGTCTGCCGATTATCATTTCTATAATGCAGAATAATATCATTCCGCCGTCAAGCACGGGGATAGGCAAAAGGTTGCAAACGCCGAGCGAGACCGAAATAAACACGGTCAATACGGCAAGGCTTGCAACGGTATCTGCAAAGCCGTCGCTGTCTGCGATCGTGTCACCGACTGCACCGCCGATGGCAATAGGGCCGCCGACCGACTCGCCTATGTCATATCTGCCCGTAAAGGTGTCTATCAGCGAATCTACGGTGACATATACTATCGATATAGGCTGATAGAATGCGTCGTTTAAGACATTTGCAAAATTCTTTTGCTTGAGATAGATCTTAAAATCCACACAACCGAACTCACTGCCCTGCTGCTCCTGCACAGGAAACCTGACGCCCTCGAGCTTTATTCTCTTGCCGTTTCTGATGACCTCAAGGTCGATCGGCTCATTGCCGTGTGCCGATATTTCATAGCTGAGGTCATAATAAACATGAATATTTCTGCCGCCGACCTTGACTATCTCGTCGCCCGGCATAAGACCGTAGGCAAACGAAACATTCTGCATACTGTCTGTTTCATATTTGTCGGCAACGACCGTAGATGCAAGATTGGGGCTGCACACAACATAGACTATCATGATGATGAACGCAAAAATGATGTTCATCAAAGGGCCTGCAACGCCGATTATCAGCCTCTTCCACGCCTTGAACGAATCGAGCGGGCGCTTATCTCTGTGGCGCTCCTCGAGCTCCTCGCTATACTCGCCGACCATATTGACAAAGCCGCCGATGGGCAGAGCCCTTATCGAAAAGTCGTTGTGCTTGCCCTGCTTTGTAAAGAGCTTTGGACCCATGCCTATCGAGAATTCGACTATACCGACGCCGAAAATGCGTGCGGCGATATAATGTCCGAGCTCGTGTATGCCTATAAGCACGCCGAATATAAGAACCGTCAGAATAATTGAGATGAGAGAATTAACCATTATACCAAACCTTATATAAAACCTTTCACCGCTTCACGAGCGGCAATATCAGTGTCAAATATCTGCCCGAGCGTCGGAGCAGCTATGTATTTTGTTGCATCGCAGGCGTATCTTACCAGCCTCTCGATGTCGCAGAAGCCTATTTTGCCGTTTAAGAACAGCTCGACGGCAGCCTCATCTGCACCGTTCATAGCGGCGGGAATATTGCCGCCCTTTTTAATCGCTTCACGCGCAAATTGCAAGAGTCCGAAGGTCTCTGTGTCAGGCTCTGCAAACGTGAATGACATATAATTTTTGAGGTCGAGTGCTCGTTTGTCGGGACTTTCAAGACGCCTTGGATAAGACAGTGCAAATGATATTGGCAATCTCATGTCAGGAGTGCCGAGCTGTGCAATAACTGCGCCGTCGACGAACCTCACCATAGAATGTATGACGCTCTCACGATGTATTATTACCTCGACCCTGTCTGAAGGCAGGTCAAAGAGATACATCGCCTCGATTATTTCAAAGCCCTTGTTCATCATGGTAGCGCAGTCGACAGTTATTTTTTTGCCCATGCTCCAATTGGGGTGCTTGAGGGCATCGGCGGCGGTGACCTTAAGTAATTCATCATTCTTTTTGCCGAAAAATGCACCGCCTGAGGCAGTCAGAATGACCGACTCGACTTCACTTCGCCTATCTGCAATGCACTGAAATATAGCGGAATGCTCGCTGTCGATGGGCAAAAGCTCTGTTCCCGTCTCTTTTATGCGCTTCATAACTATTTCGCCGCCTGCGACAAGCGTCTCTTTGTTGGCAAGCGCTATACGCTTTTTGCCGTCTATTGCGGCGAGCGTGGGTGCAAGACCGCTGATGCCGAGCAATGCGTTGACGAGCACATCGCAGTCTGATTCTGCTGCCATTTGGCAAAGCTCGTCCCTGCCTGTGAGCACCACGGTATTAGTATCTGCAAGCCTGGTGCGAAGCGAAGCATAATGCTCTTCACCTATCCAGCAATATTTAGGTGCAAATTCACGGCATTGCTTTTCAAGTAATATTTCATTTGTATTTGCCGACAGGCAGTCCACCTCATAACCGTATCTGCGGCAAACGTCGAGTGTCTGAGTACCTATCGAGCCTGTCGAGCCGAGCAAAGCGATCTTCATTTTAATTAAAAACTCACCACCCGTGTGTTTTTCATGCAAACAGCAACGTAAGTATACCCGCAAGTATCATAACAGGCAGTGTGCTGTCAAATCTGTCGAGCACGCCGCCGTGCCCCGGGAATATCTTGCCATAGTCCTTGACGCCGTATTTGCGCTTGACTGCGCTTGCAAACAAATCGCCGAACTGCGAAAGTGCCGCAACAGGCACTGCCAAAAGGCAATATAAAAAGTTAAATTCTTCGCCGCACAATACTATAACCGCACCGAATATCGCAGTAAAAAGCATTGCGCCAAAAAGTCCGCCGCAAGCGCCCTCGACAGTCTTTTTGGGTGAAAGATGCGGGCAGAGCTTGTGCTTGCCGAGCTTGCTGCCGATGAAATATGCGCAGATGTCGCAGCCAACAGGTGCAAGTATCAGCAAGAGATAATCTCTCGGGAATGCATCACGCACCACTATCAGCATCGAAAAGCCGAGAACGGTATACAAAACGCCCGTGCTCATGATAAGCTCACCATCGACGGCACGCTTTTCTGCGCTTATGACAGAGCATATCATAAGATAAAGAAACGCAAGGCACAGCAAAAGCAATACCGAGGTCACACCAAGCGGTGTATATCTCACGGCGAACGGTGCTGCCGCGGCGATCAGCATAAGAGGAATATATGTGTGCCCGGCCTTTAATCCTATGCATGACGCAAACTCATATATCGCAGTTGCCGCAAGCACAGCTGCAAGTATCGGCAACGCAATTGTATCGGCGAAGCACAAAACAGGCACGAATACCGCAGTCATGACCGCACCTGTGATTATTCTCGTTTTCAAGACAATATATCCCCCTTAAAGTTGTTATTTGCCATAGCGCCTCGAGCGCCCGGCATAATCGTCAAAAGCCTTTATCAGCTCGTTTCTGTCAAAATCAGGCCAATAAAGATCGCTGAAATAATATTCCGAATACGCCGACTGCCAAAGCAAAAAGTTTGATATGCGCTTTTCGCCGCTCGTGCGTATGATGAGATCGGGGTCGGGCGTTCCTGCCGTATAAAGCTGCGATGCGATGTCGTCCTCTGTGACATTGGTCCTGCCCTCTGCCAAAAGCCTGTTGACAGCATTTGTTATCTCTGCTCTGCCCCCGTACGAAAGACAGATGCCGATGGTAATGCCGCTGTTGCCGTCAAGCGTCTTGACGCTCTGAGAAAGCATATCCTGCGTCCTTTGATCGAACCTGCCAACATCGCCATAAATGCGCAGTCTTGCATTGCGCTTCATGAGCTTCGGCACATAAACGGGTATCGCAGAATTCATGATCCTGATTATGCCCGAGACCTCTTCGGCAGAGCGATTCCAGTTTTCAGTCGAAAAAGCATAGACTGTCAAAAATCTGACACCCAATTCGTCGCACGCCTCGACGGTTTTGACGAACGTTTCAAAGCCCGCCTTGTGACCCATGGTGCGCGGCAGGCCACGCTCTTTTGCCCAACGGCCGTTGCCGTCCATAATGACGGCAACGCTGCTGGGATATGACTTTGTGATTTCGGTCATATTTCGAGTATCTCTTTGTCCTTTTTGGCTACGCAAGCCTCGACCTCTTTGATATAGCGGTCTGTGAGGTCCTGAACCTGCTTTTCAGCCTTCTTTTGATCGTCCTCGGTGAGAACGCCGTCTTTTTTGAGCTTTTTGATCTCTTCGTTTGCGTCACGGCGGATGTTGCGCATTGCAACCTTAGCCTCTTCGCCGAGCTTAGCGGTCTTTTTGGTGAGCTCGATACGGCGCTCCTCGGTGAGCGGCGGGAACGAAAGTCTGAGCTGCTTGCCATCGTTTACGGGGTTGATGCCGAGGTCGGATGCCTGGATAGCCTTTTCGATCTCTCTGAGCATCTTAGTCTCCCAGGGAGCGATAACGAGAGTGCGTGCATCCTGTGCTTTGATCTGTGCTACACTTTCGATCGGCGACGGTGTGCCGTAATAGTCGACGCGAATACGCTCGAGCAATTTTGCGCTTGCTCTGCCGACTCTGATGGCATCAAACTCGTTGATCAGCACCGAGATGGTCTTTTTCATTCTCTCTTCATAGGGTTTAAGGTCAAAATTCATGGTATTGCCTCCTGCTTTTTATGCTTTAATTTTTATTTTTATTTTTTATTTTGTAATGACTGTGCCCTTGGCCTTGCCGCAGACTGCATCTCTGATGCTGTCTGCCGAATCAAGCGCAAACAGGACGGTATAAAGTCCCGTGTCACGAGCGATAGCTGCCGCGGACATATCTATTGCCGCCAGGTTGTCGGCAATGATGCGCGAATATGTGAGAGTGTCGTATTTTTTTGCATCGGGATTTGTTCTGGGGTCTTTGTCATAAACGCCGTCGATGTTCTTTGCCGAGAGCACCGCATCGCATTTGAGTTCTGCGGCACGCAGCATCATGCCGGAATCTGTCGAGAAGAAAGGATATCCGACACCGCCCGAAACTATGACGACATTGCCTTTTTCGAGCAGATCAATAGCGTCATACTGCGAATAGGGCTTGCAGACCTGCGATATGTTGAACGCCGACATGACGGTGCAGCCGACGCCTGCTGCCAAAAGATAATCCTGCATGGCGAGCGAATTGATGACTGTCGAAAGCATACCCATCTGGTCGGCTCTGACTCTGTCTATCCGCAATCCGCCCTGACGGGCACCGCGCCAGATGTTGCCGCCGCCAATGACCATTGCGATCTGAACGCCGCTTTTTACGCATTCTGCGATAACGCCTGCGATCTCCTCTAAAAATTTGCCGTTTAATATGCCGTTTTCACCGGCGAGTGCCTCGCCCGAAAGCTTGAGCAGCACTCTTTTGTAGCACGGTTCCATAGTTATAGACCTCTCTTTATTTGAATTGTTGAATTGTTATTCTGTTTGCTGTCTGATGAATGAACCAAGCTGACTGTCGATCTGCTCTGTCAAGCCGACTCTGTATGCATTCAGGTCGGACAGTCCGTCGCCGCCATCCATAATATCGATGTCGAAATATTCGGCTATTGTTTTGTCGTCGCCTCTTTGCTCTGCTCCGCAGATGCCGAATACAGCGGCAGCAATATCCTTTGCGTCTGCATCTGTGCCGACAATAAGCCTCTCACACCAATTTGTGTCGGGCAAGCCGTCATAATATGCCGTATAAGCCACACCTGTGACATCTATCGAGCAGCAAACGGCAAAATAGCCGTCGTATTCTTCGGTGTCGCACTGCGAGGTAATGAGCCCCTCAAGAGTGCGGAATGACGTGCCCGCAAGCATCATATCGAGCTCAAAATCACCATCGACGCTCTCTGAATGCACAAATCTCATAACCGCAACATCAAAGGACGTCTGAACTCCGTATTGCTTTGAAATATCCGAAACAAGCTTTATCGCACCGTCGACGCTGCTATTAAATGCTCTTTCCTCGCCGTCGGACAAAACATAGTCGTTCTGCGACATCAGGATCACCACCGCCAGATATCTGCCGCCGAGCTTTTTTGCAGAGCCGGCATCCATCTTTTCGCTCTTTGGCGAAACATATTGTCGCTCAGAATAAAGCGTGCCGCCAAGTCTGACGCCGTCGTCGGTCTGCACAAGAGGCAATGTAATATCTCCGACAGTCACATTATCGTCGCCGATGACAAAGTTGCTGTAGGCAATGTCACGGTCGTCGATATAATGATAATAGCAATAGGTCTTGCCGCCGTCACCCTCTATGACGGCATTTTTGCCGTATTCGGGAAATCCGAGATAATAATCTATAACGCCGCAGGTGCTGTCATATGTCGACTCGAGCAAGGCGCTTATCGCCGCAAAATCGGCATATTCGCCTGTGACCTCGACATAATCGGACGTCGTTTCGCCGCCTGTGAGGTATCCGCCTGCGAATATCATATGCACGAGCTTGTCGTTGAGCAGCAATCTTGCGATCTCGGCTCGGTTGTATTGCTCCTCTGATTCATAACTCGACTCTTGCTCGCTGCTTTCAATGCTCTGCTCGGGCGAAGCATCGCCCGATGTCTGCACATCTCCATTATAGCACGCCGAAAGGCACAAGACAAGCACAAGCAGCGACAGCAAAAGCCTATTTTTTAAAATTAATCGCCGTTCTGACAATGTCGTTGTCCTCCTCGCCTATCGCCTTGCAGATAAGTGCGGGATTGAGCACCGCATCAGGTGCGGCGGAAACACGCACCTTCAGCAAAACTCCGTCGCCGTCAATATCGAGGCATTCAAAGCCGAATATTTTATCTGTAACATCGACCTCAACGTCGCCCTTTTTGCCTGATTTTATTGTGACGAGCCTGCCCTGCATAAGATTTGCTATTTCGTCTGCGCTGCGCTCTGTATGCAAAGTTATATCATAGTCGGCACTGACAACGTCGCTTATCTTGTTGGTCGGATAAAAGCAGCCCGTGATCTCGATGCCTCTCGGCAATGCCCTGCTCAGTGCCGAAACGACCTCGCTTGTCGGCACTTCTGCATTAACGCCAAAATCGACGACCTCGCAGATGCTCTCTTGATACATCGAAAGCGGTATGGCGAACGCTATCTTGGGATGCGGATTAAAGCCCTCGCTGTAGGTTATATCAAGTCCCGAGCGCACCAATGCACGCGTGAACGCACGCTGAAGATCGAGATGCGAAATATAGCGCATTACGCCCGTCTTTTTAAAGGTTATTCTTATCTTCATTTCTTGCAATGCACCTCGCATTCAAACGCACCGCAGCCCGAGCATTTCGTGCGGCAGTCGGGTGTAGTCGTGCCTGCCTCGGAAAGATGCTTTTCACAAAGCAAAAACCGCTTTGTGACGCCTATATCCAAAAAGTCCCACGGCAATATCTCGTCCTCGCTCCGCCTGCGCGTAGCGTAAAAGTCGGGATCTATGCCTGTCGAGGCGAATATATCCAGCCAATTCTCGTAGCTGAAATACTCATCCCAGCTATCAAAGCGCTGACCGCGCCTTGCCGCCTCTGCGATCGCCCTGCCGAGCCTGCGGTCGCCGCGTGAAAAGACTCCCTCGAGCCTCGAAACGCGCGACTCGTGGTATTTATAGTTTATACGGCGTGACTTAATGCAATCTTTAAGCAGCAATTGCTTGCGCTGCAGTTCATCGAGCGAGTCCTGCGGCTCCCACTGGAACGGCGTAAACGGCTTCGGTACAAAGCAACTGACCGAAACAGTTATCTCGGGCGCTCTGCCGGTGCGCTTTTTTGAATTATAAAGGTCAAGGATCCTGTGTGCGAGCCCTGCTATACCCTCGATATCCTCATCGGTCTCGCCGGGCAAGCCGTTCATGAAATAAAGCTTTAAAGAGTTTCTGCCACCATCGAACGCCTTGGCACAGCCATCCATTATCTCCTGCTCGGTGATATTCTTGTTGATGACATCACGCATACGCTGAGTGCCCGCCTCGGGTGCAAAGGTCAGACCGGACTTGCGAACCGACGAAACCTTTTTGAGCAATTCGTCATAAAACGCATCTATGCGCATTGACGGCAACGAAAGTCCTATCTTTTTGTCATCTGTCCAGGTCTTGAGCCTGTCGATAAGCTCGCCGAGATCTGTATAGTCGCTTATCGAAAGCGACGTGAGCGAGATCTCGCTGTAACCTGTATTTGCAAAGCATTCGCGTGCGTTGCAGTCGAGCACCTCGGGTGATTTTTGTCTGTATGGTCTGTATACCATGCCCGCCTGACAAAAGCGGCAGCCTCTGATGCAGCCTCTGAATACCTCGAGTGTTATTCTGTCGTGCACCGTATCGAGATAAGGCACTATCGCCTCGGTCGGAAAGCTGACACCGTCGAGGTCTGTGATTATGCGCTTTTTGACAGTACGAGGCACGTCGTCGTATTTAGGCTCAAAGCTCTTTATAGTGCCGTCAGCGTTATAAGTGACCTCGTAAAGCGACGGAACATAAAAGCCCTCAAGGTGCGACGCCCTGCGCAGAAATTCTGACTTTGTTACGCCCTCTGACCTGCACTGACGATAAAGCCTTGCAAGCTCCGGCAATGCCTCCTCGCCCTCGCCTATCGAGAAAATGTCAAAAAATTCAGCCATAGGCTCGGGGTTATAGGTGCACGGCCCACCGCCGAGGATTATCGGCATATCTTCGCCCCTCTCGTCGGCACGCATCGGAATGCCTGCCAGCGAAAGCATATTCAAAACATTGGTATAGCAAAGCTCATACTGCAATGTAAATGCGACTATGTCAAAATCCTTTAACGGATCACCTGTTTCGAGTGCATAAAGCGGCGTGCCTGTCTCGCGCATGACCTGCTCCATATCGCCCCAGGGGGCAAAGCAACGCTCGCAAAACACGTTTTCAACTTGGTTCAGGCAATGCGTCAGAATGCGCATTCCGAGGTTTGACATACCTATCTCATAGGTATCGGGAAAGCAGAAGCATATCCTCGTATCATAAGTGCCTTCGGGTTTTATAAACTCGCCGTATTCGCCGCCGATATAGCGTCCGGGCTTTTCGACCCTTTTTAGCAGATGCGAATATCTGTCGTACTTCAAAATCTTTGTCCTTTCAAAACTTTTTTGAGAAACTGTCCCGTATAAGACTGCTCGCATTCGGCGACCTGCTCGGGCGTGCCCGACACGACAACAGTGCCGCCGCCGTCTCCGCCCTCGGGACCCATATCTATAATATAATCTGCCGATTTGATAATATCAAGGTTGTGCTCGATAACTACGACCGTATTGCCGAGCTCGACAAGGCGAACCAGCACCTCGCGCAATTTCTCGACATCGGCAGTATGCAGACCTGTCGTAGGCTCGTCGAGTATATAAAGCGTTCTGCCCGTATCACGGCGTGAAAGCTCTGTTGCGAGCTTGACTCTCTGCGCCTCGCCGCCCGAAAGCGTCGTTGACGACTGTCCTATGCGGATATATCCGAGTCCGACATCGTGCAAAAGGTCGAGCCTGCGCCTTATAGGCTCGTAGGTCGAAAAGAACTGCCGCCCCTCGTCGACCGTCATATTGAGAACATCGTATATCGTTTTGCCTTTATAATGCACCTCAAGCGTTTCTCTGTTATAGCGCTTGCCCTTGCATACGTCGCAGGTGACATACACGTCGGGCAAAAAGTGCATTTCTATCAAAATAGTACCGCCGCCCTGACATGCCTCGCATCTGCCGCCCTTGATATTGAATGAGAACCTGCCCTCTTTATATCCGCGCTCACGCGCTTCAGGGGTCGAAGCAAACACCGCGCGTATATCGCTGAACATGCCGGTGTACGTTGCAGGGTTCGATCTCGGCGTTCTGCCTATCGGAGACTGATCTATATTGACCACCTTGTCTATATTTTCTATGCCCTGTATATCATCGCAATCGCCTGCCGTAAGCGAAAGTTTGCCGAGGCGTCTGCCGACATTGCCGTAAAGCACAGAATTGATGAGCGACGACTTGCCCGAGCCCGAAACGCCCGTGACGCACACGAACGTGCCGAGAGGAATGTCGACATCGATATTTTTGAGGTTATTCTGCCTTGCACCTCTTATGCCGAGGCAAAGTCCGTTGCCCTCACGGCGCATTTTGGGCACAGAAATGTGCTTCCTGCCCGAGAGATATTCGCCCGTTATCGACTCTTTGCATTTCATAAGCTGCTTGGGCGTGCCCGAGAACACGACGTTGCCGCCGTTTTCACCTGCTCCCGGTCCTATGTCGACAATATAATCCGCCGAGAGCATCGTTTCTTCATCGTGCTCTACGACTATCAGCGTGTTGCCGAGGTCACGCAGGCGCATCAGAGCGTTGATGAGCAATCTGTTGTCACGCTGGTGAAGTCCTATCGACGGCTCATCGAGAATATACAGCACGCCGACGAGTGACGAGCCTATCTGAGTTGCGAGCCTTATGCGCTGCGCTTCGCCGCCCGAAAGCGTGCCCGAGCTGCGTCCGAGCGTGAGATAGCCGAGCCCGACGTTGATGAGAAATCCGAGGCGCGAGCGTATCTCTTTTAATATGTCCTTTGCTATTTCTGCGTTCTTGCCTGTCAATGTCAGGCTATCGAAAAACTCATACAGCTTTGTAATGCTGAGCCTGCACAGCTCATCAATGTTTTTGTCAAAAACAGTGACGGCGAGCGACTCTTCCTTGAGCCTGCGACCTTTGCAGACGGGGCATGTCACAGTGTCCATGAACGCCTCATAATAATCTCGGCTCTCATAGCCGACACCTGTATCATAGCGGCGCTTGATCATATTGACAACGCCCTCAAACCGAGGCTCTCCGACACGGCGCTTGCGGTTTGCGTTGCCGTACATGAGCGTCTTGTATGCTTCATCGCTGTAATTGCATATCGGTGTATGAGTGTCGAAGCCGTAAAACGCTCCCAGGTCATTGACCTTGGCACCCAGCCACGAATCGGCGGCTGCCGATTTAAAGCCGTTGCAGGTTATCGCACCGCCGTATATTGACAGCGACCTGTCGGGAATGAGCTTGTCCGGCGAAAGCACATAATTGCTGCCAAGTCCGCTGCATTCAGGGCAAGCGCCAAACGGTGAGTTGAATGAGAACATTCTCGGCTCGAGCTCGCCGAGCGAAATGCCGTGCGTCTTGCAGGCGTAATTCTGCGAGAAGGTTATGATCTGCTCTCCCCCCTCGGGAACATCGGGCAAAAGCACCTTGATTATGCCGTCGGCAAGTGACGAAGCCATCTCGACGCTGTCGGCAAGCCTCGTCATGACGCTCTGATCCCCCTGTCTTATGACAAGCCTGTCGACAACGATGTCAATGTCGTGCTGCTTGTTTTTGTCGAGCGTAACTCCCTCTGAAAGCTCATAGGTCGTGCCGTCCACGACCACTCTGACAAAGCCCTTTTTCTGTGCGTCGGCAAGCACCTTTTCGTGCATACCCTTTTTGCCGACGACGACAGGCGCCATGATCAGCATTCTCGTTCCGTCGGCAAAGCTCATGAGCTCGTTTATTATCTCGTCGACAGTCTGCTGCTGTATAGGTTCGCCGCATATAGGACAATGAGGAACGCCTATGCGTGCAAAAAGCAAGCGCATATAGTCATATATTTCTGTCACCGTGCCAACTGTCGAGCGCGGATTTTTTGATGTTGTCTTCTGGTCTATCGAGATCGCGGGCGAAAGTCCCTCGATGGTGTCGACGTCAGGCTTATCCATCTGCCCCAAAAACTGTCTTGCATATGACGAGAGCGATTCGACAAACCGCCTATGCCCCTCAGCATATATCGTATCAAAGGCGAGGCTCGATTTGCCCGATCCCGACAAGCCGGTAAACACGATAAATTTGTCTCTGGGGATAGTCACATCTATATTTTTAAGGTTATTCTCGCGTGCACCGCGGATAACAAGGTCTGCCATAAATAAATAACGCTGTCCTTTCGTTAGATAAGCCTACATAAGCCGCTTGATCCTGTCACGAAGCGCCGCCGCAGTCTCAAAATCGAGCTCCTTTGCGGCACGCTTCATATCTGAAGTAAGCTTTTCGATCAGGCGCTTTTTGTCTGCGCCCTCGGGCTTTTTGTCTGTGACATCGGGGTTGTCCGCAACATATATCTCGAGCGGCGCTCTGATGTCCTTTATAATAGTTTTGGGCACGATGCCGTGAACTCTGTTGTATTCTGCCTGAACCTCGCGCCTGCGCTCGGTCTCTGTTATTGCACGCTGCATCGAGCCTGTGATGCGGTCAGCATACATGATGACCTTGCCGTGTGCATTTCGTGCGGCTCTGCCTATGGTCTGCACAAGTGAGGTCTCTGACCTCAGGAAGCCCTCTTTGTCGGCGTCGAGTATGGCTACCAGACTGACCTCGGGCAGGTCAAGACCCTCTCTGAGCAGATTGATGCCGACGAGCACGTCAAATTCACCGGCTCTCAGCCCACGAATGATGTCCATGCGCTCTATCGTGTCTATATCGTAATGCATATATCTCGTTTTGATATCCTTCATTTCGAGATATTCCGTGAGATCCTCTGCCATTTTTTTGGTGAGCGTTGTGACGAGCACACGCTCGCCCGAAGAAATGCGGCTGCGCACCTCGCCGAGCAGGTCGTCGATCTGTCCCTGTGCCGAGCGCACCTCGATCTCGGGGTCGAGCAGTCCCGTAGGTCTGATTATCTGCTCTGCCACCTGAGTTGCTATGCCCAGCTCATACGGTGCAGGCGTAGCGCTGACATAAACGGTCTGCCCGCGCTTTGATTCGAACTCATCAAACTTGAGAGGTCTGTTGTCATATGCGGACGGCAGTCTGAAGCCATAGTCTATAAGGTTCTTTTTGCGGTTATGATCACCGCTCGACATGGCCCTGACCTGCGGAACGGTAACGTGGCTCTCGTCAATGAACATTAAAAAGTCATCGGGAAAATAGTCGAGCAGGCAGAAAGGTGCAGAACCCGGCTGTCTGCCTGACAAAACACGCGAATAATTCTCGACACCAGAGCAGAATCCTATCTCGCGTATCTGCTCAAGGTCAAACAGCGTGCGCTCTTTGATGCGCTGCGCCTCGAGCAGTTTGCCCTCGCTCTCAAAATATGCTATGCGCTCGTCAAGTTCGTCGGTTATCTCTTTGAGTGCTTTTTCACGGCGTTCAGGCGATGTGACATAATGGCTCGCGGCATATATCGTCGCACTGCTCATCCTGCCCTCAACCTCGCCCGTGACCGTGTTGATGGCAGAGATCCTGTCTATCTCGTCGCCGAAAAGCTCGACTCTTATCGCCGTCGAACCCGAATTTGACGGAAAAATATCTATGCTGTCGCCTCTGACTCTGAAGTTGTCACGCTCAAAGCCTATGTCGCTGCGATTGTATTGCAGTCCGACGAGCCTCTTGATTATCTCGCTGCGGGGATATATCGCGCCCTGCCTGAGCGAAAGCGTGAGGTTTGAATATTCCTGCGGGTCGCCGAGCGAATAGATGCAGCTTACAGACGCAACGATAATGACATCCTTACGCTCAAAAAGCGCCGACGTTGCGGAATGCCGCAATTTGTCTATCTCATCGTTGACGGCAGAATCCTTTTCGATATAAATATCCTTGCCCGGAACGTAAGCCTCGGGCTGATAATAGTCGTAATACGAAACAAAAAACTCGACCGCATTCTCGGGAAACATCTCTTTAAATTCAGAGCAGAGCTGTGCCGCAAGCGTTTTGTTGTGTGAAAGCACAAGTGTCGGCTTGCCTATCTGCTGAATCACATTGGCCATCGTAAAGGTCTTGCCTGAGCCCGTAACACCCAAAAGCACCTGATCGCGCATACCGCTCTGTATGCCGTCGACGAGCTTTGCGACTGCCTGCGGCTGGTCGCCTGTCATCTCAAACGGACTGTGAAGTTTAAAAAGGCTCATGCTGACACCTCCCGACATTTTTGCAATTTACACCTTGACATACTATTATATCATAAGATGTCGCAAAAATAAATACCAAACTTAAAAAAAGAGCACTCTTGCATACAGCAAAAAATGCTCATTCCCATGTTTATTTCTCTATTCGAATTTAATACCGACCACAGCAGCTCGGGTCATGCCTGAAATTCTCTGCGCCATAGGTCACGCTCGGAAACGATCCGCTGCATCGAATAGTCGAGCATAAACCGACCGCCGTGCTTGCCATCCTTGGTATAAACATCAAGCTCTGCACCGTATCTGCTGAGCATAGGTGCAAGATAATGCAGTTTATACATCAGCCTCGGCATCGATATGACGATGAGGTTGACATTATACTCGGCAGAATCATACGCCTGACCATAGCATTTTGCGCACATAGAATCACCAAGATATGCACACACTCCGTCGACCTCGTCGAGGAAGCACTCGAACTGCTCGGGGTCTTCACACAGCATCGGGTCGAACGGCAATTTAAAGCGTATCGTCGCTATCTCGAGTGCAAACATCGAAATAATATCATCGCAATTCCAGACATTCAAAACAGGCGCACTCTCTTTTGCAGGCACCGTAAAGCCGAACATAAGGCTGTCAGAGCGATAATTGATCATCACAGACGGGGGCTCGCCCTCTCCGTTTTCAAAATTGGCGGCAGCACGAACTGCAGGCAACATTATTTCTTTGGGATCATAATCCTCGAGCACGGTGTCTATCTCAAGTGCAAGCGCATCTGCTGTTTGCATATTCTCTGAAGTTCCCGACTGGCTGGCAAGCGATGAGCAGGCAGTGTGAAGTCTGTCCTCGCCTATCAGCTCGCAAAGATAGAGATATGCACGCATCGGATTCTCGTCACCGACAAAGATCGTGACATTCAGCGATGCTCTGTCGCCCTCGGCACGTTCAAAAGAAACTCCGGCAGGAGCGACAGATTCGCCTGTCGTGACCCCCTGCGGCAAAAAGTGCTGAAAATCCCATGTCTTGCCATACTTGTTGTCAAGCTCGTCGACTATGTATTCTTTGATAAGCGAATCGTTGTCATCGAAAAGACCTATAAAATAGCAGCCGTATCTGCCATCGGGTGCCTTTGTGAGAATGACCGCAGGTGTAGGTCCGAAAATATGTTCGGCGAAAGCTTTTTCAAACTCAGCGGTCGCCTCGTCGGTCTTGCCGAGGTCGATAAGCTCCTCAAGCCCAAGCAATGTGAAATCCTGCACGAACCAGTCGACAAGCAAACCGAAATCAGCCGTATCGTCGACGGTCTTTTGCCGCAAAAAGCAATTGCCGTCAAGCAGCATTTCTTCGTGATGACCCTGCAATGATGTTTCACTTTCGGTCAAAGCGGTATAGTTGGGGCAGCCGTCGCAATAGCCCTCTATTCTTGCACGCAGACGCCTGTTGTATTCAAGCATCGGCAGTATCTCGACCTCGCACGGATACATTTCGCCCTCGCCCAAGAGCACCTTGCTGATGACCATGAACTCGCTGACGAAATACGGTGCAAGGCACTTTCTTTCAGTGCATTCCCAAAGCTCTATCTCAGAGCCGTCATAAAGCGCCAAAAGCTCATCGACATCGCTTATGCCGTCGGGCAGGAGAAAATAGCGCTCGTGATATAAAAAAGCTTTTTTCATACAGTTAATTATCCCAAATCAATATCTATAATAAATTCGTTGTCGCCTATGGCGTGATGTATTTTGACCACGCTTGCCGAAACGGGCATACTGCCGTCAGGCCATACTGCTCGGTGATGCGTGACAAAATCGCTTGACGCACCGTCCTTATAGACCTTGCAGTCATAAATGCGAACATCCTTAAGGTGTATGCCCGAGCCGAGGTTTTTGTTTGTCTCGCCTATAAAATCGCTCTCGGGACGGTTGACCCAGTCGATGGCAGCGTTCATCAGATAAGCAGTGTTGGAGCCGTCTTTTTTAGAGCCGCCGAAAGAGAACGTCAGCCTGTCGGCAATGCATTCGTCAACGAGATCGTATGCCGTGAGCGTTGCCATGCCGTCCTCGATCGAGGTGTCGAGCGTCAAACGGTAGTTGTGTGTCTGGTCAAGCACTCTCGTGCCCGAGAACCACTGACCCTCATACTGCTCTGTCGCCGCAGTGGCATAGAACAGCCTCCACCCCTGTGTGCTGTATTCATAAACAAAGCCCGCATCGCAGCAGTTGATCCATCTGCCGTCCTGATCATAGACATCTGCGCCCAAAAACATATAGCCGTTGACTCTCGTGCCGTTCTTGCCCGTACCGACAAAATCGGTTTGCGACAGGTCAAAGCAGAACGATGCCGAATTATAGCCCGTCTTGCCGTAAACGCAGTATGCAGGCCCGTCGTTGTCGCCCATTCTCGTGCCCTCCGGCATATCGAGCGTAAGGTTGTCAAAGCTTTCTGTGCCGTTAAACTCATGCATTTTCAGTTCTCCCTTTGACTCGCGGTATGCATAAACGCATATCTCACGCCCCCAGACATAATTCATTCCGCTGCCTGTAAGCACTACCTTGACATATCTGCCTGTCGCAGTCTTTTGCAATTCAAGAAGATATGTGTATTCATTCCATTCGCCATAGCCCTGTGTGCGTGTTGCATCGACCGTGCCGAGCTCAAACCATGCTTCGCCGTCGGTCGAAACAGAATAAACAGCCGTCGTCGGTGCGGTAATGCCCCAGGCATCACCTCGCAAAGCAATATCAAGGTCTGCAATATCGTCGACCGTCTCGCCAAGATCCAAAACCAGTTCGCCGCGCGAGGTCGACCAGCCCACTCCGACATCGGAATCAAATATGCCGTCGGTCATCGAACGTCCGTCATCGGAATACTGCGAGTGCGGCGTGCCGCTTGCGGTATAGGTGCAGGCGAGCGAAATGAGCTTTTTGGGCTTTGTGCGGTCTATATCCTTGCCCTCGGGCATGATCACGCCCGAAGCGTCGTCAGAGCTTGCTTCATCGCTGCTGTTCTCGGGTGCTTCGGATGAAACAGAAGAAGCATCGGAAATATCAGAAATATCAGAAAT
>CAZNCN010000008.1:0-1166 GCA_964571635.1 uncultured Ruminococcus sp. | reverse complement strand
TCAGAAATGTCAGAAGCCCCGCCATCGGACGAGGCATTGTCACTTTCGGTACAAGCGGCAAGCATAAATATGCAGATAAACAGTATTATAAACAGTTTTTTCATGTCGATCCCCCACTTTGCAGGTAATCATAATCTATTATATCACAATATAACATATTCTCTGAATATTTGCAATAGTCTGCCACATCATCATATCATTCGCTTTAATTCGGCTATCGCATCACCGATGCCGCCGACACTGTCGATGAGCCCCATTTTAACCGCTTGAATTCCGTCTATAACACTGCCGACGTCGGTGGTCATCTGGTCTGTCGAGTTCATCAGACGCAAAATATCTTCGCGTGTCGCATTCGAATTTCCGACAATAAAGCTGACTATGCGGTCCTGCATACGGCACAGGTTCTCAAACGTTTGCGGAACACCTATGACGAGCCCGTTTAGTCTGACGGGATGCAGAGTCATTGTCGCGGTCGGAACGATGAACGACTTTTTTGCCGCCACAGCGAGCGGTATGCCTATCGAATGTCCGCCGCCAAGCACGAGCGAGACCGTCGGCTTGCTCATGCCTGCGATTAGCTCGGCTATCGCCAGCCCCGCCTCGACGTCACCGCCTATCGTGTTGAGCAGCAGTAACAATCCGTCAACATCGGGGCTCTCTTCGACCGCAAAAAGCGTCGGAATGCACTGCTCGTATTTTGTCGACTTGGTCTGCGGTGACGATGCGAAATGCCCCTCGATCTGCCCTGCGATCACCAGCGCATGTATCCGCCCGGCGGTCACTCCGCGGTCTATATATTCCTCACGAGCACAGTCATAATTGCCCTCAAATTCTGTCGGCATAGCTACCTCCGCAAGCCTTTTTGATATATTCTGTGCCCGAAACGCATTTTTTATCACTTCAATCCGCAAAAAACTATTGCAAAATCCAAAAACCTGTGATATAATAACCAAGCGCTTTGAGAAAACAGCAGTTTTTCATACGGTGCGATCGATCACACAGCGTGATATCGCAATGCACTGAGCGCACGGAATTATGCATGGCTGTCACAAGCAATTAGTTCCGTTGATCCGGGTGTGGCTCGGCGTACCCCCGGTTCGTCATTAATTGAATAGTCGTTATACTCCAAAACGGAGTTTAACATATACGGAGAGATATCGAAGCGG
>CAZNCN010000007.1:0-72459 GCA_964571635.1 uncultured Ruminococcus sp. | reverse complement strand
CCGCATATCGCCTTTCGCGCATCACCGGCTTTACTCATGTAAAGACCGAGTTCGACCCCTACACCGAGACAGTCAAGATCGTCGAAGAGAAGGCATTCTCGAACGGACCTCGCGCAGCAGTCAGATGCTATGGCGCAGACAACGTTCCCGAAGGCGTCGCTATCATGAGACTTGAGAATGTCGGCGTTTCCATCACCGGCAACTCCACCAACCCCACCCGCTTCCAGCATCCCGTTGCAGGCACATACAAGAAATGGTGTGTCGAGAACGGCGTCAAATATTTCTCTGTCGCATCCGGCGGCGGCACAGGCAGAACTCTGCACCCCGACAACATGGGCGCAGGCCCTTCCAGCTACGGCATGACCGATACGATGGGCAGAATGCACTCTGACGCACAGTTCGCAGGCTCGTCCTCAGTCCCCGCTCACGTTGAGATGATGGGTCTGATCGGCATGGGCAACAACCCCATGGTCGGTGCAACCGTTGCAGTCGCAGTCGCAGTCGAAGAGTCGGCAAAATAATCGCATATATACTAAAAAGCGGCAGGCACAAAGCCTGCCGCTTGTTTTTATATTTTTATATAATGAATACAAAAACAAAAAAAGGAGCGTGTGCCCCTTTTAAAGTTCATACTTTTCTGCACTTTTGTGCTGCACCGCATGCAACATAGATCAAGGTTCCTATCGCAGAAAAAGCAAAGCAGAACCAAAGCGTGTTGCCCGTGCCAATGGCATCGTGCATAAAGCCGCTAAGTATGCTTGCCAGCATTCTTGCCGCACCGAACGGCAATATCGTCGGCACGTTTATCGCCGTCGCCTGCAATTCGACAGGTGTATGGTCCATGATGTGGCGTATTGCGCAATATTGTATCACGACCGACGAAAAGCCTGTTACGAGCGACATTATCTGTATCAAAACAAGGTCGGTCAGTGCCGCAAACGAAAGATAGCGTATGCACGTCAGCACGAGTCCGAACACCATCACCCTATCTGTTCCAAAGCGGTCGAATATCTTATCCATAAGCCAAAAGAACGGGGCTTCGCCTGCGACGGTGAGCAGTATGTTGAGTCCCCACGCCTTTTGCGACATGCCCATCACCTCGGTGACATACGAGGGATAAAGATTGAGATAGAACTGCCACAAAAACTGTGCGAGGCAGGACATGGCAACATATACCATCAGCTTTTTATCCTTGAATATCGGTGAGAAATCGAGCTTTTGCTTTTTGGGTGCGTGACCGTTCGCCTTCGGCGATATCAACACGACCACCAGACCGACGGCAGCGAGCATGAGATAGGCATAAATAAACCACTCTTTTTGTATCTCATAAAGTGCCGACACCGCCATCGTCATGCATCCGAAAGCGACAGTGCCCATGCAGCGCATAAATCCAAAGCGCATATTATTTTCCTGCGCATATCCTATCGTTACCGCATCGCATATGCTGGCGTATGCCGACTCAAAGAACGTCACGCCTATCATTGTAATAAACAAAAAAGCGAAGCTCTGCGGGTCGAGCAGCATAAGTGACAGGAATGACGAAGCACCTATCAGACATATGAGCAGCACAGTATTTTTGTGCTTTGCCTTATCCGCCCGCACTCCCCAAAAGAACGGTGCAAATATCGTGACCATAGGTCCGAGTGCGACGAGCAGGCCGGTCTGTATCGGCGGCTGATATGCGCCGACATACTGCTGTATATAAGAATAAAAAATGCCGTTTAATCCATAGATGACAAAATTCATCAGGATGAGCAAAAAATAATCTCTTTTGCGGCGCATATATCCCTCCACAGAACAGCCGACAGTATCGTGATAAATGCTGTCGGCTTGATCTCTTTTAATTATAATAATTATGCCCAGTCGTTAAATATGGGCTCGCCCTCAGGCGTATCGCCTGCACCGGGACGCTCATCGGGGTGCTCTTTGTAATATGGCTCAACGACATACTGCTCGACAACCTTCCATTCGGCATAAACGAGCGAATAAATGCAGAGTCCGATCGTGACGAAAAACGGCAGCAAAAAGCCGATGCCTCGCACAAATACGAGCAAATAAAAGTTGAGCACAACAAACAGTGCCACGCCGAGCAAAGCGGCGATATTGCGCTTAAAGCCGAGGCAGCCGAGCAGCAGGGCATTCTTGACTATCTTGCCAAAGCTGAAGTCAAATGAAACTATCATGAGATAGATATAGGTTCTGACGACGATATAAAACAGTGCAATGACGATTATCAGATAAAACATGACCTGATAAACAAACGAAACACCTGCGTTGGCTTGATAAGCGATAAAGTCATAGCCGAGCAACAGTCCTATCAGCACATCGAATATGCCAAAAACAAAGCCCTGCTTGAAATTCTTTTTAATGGCGGTAAAAAAGTCGGCTGTCGTGACAGAATAATCGCTCGTGACAGAAGCACGCAAAAGGTAATGCATACCGACATTGGCGATGCCGTTGGTAAGCAAAACGAGCAAGCAGAGCGAAACGAGGAATATCGAGGTCGACGACCATATCTTAACAGTCGAGCTTACGCCGAAAGCACCATAAAGCATGGCAGTGACAGGCGTATTTTCATAGCCCATAATGCCGTAAAGCTGCGCATAAAGCGGATCGGCAGCAGTCGAAACGAACGTGTCATAATTGCCTGTCGTGCCGAGCAGCACTGCGATTATCCAGATATTGCAGAGCGAGAACAGCAGGTTGGCAGTCGATATCGCCCTGAAACGACGTATTATAGACGGAAAGAAGTTGACGAACGTCAACTGCTTTTGCTTCTCTGCCTTATCATAGCTGAGGTCACCGTTTTTGTTGTTTGTGGATGAAAAGAAATTAAATAACTTGTTTGCCAAGGCTGACCTCCGATGTCAAGCGTGCGGATGGTATTTGATAAAGCTGGTCTTGAGCTTGTCCTTCAGGAATGCGGCATAGCGCTGTGTGGACGCAAGATCGCTGTGTCCGAGTATCTCGCAGATGTCGTGTATATCGGCACCGTTCTCAAGCAGATGCGCTGCAAACGAATGCCTGATGGTATGCGGCGTGATAGGCTTTTTGATCTCCGCTTTTTCGGCATAGCCCTTCAGGAGCTTCCAGAAGCCCTGTCTGGTCATGCGGTTGCCGAATATATTGACGAACAGCGCGGGCTGCTCCATGTCATTAAGCAGCAGGCGGCGCGATTTGTCGATATAGGTCTGCAGATATTTTGAAACGAGCGCATAGAGCGGAATGACACGCTCTTGCGAATTTTTGCCGACTCTGATAAAGCCGACCTGCGTATTGACGTCGTCGATATCGAGCGAAACGAGCTCTGAGACCTTTATGCCTGTTGCATAAAGCACCTCGAGCATGGCCTTATCCCTGATGCCCTTGATGTCATCACTCGACGGCTGCGAAAGCAAAAGCTCTATCTCTTTGTGCGTGAGAACCGAGAGCTCATGCTTCTCAAGTTTGGCGTTGTGAACCGACTTTGCGGGATTTATCTCAAGAACGCCCTCGTTGACGAGATAAGAAAAGAATGAGCGCAAAGCAGAGAGGCAACGGCTGACAGATGCGGGCGAAAGCCCAAGCGTCGTGAGGTGTGCCTTGAAGTCCTCGACGGCTTCAACATCAACTTCGACAGCATCGCATATATCCGCACTCTCGGCGTATTCTAAAAACTTAGACAGATCGCGAATATACGCCATCAGTGTGTTTTGCGATGATCCCTTTTCGTCACGCAGATAGTCGACAAAGCTATTGAATTGTGTGACCAATTCGGTCTTTTGTACGATCCCCTGCATCAGATTTCTCCGATCAAAATTAAAATAATAGATTATATAGCCCGCCGAACGCCAAAATACATGAAGCAATGAGCAGAATAAATTTCAGCGAATAAAGGCTGAATCTGCCGCGATCGAGCATCTGCCTTACACCGCAAGATGAATATGCCGAAAAGCATACAGCAAGTGCGGCAGCGACAAAAAATGCAAATACTGCATAGGCAGCGCAGAATGCAGCGGCGAAATAGTTTATTGCTCCCAAGGACGAAGCGACATCAAAAAACGACGCACACTCAAACCCAAACACGAACGACAAACAGGCACAAAGGCTCAGGCAGACAGGACCTGCAAAGATCGTGCAGCCCGACACATAGACAGCTATCATCGAGCAGACAAAGCAGAAATAGTCAAATCTGAAGTTGCACGGCAAAACCATCACAGCATATCCGTCGGCAAACAAAATGCCCAGCAAGACGCAATAAACGGTGACAGTCGCCATGACCGCAAACACACGACGCTTTAGATCAAACGACCTCTCGGTGAGATCGGCAAAGCGCAAAGCAAGGCCAAACAGCCTATCTTTAAAATTCAAACAGCATCACCGCATAAATTATATGCGACATAATGCGTTGTTATCAAAAATATGTGCGGCATATTATGTCGATTGAAGGTTGACAATAAACGGCGAAAAAATGCACAAGCACAAAGCGGCAGCAGATTAAAAAGCCGCTTTAGCCTGCAACTTTTCGAGCGAGCGTATATATAATAATACAAAATCCCGCATTTTGCAAGAGCAATAAACAATATTTTTTATTCTTGTTGATTATGACAATAGATTATGTAACTATAATTATGTAAACCAAAGAAACCGAAACAATATTTAGTCGTTTTTTGATGTCTGACGTCAAGATATAGTAAAAGCCGACCCGGCAGGTCGGCAAAGCACGATTTATATTTATTGTGAAATTGACCATTATTTTCATTGTGTTCGAGCCAAAAAAAGCAAAAAGTGCGAGCTATTATTGTTCGAGCATCGATTTGTTTTCTCCAAACACCCTCTCTGCGAGAGAAGTCAGATCTGAATAAGCGTGCCTTTTTATCGTCTCGAAATCTCCACGTCTGCCTGTCGAATACACTGCGGTTATTCCGCTCGCAGGGTCTGCATCGGCGTTCGACCTGCCCGCAAAAACAAGCATGGGCTTGCCGTATCTTTTTGCATATCCCGCAACAGCCGCCACCGCCTTGCCCGATGCGGTCTGCGAATCAAAGCTCCCCTCCCCGCTTATCACGATGTCGGCACTACAGACAAGCTTGTCAAAGCCGACTGCTTCAAGCAGGCATTCGGCGCCGCTTATTATCGTGCCTCCGCAATAGGCATGAAGAGCAGCGGCAAGTCCGCCTGCCGCACCGCAGCCGGGTTTGTCGGCAACAGAAACGCCGGTGGCCTCTTTTGTTATCATTGCAAATCTTTGATGTGCCGTTTCGTACCTCGGCATATCAGCCTTCTTTATCCCCTTCTGTTCGCCATAGACATACACAGCACCGCAAACGCCGCAGAGCGGGTTTTTGACATCGCAGGCGAGCAAGACCTCTTTGCCCTCAAACCGTGTGTCAAACGCCGATATATCGCATTGTGAAAGGTTCAGAAGTCCCGAAAGCGTCGGTAATATTTCTATACCGTTGTTGTCGTACGCCTTAGCCCCAAGTGCCGCAAGTGCACCTATGCCACAGTCAGATGTGGCACTGCCGCCAAGCCCTATGATTATTCTTTTGCACCCCTTATCAAGTGCAAAGCGCATCATTTCGCCGACTCCGTAGGTTGTAGCGTTTTCTCCGTCACGCCTGTCTGATTTAAGCAATCCTGCAGCCTCGGCAGATTCTATGACCGCTATATCACCGCTTATAAGCACATGAGCGTTTGTCTTTTCAAAGTAAGGTCCTGTGACCTCTATCTCCTCCATACTGCCGCCTATGGCGATTTGATATGCATTTGCAAAGCCCTCTCCACCGTCAGCCATGCTGACACATACGCAGTTTGCCGAAGGAATTGCCCTTTTGATGCCCTCGGCGACTGCCGATGATGCCTCGGCTGATGAAAGCGTGCCTTTGAACGAATCGCAGGCGATGAGAATATTCATATGCTGTGCTCCTATTTTATGTGGCTTATTGATTTATTTTAAAAATGTGATATACTGTATTCGGAAGTACAATGCAGGAGGTGAAGCGCTTATGTTTGTTGCCTATAAAAACGATATTCTCTTTCCCGAATATATTGATGACACCTGGGCTGACACGCCTGCCGAATGCTATTATTGGCTGACGGGCAGAAAGATGCCTGAAGACAGATTTCCCAACGATCTTTTGCTTGAAGAATACGGCACAGAAACAAAATTCGGCGAGACATATCAGCGTTATGAGATAGTGCAGGTCGAATATGTCAACGTCATATGCGGCGAATGCGGTGCACATATCGTGCAAAGCACTTCATTCACCGAGTTTGACATCTACAACCACCGCGAACGCTATATGGGCTCTGTCTATACATTCAGTCTCAATGAAGCTTTTGAGAAAGCAAAGCTGATAAAAGACGGCCACTGTCCTATTTGCGAGCGCTGGCATACAGGCAGCACCAACAACATATACTGTGACCGTCGTGGTTTTGGACATCAGGCAAACTTCTTTGACCCCAAAACTATGGAGAGGTTTGACGACCTGTGCAAGCTGTCACCCAATAAGAAGCCTGTTTAATTCTTCGCTGTATTCGGGTATCGCACCGAGTTGTGTAACGACATAGTCAGACAGCGTGACAGCACGTTCCAATGCCGTTTCGGTGCTCATACCGCACAAGAGGCTTGCGAGCAGGCACGCCGAAAAGCTGTCGCCGCCGCCAACGGTGCTGACGACCTTGCCTGTCGGCTTGCGTGAAAAGATGGGTTCTTTGTCCCTCTCGGCTATCATTGCTCCGTCCTTGTCGAGTGTGACTGCGACCATGTGCAAGTTTTTGTACCTGCAAAGCAGCATTTCTGCCGCTGCTGCAGCATCAATATTGCTTGGCGTATCAAAAACGCCGATCTCTTCACGGCTCACCTTTAATATAGTCGCCTGCGAAGCGAGCTCGTTTATCAGCCCGATGCTATAATAGCTTTGCCTTATGTTGACATCAAAGAACCTCTCTTTGGTGTCGGCTTTTTTTATAAGCATTTTTAAGGTCTCGAGCGACCTCTGATCACGGCAAGCAAGCGTGCCGAAATACAATGCGTCAAACTGTGCCTTATGCTCGACATAGGGTATCGCATCATATGCGACAGGATAGACAAGCTCATAACTCGGGCTGCCGTCCTTGAGCGTGACATTGCATCTGCCGGTAGGCATGTCGACACGTGCGACCATACTCGTATCGACACCAAATCCGTTTACTATCTCCACAGCTCGGTCACCGAGCTCATCACGTCCGACCGCAGAAAGCATAGCCGATCTGCCGCCGAGCTTTGCAAAATGTGCGGCAAAATTAAGCGGTGCGCCGCCTATCTGTTGCTTATCGGCAAAGACATCCCAAAGTATCTCGCCAAAACACAATACGCTTCCCATCATCTTGCCTCGGGATATTCGTTGCAGAGCAAATAAAGAGGTGCTTCATCCTCTTCAATTACCGGAAATCTGCCCTGTGTTTCATAAAACCTGTTGTCGGTGTTGTCATCGTTGACCATAGAGACCTCGCCTATAAGCACCTTTCCGTGGCCTTTTTCTGCCCAAAAAGCGTGGTACTGTCTGGGCGGCAGAGTTATGCTCTCACCCGGCGTAAGGCGCAAAACAGTGCCTGCCGGGACTGTTTTGACGCAGCCGTCGAGGTTGACGATGACATCGGTATCGGCGAGCCTGTCGTCGTCTGTGGCGTTATACACCTCGACCATCAGATTGCCGCCGCCGCGATTGATTATATCCTCCATCTTATGCCAATGGAAGTGCATCGGGCTGTATTGATCCTCGTCGGAAATAAGCAGCTTTTCAGCATAAGTCTTTTTGTTGCTCTCGTCGCTGAGATTGCCGTTGCGCAGGGTGAACAAAAACAGGCCGATCTTTGCAAAATCGCCGTGGCCATAGTCGGTTATATCCCAACCGAGCATATTGCGGCGTATCTCGTCATACTCGTGGCCCTTGTTTTGCCACTCGTCGGGCGTAAAGAACGCAAACGGAGGCAGGTTGAACCCCTGCCCTTTTATAAAATCGATGGATTCGCGAAGTATGTTGTTGATCTCACTTCTTTTCATATCAGCACCTCAAAAAATTATTCTGAATGTTTTGATCTCTCTCGGAGCAAACTGTGACGCAAACGATGCGCTCTTTTTGCCATAGTCGGTTATATCGTTCTCGAGCAGGTCGCACTCGCAGACCGTCGCCCTGCGCATAAGCGTAAAACTGCACTCCGACGACATGCCGTAGGTTTCATATGCTCTGACGATATATCCGTTGCCGTCATATGCCTTTTTGATCGTTTCGACCGCAATATTGTCTGCAGACGGAGAAATAAACGAAAGCTTTTCGGGCATCTTGCCGTCTGTCTTGCCAATTGGCAATGCGACAAGCGGCTGGTTGAGCAGGCAAGCTTCTTTGATGACGCCCGCCTCACGATAGTCACCTATATGCGGCATAAGCGAATAGGTAAAGCGATGATGCATCTTGTCGTAATATTCATTGACGTATGATGCGGATTTGATGAGCGAAAGGCTCATGTGCCCACTGTGTATGTCAAAGCCGTATTTGCAATCGCTCATCAGTGCAACGCCATAGCCATGGTCGGCAAGGTCGGCAAAGCGCTGTCCGCAGACCTCAAATCTCGCCTTGTCCCACGAGGTATTGTAATGTGTCGGGCGCGATACCTGACCAAACTGTATGTCATACACGGCGCTTTCACTGTCGACTGTGACATCGAACTCTGCCTTGAGCAAAAGGTCCTCTTCGTTCCAATCAGCCTCTGTCTCAAAATCTATGCGACGTGAACGGTCGTATATCCATATATACTGCGTCACGGTCGAAGACATGAAGCGCTTGGTTATCTTATAGCCGCATCTTTCACCGTCTCTGATGCTCTCGGCAGCGATAACCTCGGTTATTTCATAAGGCTTGTCCCTGTAATACTCCTCGGTATTCCAGCAGCCGTATTCGAGCGATCTATCCTCATACGCCACCAGCCTGTTGCCTCTGCCGACGATAACCTCGCGGCGAGCCTGCTTGTCATAGATGCGGCTCAGGGTATAGTCCTGTGCGAATTCTATACGATAATAATCGTTCTCCATCCTGCCGTTGCCCGCAACCGCAAGCGGTGTGCGGCGCTTGGGCGTGATGACGGCATAGCCCATAGGCGGAATATCCTCTGCAAAATAGGTTTTGTCATTGTATCTGACCGCACCTGTTGCAGCAAACGAATGCGGATTGAAGACGAGCAAGCCACCCTTGGTATCTATACTCTTGAGCATCGCTCCGACAGCGCCCGCAGTGATGAGATTGACGCCGTCGAACAGCTCTTTGAACTGTGCCGCACTGTCACGGTACACCTGCGGTATCGATGAGCCGGGCAATATATCGTGGAATTGGTTTGTAAGCAGAGTCTGCCAGAGCTGATAAAGCTCATCCGACTTATAGTCGCACACCTTATTCGACTCAGCAAGCGACGAAACGAACTCAGCGAGCTGCAATGCATATTCGCCCTCTCGATTATTGCGCTTTATCTCGCCGACCGACGTATATGTGCCGCGGTGATACTCGAGATAGAGCTCGCCGCGCCATTCGGGCAGATAAGGCAGCTCTTTTGCGTGCTGCTTGAGCTCGGTAATATAATCAAGCACTTTGCCGTTTCTGACAGACGGGCAGACCATGCCGCCACGTTGCATACGGTTATAAGTTTCGAGCATCTTTGCGGTCGGTCCGCCACCGCCGTCGCCCCATCCAAATGTGAGCAATGGCTCTTCGGTGATGTCCTTTTGGCTGAAACGCTTCATTGTTCCTTTGACAAAATCGGGATCGGTCGTTGCGACATACGAGGTATATCTGTTGCTGGGCGCTCTGTCAGTGCCCTGCTGTGCAGTCAAGAAGTATGTAAATAGCTTCGTGCCGTCTATGCCGACCCAGTTGAAAACGTCGTAGGGCATACGGTTGGTGTCGTTCCACGAAATCTTGCTCGTGACAAAAGCATCTATGCCCGCCTTGGCGCATATCTGCGGCATCGCCGCACTGTAGCCGAAAACATCGGGCAGCCAAAGCACGCGGCTATCGACACCGAACTCCTGCATAAAAAAGTGTTTGCCGTGAATGATCTGTCTGACGAGGCTTTCGCCCGAAGTGAGGTTGCAGTCTGCCTCGACCCACATAGCGCCTTCGACCTCCCACCTGCCTTCTTTGATGCGCTGCTTGACCTTTTCATAAAGCTTTGGCGACTCTTGCTTTAAATAGCTGTAAAGCAGTGCCTGGCTCTCCATGAAATAAAAGTCGGGATAGCGCTCCATCAGCGACAAAACAGTTGCGGTGGTGCGGCAGATCTTCTCTTTTGTCTGTGCGAGCGTCCACATCCACGCACAGTCTATGTGCGAATGTCCGACGCAAACGACAGTGCCCCTCTGCGAGGTGACCTTGCTGTAATAGTCATCCATGACTGACTGTGCGGCATGGACTGAAGCCAAAAACGTTTCATCAGAAACATCGCGCAGATCTATCCTGTCGCAAGCCAAAAGCAGAGCGCGGTTTATGACCGCATATTCGTTGCTCTCTTTGTCGGCGATAGAAAGCATTTCAAACGGTATGAGCATGTCATAATAAAGCTTTTCGACATCCCGGAACACATAATCTATGCGGCAGCAAAGAGGCAGATTTTTACCCATCGAGCCGCTGTAAGCATAGAGCGAAAGGTCAAAAGCGTCATCAAAATCAAGCGGCAGAGAGCGATGGTTGGTATCAAAACTCTGCATCTCGTTGCCGTTGATATAGCATATAAACTGAGGGTTATAGACATTCCAGCCATCTCTGTCTGTCTCGACGACCAGAGTTCTGACAGTGCCCTGAGGTCTTTGCGCCTCGGGAACATGCGTGATAAACCAAGCGTGCAGGTCTGTTTCGTCAGCCCAATGCATTCCCGTAACGAACCGCACGAACGTATCGTCGGGTGTGGTGATGATCTCGCCCGTCCTGCGATAGCCGCAATTCTTATACATAAAGCCATCGATCGAAACACTGCCCGAAACCATGCGCTCCTTGAGCACAGACAGGGTCTTTTGTATTTTCTTATACTGAAGTTCCATATACGCCTCCTGCTTATAATTTGACTTGATACAATTATTATAAACAAGACACACCAAAATGTCAATGAAAACTAATGTCAAATATTGTCACAATGCACCAAAAAAACAGGAAGGCCTTTGTAATAATAACGTCAAGCCTTGAGAATAATATCCTCTGTAACATAAAAACAGAAAGGACAGATTCAAAACAGCATGGATAAAACAACAAAATATATGGCATCGAGCATAATAGGTGCGGCGTTCACGTTTATAATCGCGCTGCTCATCAAGCACTCGTTCATAGTCATACCGAATGCCGAGGCAGAAACGATACTGCTGCCCACGGCAAGCAGCATATGGGAGTCGCTTAAGCTGATATTCTGGCCGTCACTCTTATTCTTTATGCTGCAATTCATACTTTTCGGGCACAAGGATTCAGACCACTTGCCTATGGCGGCGGCGTCGCTCGCATTCGGCGTGATAGCTGCGGCAACGGCCTATTATTTCCTGCTCGGAGCGACAGGAACAGACAGCATTGATATTGCCTTGATATTCGGAATGCTGACGACGTATGTATCGTCATACCTTTTGATGCGTGACGGTGCACTCGGCAGCAACGGTGCGATCATAACAGGCGGAGTGCTATACGCAGACCTGATTGCGATGTTCGTTTACTTTTCGTTCAGAGCGCCCGAGATACCGATATTTATAGGATAAGCAGCATGAAAAAGCAGGACTATATCAATTATGCAGAATCAAGAGCAGGCAGGTCTCCCTGCCTCAAAAACTGCTTTTTCGCCTTTGTCACAGGCGGTGCGATATGCTGCATAGGGCAGGCACTGACAGATTGCTATACTCATTTCGGCGCACAGGCAGACGCGGCACGCGGAATGACATCTGTAACGCTGATATTTTTAGCCGGACTGCTCACAGGCTTAGGCGTATTCGACAGAATAGCGCATATAGCAGGCGCAGGCACGCTCGTGCCTATCACGGGCTTTTCAAACGCAGTTGCTTCGCCTGCCATCGATTCAAAAAGTGAAGGCTTTGTGATGGGTGTCGGAGCAAAAATGTTCGTCATCGCAGGGCCTGTCATAGTCTACGGCACTGCGGCATCGGTGTTATACGGAATAATTTATTATCTTGTGGGGCTGATATGAAGGACATTATTGAGCTTGGCAATGTATATATAAGCAATGCTTCGTCGGTGGTAGGTCAAAAAGAGGCAGACGGGCCCATCGCCGACTGCTTTGATCATCTTATAGCCGACGAATATTTCGGCAAGGACACATTCGAAAAAGCCGAAAGCGAAATGTGCAGGCTTTGCATAAACACCCTGCTTGCAAAAAGCGGGCTTGGCGCCGATTCGGTCGATGTCATGTGTGCAGGCGATCTTGTAAATCAATGCGTCGCAACGAGCTATGCGGCAAAGCATTTTTCCATCCCCTATCTCGGGCTTTACGGTGCGTGCTCGACGGCTGCCGAAAGCTTATTGATCGCATCAAGCATGATAAGCGGCGGCATGATAAAAAACGCAGTCTGCTATGCATCGTCACATTTCTGCACAGCAGAGCGACAGTATCGTTTCCCGCTCGAATACGGCTGCCAGCGTCCGCCGACCTCGCAAAATACCGTAACAGGCTGCGGCGCGTTTTTGCTGACTGACGAGCGATCGTGCATTTCAGTGCATAGCGCAGTCATCGGGCGTATCTCGGACAACGGAATAGCAGATCAAAACAACATGGGTGCAGCGATGGCTACCGCCGCATACGACACCATAAAGCGTTATCACACCTCATGCGGTATAGCAGGCATAGACCTTATCGCGACGGGCGACCTCGGTGCAGAAGGATTCAATATATGTCGAGAGTTGCTTTTAAACGACAGCATTGACATCCGCTCAAAGATGCTCGACTGCGGACTGATGATATACGACAGGCAAAGGCAGGACGTGCACGCAGGCGGCTCAGGCTGCGGATGCATGGCAGTTGTTGCGGCAGGCAAGCTGATACCCATGCTTAAAAAAGGCGAGATAAACAGTATGATGCTTGTCGGAACAGGCGCACTACTCAACACTAACAGCGTGCTTCAAGGCTCATCAATTCCATCGATAGCGCACGCAGTCGTTTTAAAGAGGGTCTGAAATGCAATATCTTTATGCGTTTTTATGCGGCGGTGCGCTATGCGTCATCGCACAGATACTGATAGACAAAACCAGGCTGACAGGCGCACGAATACTCGTCGGATACGTCGTTGCGGGCGTTGCTCTGCAGGCGATCGGATTATACGAGCCGTTCTCTGAATTTGCAGGTGCAGGTGCGAGCGTACCTTTGACAGGGTTCGGTGCATTGCTCGCAAAGGGCGCACAAAAAGCGGTTGATGAGCAAGGACTTTTCGGTGCTTTCAGCGGCGGACTCTCAAACGCCGCAGCAGGTATAACGGCAGCTTTATTATTCGCACTCATCTGGGCAATGCTATTCAAGAGCAAAAAGAAATGACAGCAAAAAAGGTCGCACCACGCAGATGCGACCTTTTTGTTATTGTTGTATTCGCTATTAGCCTGTGATACCCGAACGCTCGACGCCCTCGATCAGAGTGCGCTGTGCGAACAGATAAACTATAACGAGCGGGAACAGTATGAGCAGGCCGCAGGTATTGCGGATAGCTGCTTCGTATGCTGTCTTACCTGCATAGTCGGTATCAAGCGACGACGGGATCTTGACGATGTTGGGCAAAAGCGGAACCTTTGTCACATTGTTGAAGAACAGACCCGTATAGAAGGTGTCGGACCACTGCCACGAGAATGCAAACATGAATATCGTGACAAGCATGGGCAGCGACATCGGCAGAATGATGCGGATAAACGTCTTTAAAACGCCTGCGCCGTCAACATAAGCTGCTTCTTCAAGCTCATCAGGAACGCCGTTGAAATACTGACGCATGATATAGATATACAGACCGTTTTTGAGGCCTATGCATCCCAGCGAAAGAATTGCCATCGGCCAATAGGTGTTGAGCAGGTTGGCAATAGCGGGGGTCGCTTCACTCGACTGGAATATATTCTTTGCGATAAATCCGTAGATGCCCCAGATATCAAAATATCTGAACTTCATAAACAGCGAGAGCTGAATGGTCTCGTGCGGAACTATCATCGTGAAGATGACGCAAAGGAACAGGATGTTCTTGAACTTAAAGTTGAACTTAGAAAATCCGTAGCCGACTATAGCGCAGCACAGCATCTGTGAGATACCGCACAGCAGCGACAGTGTCGTAGTGTTAAACAGCGACTGCCAATAGTTGTTGTCATTGATTATCGCCTTATATGTATCGAGTGTCGGATGCTTTGCAATAAGCTTGACAGTGACATCGACAAAGTCCTCGGCGCTCATAAACGAGCCCGCGACCTTTGAAATATAAGGGAACAAAACGATATAGGATATGCCGACGAGCAATACAAAGCGGAATATCCACCAAATAAGCTGTCCTAAGAAATATTTGGTGAGATACTTATACTTCAAGCGCTGCCAGAATGTCGTCTTTTCATCAGACTTCATGCGGCGCAGAGCTTCCTCACGCTTTTGCTGCTCGAGCAATGCCTTCTTTTCTTTTTTAGAAAGAGTGCCTGAGTTATTCATTTATCCCATCCCCCTTTCTCATGTATCACGTCTCTGATAGAAGACATAAGCTGACATGATGCCGGCGACTATCGCCAGAACCACTATAATCACCAGGAAGTACATCCACGCCATTGCGGTCGATCTGACATCGCCCTTTGGCTGGCTGTAAACCCTGCTGATATATGTCATCATCGCATTCGACTGTGATGTAAACGAGTCTATTATCGTATATATTGCGTTGACCAATATCATCGGGCTGATCATCGGGAAGGTGATCTTCCAGAAGATCTCCCACGAGGTAGCGCCGTCTATCTGACAAGACTCATAAATCGCAGGCGATATTGACTGCAGGCCTGCAAGGAAGACAAGCATCTGAACGCCTGACTTGTTAACTATGTCATAGACGCTCTGAACAAGGCCTGTGACATATTGAACCAGCTCAGAACCGACCTTCATTCCTCTGAACAGTCGTTCAACGTCCATGACGTCGACTATTGATGTGCCTGAGTTGGTATTCATGCCCGTCGTGTCACCGGTCGAGCCTATTTGCTCCATCTGGCTCGCCAGCGTATTCTGCAGGTCGATCGACTCGATTATACCGGTCGAAACGATGACGGGGATGAAGAAGATTGCTCTGAACACTGCTCTGCCGCGCATCTTCTGGTTAAGCAAAACTGCCATGAACAGCGAGAAGATGACGATTGCAGGAACGTTGAGTGCGAGCTCTACCACGCTGTCACGCAGCAGGCCGCCGAACTCTGTATCGGTGAACAATGCATAGCTATAGTTGTCCCAACCAACCGGCTTGAGCACATAGCCGCCGCCGGGTTGGGTCGAGATCTCGTTGAACGAAAAGTTTATCGATTCAACGATCATGGGCAGATAGATAAGGAAGAAACCAATAAGGAACGGCATAATGAACAGCCAGCCAGCTCTTGCCTTCTGTGCCTGCAAGGATCTTGTCTTCTTGGCACGCTTAGGCTTCTGAGCAGCGACTTCGGTCTTGCCGGCATTAGCTACAGCATTCATTTATTTATTCCCCCTCTCCAAGTTCTACGACATTGCCGTTGGCGTCGAGCTTGACAAAGTTCTCGGCAGCAACGGTTATCGTCTTGTCACCAACGGTGACAGTCTGTGCTTCAAGAGTATAGTTGATGACGAACTTGACGCCGTTTGAATAGGTAACTACGCAAACCTGTCTGTCGCTGTCAACAAACTCGTGACCCACGATCTTTGCAGTACGAACATCCTTGAGTGCATTGTTAAGCTCGTTATAGGTCTTAACCATGTCTGCGACCCAGATGCTGTATCTGACTGAATAATAATCACCGAGCTCGGTATCGTTATAATTTTTGAGCTCGCTGGTGTTGTTGATGGCGATCACGAAATAAGGCGAAGCGCCGTTCTCAATAGTCTTGAGCAAGGTGTACTGATAGTCGCCAGCAAGGTTGATAGCCTCGCCCGCAAACTCAACAGAGCCGTGCAGCACAGAACCCATGAAAGGAACCGAAGCTGCCGAATATGACAGTCTCGAGTCGTCAAGCGGCACGTTGATTATATCAGATGCATACCTGATGGCATAATAGTTGCCACCCGAGATCATGACCTTGCCATTATCCTGCTCGATCTTGGCAAGCAGTTTGGTGATGAGGTTCTTGCTGTCCTCGCGGTTGAGCGGATCATCCTCGTTAAAGTCAGAGCCGAGTATCTCGCCGAGCGACGAAACGGATATCGCACCGACGCCGAGCTTCTGATAGTCACGCCAGGTGTTGGTATAGAAGCGTTCCAAAACTCTTGCCGAGATCAGACCGTGACCGGTGCGCTCGTATGCCTGTGTGGATGCATAATAGCGCTGTATCGTTGCGTTTCGGTCGTCGATGGTCTTTGCGAGGTCTTTGTCGGGATTGAAGCCGTCAAAGAGATAGTCGGAAGATGCTTTGATAAACTCAAATTCGGGGAACAGCTGCATGCCGTTCTCATTGCACCATTCAAGCAATTCTTTAAAGCCCTTTTCGCCGCCGAGAGCCTTCTCGATCTTGACGCCGTTGGGAACAGAAGCCCAGGGCAGACCGCCGTTGCACCAACCATCCATCTTAACCTTGATGTTGGTGATGCCTGCTTCGTCCTTAAGCTTTTGCAGCATTGCTTTGGTGTCTTCAAACGATGTGAGGTCGATGACTGTCTGGATAGGCACGCCAAGGAACTTCTTTGTGACCTCGAGTGCACCCAGAGTCTCGATATAAAGAGGAATGTCCTCTGCGATCTTATCCTCTTCCATTTCGGTCAGGACGCCCTCGCGAACGAGATAGTCGCGATAGGTGTTTGCCATGCCCGAGTACGAGATGTCGTCGGTGAGGATGAAGTATCTGATCTTAAAGTCTTTGGTATATTTTCTCTTTGATTCAACAGTCCACATTGCATTTGAGCCTGCCGACAGACCGCCGTCGAGCTCATAAGTATCCTTGGGACGAGGGTTGAATGAAGTGTATGCCGACGCAAACATATGCACCGAGCCGCCGTTCTCAATAGTGATGCTGGCGAGCGAATCGCCCTCGGTAATAACGGCGAGATAGCCTATCTTAAGGTCTTCAAAGAAGGTCTGCATTTCGCTTGACATAACAGGGTTGCCGTCTTCATCAAACAAAAGGTTGCCCTCTTCGTCGACCAACTGGACATAGTCCTTCTTTTTTATAGCGTCTTCAACTATCTCAACAACGCCGAAGCAAGGCAGTCTGAACGTCTGCTTGTTTGCGCCTGTGATGGTGTGGAACGCATAGTCGGGGCCATACATCTGGTTCTGCGTTTTGAATGCAGTGCCGAGTATCTTGTCAAAGGTGATTATCGTGCCCGAGCCGTCGGGTGAGAAGATATAGCCGCTGTTGTTGGTGTTGCCTGCACCGGCATACGGCAGCAGGGTCACATTCGACAGCTTATAGTTGGAAGAGTCAAAACGAATGTTGCCCGCATTGACTCTGACCTGAACGCCATACTGGTCGATGGTATATTCGATAGCCATCTTAAAGAGTGCGGGGGTCTTGTCGGTTGCGGTGTATTCGGTCTCAGAGTGGTCGACATCCATCTGCTCGAAGGTATAGTCGGTATATTTCTTAACGAGCTTCTCGACACGCAGCAGCTCCTGTGCAGTGATCTTGGGCTCGCAGACATATATCGGGAATCTCTCGCAGATAGGATACTTGACCTTCATCTCTTCGATAGTCTTAATAGATATGCCCTCTTGGTTGGGGTCTTTAAGAATATAGAAGGATTTAAAGCTTCTCGCGTCCTTGGATATATCAGAGCGCTCTTTGATCTGCTCTTCAAGAGCCTCGAGCTTCTCTTTGCGGATAAGGCGAGGAACGAGGTATTTAACCTCTTCTCTACCGATGGTGTATTCAACTCTGATGCCGCTGCGGATGTTCTTGACCGTGATCTGGTCGTTGAGTGCCGAGTCGACAAAGGTGTTGAACGACATATCGGTGTCATTCTCGGTGTATTCGATTATAGCCTGAGAATAAAGCTTTTGCTTGATCGAGTCAGAGGTCTTAAGACCTGCTGCCGACTGGCTCGAGCCGATGTTATAAGGGTTGGTGGACCAATAGCCCTTATATTTATAAACAGTCGAACCCTCGATAAGCTCATAGGTATAGTTGCCGTTCTCATCAAGAACATAATTGCCGTTTTCGTCTTTAATGGGGTCCTCGAGGACGAGGTTGACGACCTCGCCTGTCATAGGATCGCAATAAAGCGCATAGCCATCCTTGACGAGCATGAGCTGCATCCCGGCAATGACATCATTGCCGAGGATGCGATCCTCTATCGATTTGTAAGAGGTGGACATATATGCAGGCAGCAATGTGTCCCAAACGTTGGTATCCTCTTCATCTTCGGCAGCGGATGCCTGGATATTTAAAATGGGAAGTATCATCGAGAGGCACAAAAGAAGTGCAAGCAACGCGATAAACAGTTTTTTCATAAGTTATTACACTCCCTTCTGTCAGACTCGCAGTTTAAGTTCGATATAGATGTTATAGAAGAACGTGTAGACCTTCCTAAGCAGCGAACCGAACAATACGACGATGAATATGATGAACGCAGCACCGACGATAGTGCCGAGCACCGTCAAGAGGTTCTTGAAGATGCCATAGTCGTGCGTGACCATCATGCCAAAGACAATCAGTATCGCCATCCACCAGAATGCGAGCGTGTCGACCATGGTGAGCAGTGACATTTCGTCAGCGATGACGAAGTTCGAGATGATCGTCGTAGGCAGTATAAGCAATACCAGCGGTACGAGCGAATAGCACGATGCTATATAAACGTCCTTAAAGCTGCCTTCGCCGTCAAACAGCGTGGTAAGGCACCAGTTTGCGGTTACCCACAAGAACAGCGGCAATGCCACCGAAATTATGGTGAACAGGAACGAGGTCGTGTTGTTGTAGGGGTTGAACAGATAGCCCTGACCGACCGACTGATAAACGAACACGATAATAGTGAGTGCCAGCCAGAAGGTTGCGCCTCTGACAGAACCGCGCTTCTCGTGCTTGAGGTCCCAGAAGCCGTCGAAAGGATGCAGCATGATGTGGAAGCCATAGAGGACCTCCTCATAGAACTTGCGCTTATCCTTGAACTTCTGTCCACGCTTGTTGACCTTGTTAGCCCAGCCAAAGAACTTGGATATCAGGAACAAGGCACCGATGATGACGACAGGCAGAACCCAAAGGTTCTCTTCGATCCAATCCTTACGATAGAGCTGATATGCCTCTGAATAATCTTCAGTCGCATAAGCAGCCTTGAAATACTGCATTGCCTCATAATATTCGCCGTCACGATAGAGCGACTGGCCTATGCCGACATATGCGGTATCATAGTTGTTGTTGTGCTGAAGTATGCTGATATAATAATCAACTGCTTCGTCATACTGCTTATCGGCGTTCTTTCTGATTGCAGAAGCGATCAGATCGCCATAGTCGGTACGCTTATAAACGGTTATGCTCTGAGTGGTCTTGTCGAGCAGCAGAATATTGGTGCCCTGATATGCGATAGCGGTAAGCGACTGGATGTTGCCCATCTGATCGCCGAAGTCGCCGAATGCATAAAGCAGGTTGCCGTTTTCGTCATAGGTATAAACTTTGCTGCGCTTCTGGTCAATGACGCTCCAGGTGTTATCAGGTCCGAGTGCTACGTCAACGAGCTTTGAGGGGCCCGAGATGTCTGCGTTGGACATGGTGCTGAAGTTGATCTCGCCGGAGGGCGGCCAAAAGCCGTTACGAACCATGACGTCACTGCCGGTGGGGTTGAGCTTTTTAACAGGCGCATATTTGCCGCTCTTTGATCTGCTGTTGATAGCACTGATGACATCGCTGTCCGCGATAGTCGAGGTAGTGATATACAAGAAGCCGTCAGAGTCGATAGTGACGTTGTTATATTCGGTAGGAACGAGCTTTAAGCTTGCTGCGATCTGCTCTTTGGTCTGGAACATTCTGAGAAGTCTGTCCCAAACAGTGCCGCTAACAGCCTGCGGGCCTATGAACGAGTTGAATGAGCCGTCACGGTTAAGCGAAATGACGCCATAGTGAGTGGTCGAAGAAACGACATAAATTCTGCCGGATCTGTCAACTGCGAGTGCGACGGGCTTATAAATGCTGCCGTCGGGGATAACGTCGCTGCTGGGCTCGGGAACGATGTCAACAAAGTTGCCGAGCTTGTCAAAGATGACTATACGCGACTTTTGGGTATCTGCAACATATATCTCACTCTCAGTGACATAAACACCCTCGGGCGACGAAAGCGAATCGGGAACGCCCTGGTCATTTATGAAGGTTGTGATGTAGAAGCAGAAGTTATAATTCTCATCAAGGACGACTATACGGCTGTTGTCGGTATCGGCAATATAAAGTCGATTCAAGTCGTCGACGAAGATATCCTTGGGGTTATTGAGCGGTGTGATATCGGTATACTGATATTTTGACTGAGTGTTTTCGCTCGAGCCGTTAAGGAATGACTGCTTAATCGAGTTCGAGTTGATTATTTTGAGCGGCACATAAGCGTGCGGGCTCATCTGCACGTCGCCGTAAACGTCATAGGTGTAAGTCTGATAAGGCACGAGCGCACTTGCAGCGATCGAGCCGACCAGCATTACGAGCAGGACAGATACGAGGACTGTGCGAATTATTTTGGTTTTCATGTTCAAAGTCCTCCCGGATTAGTCCTTCATACCCGATGTAGACATCGTCTGTATGATGTTGCTCTGTGTTACGACGAAGACCGTTACAGGCACAATCATCATAACGACTGTAGACGCAGCACTGACACCCGAACGGGCAACGCCCGAGGTGACCAGCTGGCTTATTGCGTAGTTGAATGTTTTGAGCTGCTCTGAATAAATGAATATATTCGAGCCGGAGTTCCACAGATCCTTGAATGCGAATATGATCAGCGTGATCCAAGCGGGCTTGACCATAGGCATTGCTATCTTCCAGAATATCTTATTCTCGCTTGCACCCTCGATTCGTGCCGATTCAAGCACCGAGTCGTTGACGCTGGTCTCCATGAACTGCTTCATCATATACAGACCAAAGGTCGTACAGAAGGCGGGCACGATGACTGCGAAATAGGTGTCGACCCAGCCAAACCAGGTCATGATGAGGAAGTTGGTGATACCTGTGACGGTCGAGTTGAACATCAACGAGTAAACAACCGTCTGGAACAGGAAGTTGCGTCCGGGGAACGGGATCTTTGCGATAGCGTATGCTGCATAGGATGACAGCAAAACGTTGCCTGCAGTACCGACGACCGAGATAAACACGGTGTTGAATATGTATCTCGAGAACGGGACCCACGAGTCGCCCATTAATCTGAACAGGTCAGAATAGTTCTTGAGCGTGGGGTTGACAGGCATGAACCTCGGCGGGAAGAAGAACAACTCGTCGAGAGGCTTAAGCGACTGGCATATTGCATATACCATGGGCAGAACCATAACACAGCCGACGACAGCGAGTAGTATATAAATACCGATGTCACCGCCGACCGAGCGGTTGAGCGAACGCTTATAAAACGTGCCGTTCTCTATCTGCCTTTTTTCGCGTTTCTCTTTAAGAACGGTAAGCTTTTGTTTTAATGTAGACATTATCAAGTACCTACCTTTCTGAGGAGTCTCGTTACTATCATGTTGCAGCCTATCTGCATAAAGAACAGTATCGTTGCTATTGCCGACGCATAGCCCATCTCAAATCGCGATCCGCCATAGTCATCGAGATGGTGCATTATGGTGTGAACGCAATAGTTAGGGCTGGGGAATCCGACCAGTGCGGTGATGACCGCGCCGAAGCCGAATGCACCGGTTATAGAGAGTATAGCACTCAGCATGAGCTGAGGCTTCATCGAGGGCAGCGTGATATACCACAGCTCCTGCCATCTGTTTTTGACGCCGTCGACGGCGCCTGCCTCATACAGCTCCTGGTTGACGACCTGGAAGCCTGCGATCATCGTCAGGAACGATGTACCAAGCGAGGTCCAAAGTGCAACCGCTATGATCAGAGGGAAGATATAAGTCTCATCCTGGAACCACAGTATAGGCTTTGAGATAAGGTTTAATTTGATGAGCCACGCATTGACAAAGCCATATTGGTCGGACGAGAAGAATATCGTCCAGATCAGATACACCGAGCCGGAAATGGACGGTGCATAGAAGAGCAATGTAACAAAGGCGCGGATCTTGGGGCGCAGCTCATTGATAAACCATGCAAACATCATAGAAAGCAGGTATGAGCAAGGACCCGTGATAGCAGCGAACACAAGCGTGTTCTTGACCGCTATGATAAAGATGTCGTCATCGAGCAGCAGACGGATATAGTTCTGAAGTCCGACGAATGTAGGCCACTCGAGCAGGTTGAAGGTGGTGAAGCTAAGCACCACCGACAACAGAACGGGAACGACCGTGAACAGGAAAAACAGTGCAAAGAACGGCAGAACCATAAGATATGCTACCTTATGCTTTTTGACCTGTATCCATGTCCATTGGGCTCTGGTCAAATCAGAGCGTATGATTGCTTTTTCTTTTGCCATTTATCCTTCCCCTCCGCTCTAATCCTTAGTCTTGTTTTTTTCATCACGCATCTTTTCAAGCTCTTTGATCGTGTCGGCTGTGGGCAGACCGAACTCAGAGCGCTTACGTGTGAGCTCGTTATTTATATCAACGATGTAAGAGAGCAATTCTTCGGTAGGCTCTGCAGCGTTGTTATAAACATCGAGGAATGCAAAGTTGGTATAACGGCCGATGATATAGCTGCCCGGATACTCGGGAGTACATTTGACGGCGTTGAACTGTGCACGCAGGTTATCATATTCATCCTTGGTCCAGCTCATGTTGGCAAGAGCCTCAAGGTTTGCGGTGTTCTGCTTTGCAGAAGGTCCGAGCAGAGCAATCATCTCGTTGCCATAAGAGCTCTGTACCTCTGCGCTGGTCCACCACTGCATAAACGTCCATGCAGCAAGTGCATTCTCATCGGTTACGCTCTTCATCATGATGATAGAAGATACTGCGCCGATGGTCGAGTTGTCGACGGTGCCGTCAGCGGCAACCATGCCGGGCAGCGGAGTGAACTCCCACAGACCCTGAATCTCGGGTGCAAATACGATGAGCGTGTTATAGTTGGTATAGTCTGCGATCGCCAAAGGCATAGTGCCCTGACGGAATCTGTTTGCAAAGCTGTATGAAACAGGGAAATCATACATAGTGAAGTAGTTGCAGACCTGCTTGAACATACCGACAGATATGTCAGAGTCGAGGTTGATGGTCATGCCGTCAGTCTTGGGAATGACGTTGCCGTTTGCATCTTCATATATATAACCCATCTCGAACAGTTCTTCATCGGTATAGAACTCTCTGAACAGGTCGAGATAATACTCATAGTTGCCCATGTCATAGAGCTGTTCGTTCTGCTGATACATCAGTATCATAGAGCCGCTTGTGCCGGTGGGGAAGCCAATGTCGAGTCGCTTTGACTGAATGGTATTTATTATAGAAAGGAAGTCATCCCACGTATTGGGAACTTCAATGCCGAATTCGACAAACAGGTCCTTGCGATAGAACATCATCGAGAACGACATATTCTCGGGCAGGCCGTATGCCTCGCCGTAAAGCGTAAGCGGAGTCATTGCCGACTCAGAGAAGCGGTTAGTGACTTCGTCAAAAGTGTCAATCTCATCAATGAACTGACCATAGATCGGGTGATCTGCCCATGCCGAAAGATCGTTGAAGTTATAGCCAATGTTGGTGTTGCCCGTGGTGGTGTTGAGCGATTTGACTGCCGAACGTATTGCATAGTTGACAGGGTCGCTCTGACCTGCGTTCATCGAAACGTCAGGGCCTGTGCCTGCAAGCGTTGCAGGAAGCAGAGTGCCTGCGACAACGAGCTTAACCTCGATGGGAATATTGTATTTAGAGGTGAAATCGTTATCGACAAGGTTACGGAGTATCTGAGCCTGTTCACGCGAGGTGTTGGTCCAGACGGTTATCGAAACCTTTTCGAGCTCTTCGCTGGTGAGTGTCTGGTCAGAGACAGAGCCGAGCGAGTTATAGTCAGAGAAGAACGAAGCAATGAATTTCTGGAATTCATTGACGAGCTTCTGCCACCAGGTGGCTTCTGCCTGCGGCAGTTCATCAGAGGGAGACTGCAAGCAGATATAGTCGATAAGCAGAGGCTGGTTCTGCGAGTCGGTAAGCCAGGTACCGAGAGTGCCGAGGTGGTCCTTAAGAGTGCTCATGCTGCCTGCGATAGTGGTGGGATAAGTACCCATTCTCTCGATAATGACAGCAATACGCTCAAGCGTTGCAGCGTGGTCGCCCTTGGCACCGGTGACCTCGGTAAGCTGTGCAGAAGCGTGGTTGAGGTTTGCTGCTTCTTTGACAAGTCCCTTGAGTACGTCAGGGATCAGCTTGTCAAAGTCATAGTCACGATATTCGTCGGCATCGGGACCGGTTATCATCAATATCTTACGATAGTATTCGTTGATATTGTTGAGTGACTCCTCGACATCAGAGAGCATCTCTGCCATATCGCCGAGAACGACATAAAGTCTGATGGTATTAACGCCCTCATTCAGATAGAACTTGAGCGGTGTTGCAGTGCTGTAATCAATGTTGCCATCTGCATCGTAAGTGCTGGCAGAGAGTGCCTTGGTCTCCCACGATTCAGAATAATTGAAGCGCAGGTTGCTTGCTTCAGCAAAAGGCTGCTCGCCGTTGATGGTCAGCTTGCGCGAGACATACATACCTGCATAGAAGCTCTGCTTTTCACGAAGAACTATGCTGTACATGCCTGCGGCAGGTGCGTTGACCTTCCACTCGATCCACTGACCGGTGTACTGCCACTTGTCGCCGCCGATAGAGTTGAGCAGAACGAGTGCAGGATCCTGCGGAACGGTTATCGCAGAAGCACGGTCATTGAGCTGATATATCGTACGGTCAGAGGTCATTGTGGGGAACTCTGCCTGTGTATACTGCTTGTCGCCTGTATAGTCGACAGCGTCCTTGTACTGCTCAAGATATTCTGTATAAGTGGGCAGCGCCGTCATAGGAACGAACGAGATCGACTTGATGGCGATGGGCTCGCTGACGGTAGCAAATGTTATGGTGTGTTCGCCCTCTGAGAGATAGAAGCGCAGGGGGCTGTTATAATAACCTGTCGAATCCTGAACCATGGCGGTGACCCAAGATGCGTCGAGTTGTTTATCGGGCTTAAGCTCATTGCCGTTGTTGTCTTTTTGGAAAGGACGGGAGGAGTCAGCGGCGTTATTCTTCTGGTCGGTGACATACTCGAGGTATTGATCGCCGTTAGAGGGATATGTCTGCTTGTTGCCATAAGTGTCTTTGACGACCTTGCCGTCGTCGCCTATTATAGGCAATTTGTCGATCCAAGCTTTAGAAAACTCGATCGAGCGTGCCTCTTTGAACGGCACCTTATCGTCAATAAGTATCATGCGCTCTGCCGAGGTTGACTTGCCTGTCGAAACGACATTGCCATCGGCATCGCAAACGGTGATATCACCGGTATAATACTCGATACGCAGGCAATAGCGAGCTTCGTCGGTAACATTGATCTTAAAAGTCAGGTTGCCGTCGTCACCTACCAAAATGCATTCTTCGCCATCGAGAGTGTCGAACGCAACTGTTGCGCCCGTAAGCTCTTTGTCATACGACTTTAAGTCGAGACCGATGGAACTGACCGCATCTTTGACCTGTGCGTAAAGTTCATCATAGTCGCTGTACATCGTCGAGGTAAGTATAGACTTGATCTCTTTGAGCGATGTACGAACAAGTGAATCGGATCCGCCTACCGATTCAACTAATGCGTCGGCCTGCAATACACCTATCGTGCCGCCAAAGCCGCCAAAAAGCATGGCACACACGATAAATGCGCACAGAACACGCGCTAAATTGTGCTTGATCTGGTTCATCCGTTGATCCTCCTGAAATGGAATGGTGCGATAAAAAGCAACAGCATTTGAGCATGGCTATAGCTTTTTACATATCTACACGCTGAAGTTTAGCACCATTCGTCAATTTTGTCAATAGCGAGCAAAATAGACTTTTTGATTTGGGCATTTTATATCAAAAGAAGAGCGATAAAATATGCAAATAGCTAAAAACATTATGTCAATAAGCCCTCTTTTTTTACATATAATTATCGTTCACCGATGTGCAAGAATTGCAAGTTTACCACTCCCCTGCCGTGCTGCGTGATTTTGGCTATATTCTTTAAAATCGGCAGCAAAATCCGTGTTTACCAAAACTTGCACAATCAGTATACCGAAAATAATAATTTACACTTTTGCGTCACTTTTTGTGCAAACGACTTTTGCGGGGGTTTGGGTGCCATTATTTGACAAAAACCTATCGTCAAAAAGCACAAATTCGGGGGCGATTTTTTTACGTTTTGAGCATTCAGACAAAACATTTGTTCGTTTTGCTGTTTTGGGTTATTTTGTGTACAAAAAGCGTCGACGGTATGTCGACGCAGTTCTTGCTTTCAATCGCCCGAGGTGTCAGACACTTCGCTCTCGGCAGTCTCTGCAACAGTGACTATAAAGCCGCCCATGTTGTCGCCCGAGATCTCATAGGGATAGTCGGTCGGAACATAAACGAGCGTCGACGCGAGGTTTGTATCAGCCGCCTGGTAATAGATCTTATAAGTCGTATCGCCATAGGTCACGCGGATCGGGTTCTTATAATCGTGAGCCTGCACCTCGGTGATATACTCATCAAGGCTGATGGCGTTGTTTTTAATATAGACAGAGTGTGCAACACCAACATAGCGATAGCACATATTGTTCGCCGCGATCTTGGTTTCTGCCTCTTTACCGACAGGATACCGCAAGATAAATCCATAGCGATATGCATTGTCCTCGAGCCAGAGATATTTGCCCTCGCCGAGCTTATAGTCGCCCGGATTGGTTATGCTGAATCTGACAGAATATCCGCTGGCAAGATCGGGATAACTGGTGAGCTTTTCTTTTGAAGAAAGCGTGTCAAAGCTGCAATAAGCGTCCTGTATCAGCAGTCTGTCCTTGCCGTAGCCCACCTCTGATTCAAAAGCAGATATAAACTGATTTAGTCCCTTGATCGCCTCGGCGTTAAGCTCGAGCGAGGTGGTGGTAAGTCCATAGCTTTTATTCATGTTGGAATAAATATCGGTCAGACCAAGCAAAGTCCTGTTAGGCTCTTTGCCGCTTGCGGTGACAAGCGTCAGCATTCCGCTGTAGATCTCGGTGTTAGGCACAGAGTGCTCGATATAATTGACAGCATCGGGGTTCTGTGGTGCTTCTGAAACCTGGTATATGCTGACGTCGCTGTCTTCGGGCGGCAGAATGTTCTCGCCACGCGACAGGTCGGGGTCAACAGAGGTGTCGTTGGGATCAAGGTTGGAATGCAGCACCGCCATAGCAACTATTATGATGATAACAACTATCATGCATATAGCCGTTGCGACGTACATCTGCTTATAGCCCTTTGCCCTATAACCGCCGTTTTTGCTGTTTTGAGCCATAGTTTCAGCCTCCCATGCTTAATAAAAACTGCGCGGTGCGTGCAGTCACGCACGCACCGCGACACTAATGTGTAATCAGTTGTTGGCAAGATGAGCAAGGTGCTCATACTTAGCCTTGGCGTTTTGTTCAGCATCTGCAAACAGTTGTGCTGCCCTTTCGGGGAACGACTGTGCAAGTCTGCTGTATCTGGTCTCGCCCTTGATGAAGTCAGCATAGCTCTCGGTGGGCTGCTTGCTGTCGAGCATGAAGGGGTTCTCGCCATTTGCCTTGCGGCGAGGATCATAGCGGAACGTCTGCCAATAGCCCGCAGCGACAGCCTTAGCCATCTCTGCCTGGCAGTTAGCCATGCCGCCCTTAATGCCGTGCATTTCGCAGGGTGCATAGCCGATGATCAGCGAAGGTCCGGGATATGCCTCTGCCTCGAGCAGAGCCTTGAGGGTCTGGTTCTTGTCAGCACCCATAGAAATCTGAGCGACATAGACATAGCCATAGGACATTGCGATAGCAGCAAGATCCTTTTTGCCGATAGCCTTGCCGGCTGCAGCAAACTGTGCGACCTGGCCGATCTGGCTTGCCTTGGAAGCCTGTCCGCCGGTGTTGGAGTAGACCTCGGTATCAAATACCATGATGTTGACGTTCTCACCGGAAGCGATGACGTGGTCAAGACCGCCGAAGCCGATGTCATATGCCCAGCCGTCGCCGCCGAAGATCCAAACGGACTTCTTGGAGAGGTACTCTTTATCCTTGAGGATTTCTTCTTTGCCTGCGATGGTGCTTGCCTCGAGCATCTTGACGAGCTCTTTGGTAGCCTTCTCGTTAGCTCTGCCGTCCTCAGCAGTGCTGAGGTAAGCATCTATAACAGCCTTCTGCTCTTCGGTGATCTCGGTCTCGCGGATAGCCTCAACCTTGCCGATAAGGCGGTCGCGGATAGCCTTCTGTCCGAGATAGATGCCGAAGCCGTGCTCTGCGTTGTCCTCGAACAGCGAGTTAGCCCAAGCGGGACCATGTCCGGACTCGCGGTTAACGGTGTAAGGAGTTGCAGGAGCCGAGCCGCCCCAAATGGACGAGCATCCGGTTGCGTTAGATATGATCATACGCTCGCCGAAGAGCTGTGTGATCAGTCTTGCATAAGAGGTCTCTGCGCAGCCTGCGCACGAACCCGAGAACTCAAGCAGCGGCTGCTTGAACTGGCTGCCCTTGATGGTGTCAGCGATGATCTCAGGCTTCTCTTGTACGTTGGCAACGGCATAATCCCAAGCTGCCTGCTGGTCAAGCTGCGACTCTTGAGAAACCATCTCGAGAGCTCTCTTGCCTTCTTTGGTGGGGCAAGCCTTTACGCAGAGGGTGCAGCCCATGCAGTCGAGGGGCGAAATAGCCATTGTGAACTTGTAATTTGTCTTGATTACCGGCTTTTCGGTAAACTTGGTAGATGCGGGTGCGGCTGCAGCCTCCTCTTCGGTCATAGCGAAGGGACGGATAGCAGCGTGCGGGCACACGAATGCGCACTGGTTGCACTGAATGCAGTTTTCTGCATACCAAACAGGAACGTCGACTGCAACGCCGCGCTTCTCAAAGGCTGCACTGCCCTGAGGGAACGTGCCGTCAACATACTTGGTAAATGCCGAAACAGGCAGATCGTCGCCGCGCATATCCGAAACGGGACGCAGAACGTCGTTGACAAATTCAACAACATCTGCACGATCGCCGGTGGTAGCGCTTGCTGCAGCGTCATCGGAAAGTCCCTTCCAGGAATCGGGAACGTCGATCTTGACTATGCTCTCGACGCCTGCGTCGATAGCGGCATAGTTCATCTTGACAACGTCCTCGCCCTTCTTGAGGTAGGACTTCTTTGCCATGTACTTCATATATTCGATAGCTTCATCGATAGGAAGTATCTTTGCGAGTGCAAAGAATGCAGACTGCAGAATGGTGTTGGTGCGCTTGCCCATGCCGATCTCGCGAGCTTTGTCGATAGCGTTGACGGTATAGAAATGTATGCCGTTCTCTGCGATATAACGCTTGGTGTCGTTGGGCAGATGGCTGTCGAGCTCTTCGGGAGTCCACTGGCAATTGAGCAGGAACGTGCCGCCGGGCTTGACGTCCTGAACTATCTTATATCTCTTGATGTAAGAGGGGTTGTGGCAAGCGACAAAGTCTGCTTTGCTTATATAATAAGAAGATTTGATGGGCTTATCGCCGAAGCGGAGGTGCGAGATGGTCACGCCGCCGGTCTTCTTTGAGTCATACTGGAAGTAAGCCTGTATGAATTTGTCGGTATGGTCGCCGATGATCTTGATGCTGTTCTTGTTTGCACCGACTGTGCCATCGCCGCCGAGACCCCAGAACTTGCACGAGATAGTGCCTGCGGGCGAAGTGTCGGGAGCGGGCTCTTCGGGCAGCGAAAGACCTGTGACGTCGTCAACGATGCCGATGGTGAAATTATGCTTGGGAGCCGTTGCGAGGCTCTTGTAAACAGCGAAGATGCTCTGAGGAGTGGTGTCCTTTGAGCCGAGGCCGTATCTGCCGCCAACGATCTTGATATCTCTGCCGGAAGCTGCAACTGCCGAAACAACATCGAGATAAAGAGGCTCGCCGAGAGAGCCGGGCTCTTTGGTACGGTCGAGGACAGCGATCTGCTTGCAGGTCGCGGGAATAGCCTCGAGCAGTCTGTCTGCTCTGAAAGGACGATAGAGACGAACCTTGACAAGGCCGACCTTCTCGCCGTGTGCGTTGAGGTAATCGATAACTTCTTCTGCAACGTCGCAGACCGAGCCCATAGCGATGATAACGCGATCAGCATCGGGAGCGCCATAGTAGTTGAAGAGCTTATAGTCGGTGCCTATTCTGGAGTTGACTTCGTCCATATAGTGCTCGACTATCTCGGGCAGTGCATCATAATAGGTGTTGCATGCCTCTCTGTGCTGGAAGAATATGTCGCCATTCTCTGCAGAGCCGCGGAGCACGGGGTGCTCGGGGTTGAGAGCGCGCTTGCGGAAAGCGTCGATAGCGTCTTTGTCGACCATTTCATTGAGAGTCTCATAGTCCCAAGCCTCGATCTTAGAGATCTCGTGCGAGGTACGGAAGCCGTCAAAGAAGTTGACAAACGGAACTCTGCCCTTGATGGTCGCAAGGTGTGCGACTGCACCGAGGTCCATGACCTCCTGAGGGTTAGAGCCTGCCATCATAGCAAAGCCGGTCTGGCGGCATGCCATAACGTCAGAATGGTCGCCGAAAATGTTGAGTGCGTGCGAAGCAACGCATCTTGCCGAAACATGAATAACGCAAGGCAAGAGCTCGCCTGCGATCTTGTACATGTTGGGGATCATCAGCAGCAGACCCTGCGATGCTGTGAATGTGGTGGTAAGTGCGCCGGCTGCCAAAGAGCCGTGAACCGTGCCTGCTGCGCCTGCCTCAGACTGCATCTCCATGACCTTGACTTTGTCACCAAAGATGTTCTTAAGACCCGACGCGCTCCAAGAGTCAGTCAGCTCTGCCATCACCGACGAAGGGGTGATAGGATAGATAGCTGCAACCTCGGTAAAAGCGTAAGCTACATGAGCGGCGGCACTGTTGCCGTCCATGGAAATCTTTTTTCTCGTAATGAGATTTTTGCTTTCTGCCATTAAAAAATCAAACCTCCTGTTTTTTATCCAAACAATAATATACCACGAAAATTGCGAGATGTAAATAGCAACTTTCGTTTTTTCGGGCTTTTTTTATTTTTATCTCGCCAAAAAACGGCAAAGGCAGCGTCCGATATAAAAAAGGTGCCCCACAAAGGGGGCACCAAAAGAGCGTCTGATCTGCTTCTATCCGGTCACGATGCCAGAATTCGATCACTATATTCTTAAATCTTATAATTTTAATTTGAAAAAACCAGCCGCAACATTATTTGTGGCGCTCAGTGCCTTGCCTAAAGAATCTCCATCTGCCATCGCAATACTTGTACTCGTTGATATAATCATCTTGAGTAGCATATTCTCCACCGCTGTTGCGCCGCGTTCTGATATACATTATGCCGTCTTTTATCTCGATTGTACTGCGCTCAATGTCGTATGTGCGGACATCTGTGGGAACGATCTCATCCGGATCTTTTTTGAACAGCATATACACTCCCCTATCGGTCTCAATGAAATACGGCTGTTCATCACCGTCATAGAAAAAGCTGCGAGCTATAGCCGACTTATCGTAATAATCTAACGCACAATAGTCGATAAGATCTCTGATGCTGTTGATGCCATCGATCGTCAAGCGATAATAGTTATATTTCATGGGGATCAATTCTTCGCCCCACCACATATAGTTTATAACAAACTCAAGGCTGTCGTTTTTGTCATAATACGAATCGCCCGTGAACAACGCCATTATTTCGTTTTCTCGATTGATAAAATACTCAAGCAATTCCTGCAATTCGTCTTCATTCGGATTTTTGGGATGCCTGTTAAAAGCCGATGAGCCCTCGGACAAATAGTATTTATATTTAACGTATTCGTCGGTTTCTATGGTCTTTAAATATTTGACGTTTTTTGCCTCTATTTCTGTACATACCTTAGAATACAAATAGCAATACAGTCTGCCGTTTTCAACCTCAAAATACGAGTTTTCGGCGGTTACCTCGGCACGAGTACAGCTAAGCTGCGCTGATTCGATGCTGCCCCAGCGATACTGCGGATCCGCCATATACAAATCACAATGCGGACCTTCGATATACCTCGGCGGCTTGTCATTAGCCGGATCCGAGTCGTTGCAAAGCTCGCAAAGCCAGTCGGCACAGTCGGCATTGTATTTCGCCATATAATTGATAAGAGCGCCCATATAGGTAAATTCCTCATCGGTCACACGGTAGAACTTATAGTACTTGCATTTTAATACCTGCTTGCCGTTCTCCTCAGCTATATAATAGCAAGGCGACATTATATAGTCGTTCTCATCATAGCTGAGCAATTGATAAAGGATCCTTTGGCAAGTGTTATAATGCTCAATAAAAAGTTCAAGGTATTTCTGATATTCCGCCATCGGGTCGAGAGGGTCACTCGACGAAGTATCATCGCTTGACTCGTCGCTTGACTCGTCGCTCGGGTCGTCGCTTGAAGCATCGCTTGAAGTATCGCTTGAAGCATCGCTTGATATATTGCTCGAGGTATCATCTGAGTCAAAACTCGGATCTGCGCTCGAGCTCATATCATCCGAAACGCCATTTTGATCAACGCAGCCGCATATAAAAGCAGCCGTGATGAAAATAGTAAGTAAAAGGGCAACTAACTTTTTGACTTTCATAAAAAACCTCCGATAAAACATTTATTCTATCATTAGTATATCACTAAAACGCTATTTGTCAATTGTCATTATGCACATATTTCAGCATTTTTTTTGGCTATTTTGACAAACGATAAGGCGACTTAAGCGAAGCGTAAATGTGGGTGATGCACAAATCACGATAAGGCGCACAAAAGCGGCGATTTTTGGTTTCAAAATTACCAAAATAATGTTTTTTGCAATAGATGCGCTAATGCCCTTGCTTTATTAGGAAAGATATGCTATAATTAATGAACTATAAAAAGCAGGAGGTCTGTTTGATGATCAACGTTTTTTATTCAGTAGCCATCATGGGCATTGACGGGCACATCATAACCGTCGAATCCTCGTCTGCTCCCACAGGTGGGCAGCAGACGCTGAACATAATAGGTCTGCCTGATGCCGCAGTCAAAGAGGCTGCCAGCCGTGTGCGTGCTGCCGCAAAGCAAAACAGTCTGCCGCTCAAGCGCGGTGCGGTCACAGTCAACCTCGCACCTGCCGACATTCGCAAAGAGGGTGCAGGCTTTGACCTGCCGATATTGCTTTCTCTTATCGACAAGATCGACCTCTACCGCTGTGACCTGACCAAAAAGTGCTTTGTCGGCGAGCTTTCGCTGACAGGTGAGCTCAGGCGCATAAACGGAGCCTTGCCCATGGCGATAGCTGCGCGTGACGCAGGCTTTAAAGAAATATATCTGCCCGAGGAGAACGCTCTTGAAGCGTCCGCCGCCGAGGGCATAGCGGTGTTCCCCTGCCGCACGGTCTATCAGATACTTTTGCATCTTGCGGGCAAGACCGACATTGAACCCATAAGATTTGATTCAAACAGCTTTTTCAGCAAGGTCGGGCAATATCCGCTCGATTATGCCGACGTCAGAGGTCAGGACGCAGTCAAAAAGGCGCTTGAGATCGCTGCCGCAGGCAACCACAATATAATGCTCGTGGGCCCTCCCGGCTCGGGCAAATCGATGCTCGCGTCAAGACTGCCGGGCATAATGCCGCCGATGACGCTTTCGGAGAGCCTTGAGAGCTCAAAAATCTTTTCTATTGCAGGATTGACCGAGGAGCTCACTCCCCTTCTTACAAGCAGACCGTTCAGAGCGCCGCATCACACGCTTTCGACCGCTGCGCTGACAGGCGGCGGCACATATCCAAAGCCCGGCGAGATCAGCCTTGCCAACAACGGCGTCTTGTTTCTCGACGAGTTTCCCGAATTTGACAAACGAGCACGCGAGGTTTTGAGGCAGCCTATCGAAAATCGCACAGTGACTATATCACGTGTCAACGGAACTGTCACCTACCCTGCCGATTTTCTGCTGATCTGTGCGATGAACCCGTGCAAATGCGGCTACTATGGTCACCCTACCAGAGCCTGCACCTGCGGCCCTTCAGCAAGGTTTGCATATATGCAGCGCATAAGCGGGCCTATTCTCGACAGAATAGACATACAGGTTTCTGTCGATCCGCTCGAGTTTTCAGACCTCGACGGCGACGAAAAGACTCCGTCCACCGCCGAGATGCGTGAGCGTGTGCTCAAGGCGCGGCAATTTGCCATCGACCGATTCAACGGCGACACGACATCATACGGCAAGCCGCTGCTGTGCAACGCCGCAATGGAGTCAAAGCACATACGCAAATACTGTTCATGCTCAGACAGTGCAAAGCGTCTGCTTGAGGCGGCATTCTCTGAGATGTCGCTGTCCGCAAGAGGCTATGACAAGATATTAAAGATCGCGCGCACCATCGCCGATTTTGAGCAGAACGACACAATAACCGATGCCAACATGGCGGTCGCGATACGCATGAGATGCATCGACAAGGATTATTGGCAATAATGGGTTTTACATAATTTTTTCCGCATAATGTGGAAAAGTCGGTGGATAAGTGTGGAAAACTTCTGCTTATCCCCCGTTTTTAAGGCGTTTTTGGCTGTGGAAAAATATTTTTTCCACATTACCACATCGCGTTATGTCAACAAGTGAGGACAATCAATGGATTACAAAGGCAACTATTTCCCTGACGATGAAGAAATGCAAGAGTCGACGGTCATGCCGCCGTCAAAGGCATCCAAGGTGATAAAAAAGGTGTTTAAGATAGCACTTTATTCTATCGCCGCGTTTGTCTATATCATACTCTTTTGGCGTATATTCAGCGGCTGCGACCCCAAAATGTACACAACCGCTTATTTTTCGGACAAGACCGCAAGTGCGGGCAAGGTCACGATATATCAGGTGCAGCCCAACGAATACATGAGCTATTCGGGCAGGGTGCAGCTCGACGGCAACGCTTATGCCGCAGAGACAAGCGAGCTCGAATTCGGCGTAAAGGTCAACCTCAAGGGCACTGAATACGGCGATCAAAACAGGCTCGTGTATGTTCTGCGTGATTCGCACGGCACGGAATATGAGGTGTCAGCCTTCAGAGCCGAGCTAAAGGACACTTATTATTATGCGCGCGTTTGCTTCGGCGGCGTAGAGCTCGACCTCGATGCCAACTATTATATACAAAAGCAGCGCATGTATGAGTCGGGCGAGTCGCTTGAAGATTCTGTTGACAACTGGCCCGAGGGACTTATTTACAGGCTGTTTGTATATGAAAAAGCAGACGATGGTACGCTCGTGCTTATCGACGACCTTGTCGACAAAGAGTACCTCGCAGGCAAGCACGAAATCGACGAGAGCGGACTTAAGGTCTATAACGATCAGACTGTCGTCAAATACGACTGAAAAGCGATTTTAAACCCATCTGAGGAGCATATATCATGAAGAAAAGCAAGTTTATTCATGTAAGACAAAAGGATTCGACAGCGCCTGTGCGACTGACGATATATATTCTGCTGACCCTGGCATCGGCATCCTGCGCAATAGCGCCGAGCATACTGCCGCAGCTCGGCAATATCGACGGTCGCATACTGACAGCGATAACCGTCATCGGCATTCTGGCACTCGCATATTTCGTTTTTATGGCGGCTTATACGGTTTTCAGGCTGATCTCGCCAAAGGATGCGATGATAGTCTGCCGCAACGGATATTATGATTTTATCACCTCGCCCGGCAAAAACCTGTTTATATCGTGGAAGAGCATTTCGAGTGCACGCATATTCGGCACAAAGAATGCACCCGTGCTCGGCATATTCCTCAAAGACCCCGAAAAGCTCATCGCCGAGCTTGACGACGACATCGCCGAAGAGGTCAGAGCCAACCTCGATATCGGGCTGCCCCCTCTTATGTACCGCGAGGACGAGATCAAAGAGCCACTGCAGCGTGTGCTGACCCTCTATATGAAGCGCATCGAGACCGCCGACGCAGTCGAATACGGCACAAGCTCCGACGGCGAGTATACCCTCCCCGTCATCGACGAAAATTAAATATACCATAATATAAAAGCTCTCCCGATGTGTTTTCGGGAGAGTTTTTTTGCTGTATTCAAGATGCCTTTTCAGGCGATTTATGCTTCGCTGTTTGAATAACGACCATGACAAGAGATGCAAACACAAGAACTGCTCATAGCAGGCAGTGTATCCCAAACGCAATAAGCTTTTTTGGTTTTCATTGCCGTTTTGCTTCTTATTTGAACTATTTATAGATCTGTTCGACGCGCTGGCGGAACATGCAGAGCACCTCATAATTGATGGTGTTCATTTGTCTTGCGATGCGGCAGACGCTATCCGCTCCATCGAATATGACGGCGGTATCGCCGCGGCGAACATCTTTTGCATTTGAAACATCGACCATGCAGAGATCCATGCAGATCCTGCCGACTATCGGGCAATCGACGCCTCCGATGCTTACGGTAGCAGAACCCGACAGAATGCGAGAAAAGCCATCGGCATAGCCGATCGAAATGACAGCAACGGTCATATCGTGCGGAGCTGTGAATGTTCCGCCATAGCTTATGCGGTCGCCGCATTTCAACTGCTTGACAGAATAGACGCGGCAGGCAACTTTCATTGCCGGCAAAAGGTTGCTGTCTGTCAACGCATCAGGCGCAGGCGAATGTCCGTAAAGTATTATACCGGGTCTGACTGCATCGAGATGCATATGCGGAAACGCAAGTATTGCGGCGCTGTTGCAGCAATGGCGAAGTCCGACCTTGACGCCACGGCGTGCGAGCTCGTCGGTAACCGAAACGAACAGCTTATATTGCCGCTCGGTCATTTCAGAGCCTATATCATCTGATTCTGCAAAATGAGTGAAAATGCCGCATACATCGATATTCGGCATATCGGCTATAGTCTGTGCGGCGTCTGAGGCAGTCGAAACGTCGTTTGCCGCATGGCAATAAATGCCGAGCCTCGACATGCCGGTGTCGACCTTGATATGCACCTTTACATGTGCGCGCTCGGACAGTGCCCTTGCATAGCCGACATCGGTGACAGCCTGCATTATGCCGTACTGCTCGAGCACTGCGGCATCCTCCTCGGGTGTTACTCCAAGTATAAGAATATCGCTCTTGATGCCCGCATTGCGCAATTGAACAGCCTCATCAAGGCACGCTACCGCAAAAATATTGCAGCCCAGCTTCTCGAGGCGTTCTGCGACCCTGACTGCTCCGTGGCCATAGGCGTTGGCCTTGACGACTGCTATAACGCACGCACCGCCCGAAAGCGAGCTTATGTATTTATAATTGTGTTCTATTGCCGAAAGATCTATCTCGGCAAATGCTCTGTGTGAAGGCAATTTTTAATTCTCCGTTACGATCTCATAATATCTGTCACCGACAAAAAATCCGATGACGCTATGCTTCTGACTGTCATAATACACTAACAAGCGCGTTTCGTCAAGCGAATAAGTAAAAATAATCTCTCCGTTCTCGCCCGCTGCCCTCGAAACAGGCATTGAAGAGTTGATAAGCATTGCCGCTCTCTGCGCATCGAACGGTATCTCGCACGCTGTTTGCGGAATGACAGTCTTAAGTCCCTTATAGCTGCACAGTATACTTTCGCCGAACGAAATATGCATTCCCGACAGAGTTTCGGGCTTGATTATGTCAACCTCGGCGTTTTCGCCCGAAAGACTCAATTCAAACTCGGTTTCAGAGCATCTGACGACTGTTCCGTCGTATATGAACGGCGTTATCGTATTGCACGAGCATGTTAAAATGCAGACAGTCAAAAGCATTATTGCAAATATTTTTTTGATGGCAGTAATCCCCTCTCGCTAATTCACCGGTATCAGCACAGCAGCCTGCCTGCCTCAGTGCAAAGATCAGACGGCATAACGCCTCGCACGCCGAATTTGGATGCAAGACTCTTACCTGCGGCGGAATGCGTGTGTACGCCGAGCAGTGCGGCATCACGCACAGACATTCCCTGCGCACAAAGCGATGCGATAATGCCCGCCAAAACGTCGCCACTGCCGCCCTTGGCGAGTTCTGTTCCGCCGAGCCGATCGACAAAAACATCGCCGTTTGGCATTGCGATAACGGTGTTGTGACCCTTAAGAACAGTTACGGCATTTATTTCGGCTGCAAGATCGATGGCAATATTTATCCTGTCGCTCTGTATCTCAGGCACGCTAAGACCGGTAAGACGCGACATTTCGCCCGGGTGAGGCGTGATGACAAGCTCGCAGTGAATGTTTTTTGTTATATCTTTATGCATCGCAATAAAATTTATGCCATCTGCATCTATAACAGTCGGAATATCAAGCCTGCATAATATATCGGGCAAGACCCCGTCATATGCCCTGCCTATGCCGCAGCCTATCACGCACGAATTAAGCCTGCGCTCAAAAAGGCGTTCTGGCGAAACACATATTGCTTCGGGAACGGCGAGCCGCAATATATCAAGTGCTTTTCTTTGGCTTGACTGCACGAGCAAACCTGCTCCGCAGTGCAATACCGCTCTGCCGCAAAGTATGGCAGCACCTGTCATTTCATCGCAGCCTGTCAAAGCGCCAACCGTGCCGAAGTCCGTTTTGCACGAATCGTCACTCCTTAAAGGCACAGAAGGAATATTTGAGCCCTCAAGAATATATTGCATACTTTCACCTCACAAATGCTTATTGACGCAGCAGGTCAAAAAAGCCTTTTCTGTCAGAATATTTATACATTATGTCAAGTCCTCCCGAGAATATCGGCAAGACACAGTTATAGATATAGCCATAGCCGAAAAGCCCGTAAACATCAGCACCATCGACGATGAGCGAGCGGAACGACAAATAAGACGGCACTGTATTGTCAAAGCTTGCCGACGGCGCATCTAACACAATATGTATCCTGCCTCGGTGCTCATAGACACACGCACGGGCAGAAAGCGACTCGGCATAGCCTATGCAATTGCTGTGTGTGCAAACGGCGGTCATATTGCCGCCGAGATCGGTCAGGAATACAGAACCGTCCGATACGAGTGCGATAAGTCCGTCTTTTAATACCGAAACGCCTGTTGCCCTGATCGGCAGTTTGACGCTTGCCTGTTCGCAAAGTGAATTGTCAAGCAAGATGAGCGTATCGCCGTTAACAGCGACAAAGCCGTTTTTGTCACGTGAAATGCATTTTATAGGCTTGGAAAGCCGAACAGTTGATATACACGAACCATCCGACATATCAAGCCAATATGCTGTCGGCTCGTGACCGCCTGTCAGCAAAAGTCGATCCTTGACCATAACGCCGCAGAAAGCGGCTGTTTTTTGCGGCAAACAATAAGCTATCTTCATATAACCCCTCCCAAACCATTATATGCGGAAGGACTGTATATATTTGATCATTTATGGCATAGTTCTATAATATGCACTGCCTTAATACAGTATTTGCCCATCGGCGAAATTCAACACCACGCTCGCCCTATGTAAAATAAAGCCGGCCATTTTCGGCGGCTTTATTTTATAGCATCTTAAATAATTTGTCAATAGACCATCCGGGCTACCTCAAAAGCCTGTTGCTTTAACTCAATGCTCCAGCATATTCTCTATAAATATCCCATACCCCCGTGTCGGATCTCCGACGAGGACATGCGTGACCGCTCCGACGAGCTTGCCGTTCTGCATTATCGGGCTGCCGCTCATTCCCTGAACTATGCCGCCCGCACGCTCGATCAGCTCTTTATCTACGACCTTGATCATGAGGTTTTTGGTGCTTTGGCTGCCGTCAACGCTCTCGATCTCGATGTCATAGCTTTTTATGCCGTCTCTGCCCAGGGTGGTCAGTATCTGTGCCCTGCCCTCTTCGGCGTGTGCCGTCACCGTCGGCTCTGTCAAAGCCTTGGGAAAACGGTAATAGCCGCCATAGACGCCTGTTTCGGTATTTGAAAACAGTGTTCCCTTGCGCACAGAACCGAACGTGCCTTTCAGCTCACCCGGCATATTGCGCTTGCCCTTGACTACACCGGTTATCTCTACATCGACTACCGCACCATCGGCCAGCGGCAAAAGCGTACCCGTTTCGCTGTCGCAAATGCCGTGTCCGAGCCCTGCGAACCTGCCGTCGGAAAGCACATAGGTCACAGTGCCTATGCCTGCCGCCGAATCACGGATATACATGCCGAGCCTATAAGCACCGGACTGTGCATCGGCAACAGGATTGACTGTCGTTTCGAAGGTCGTTTCGCCACGCATGACGGTCATTTTCATTGCCTTGCCGCCGCTCTCTGAAACGATGCGCAAAAATTCATCTCCCGACAGCACCTCGTCACCATCGACCGCCGTGATGATGTCGCCCGACCTGATGCCCGCCTCCTTTGACGGAGAAGCAAGCCCCGAGGCTGTTTCGACAGCGCTTATTCCGACAACGAGAGCGCCCTTGGTAAAAAATTTTATGCCGAATGCGTTTCCGCCCGCATAAACGGTTTCACCGATAGCCGCCGCAGGCAACACGGCAACCGACATCAACGCCAGCGCCGCAAATAAAACAATTATTCTCTTTATTTTTTTAATCGTGATGCTCATCCCTCACCTGCTTTTTTGTTTTTGCATCGACAATAATGTTTGTAAAACGGCATGTGATTATACTGCCAAATTTTATTTTGAGCATTTCGGGCATAAATGCGCAAATAATGGCAAAAATAAGTAAAACTCAAAACAAAACTCTATATGGCGAGGCGGAATGCAATGCAAAAAAATGTATCTTTAAATGTTTTTAAAGAAGCAAAAAGAGCGTTTTGTGTGATACGACGTACGCAAAAAACGGCACTTTATAATTCGCAGGGCGAATTTGCGTGGATATGCGACAATATGCATCTGATAGAAAAGGCGTATCGGGGCATTTTGAAGCTTGAGCGCAGGGCGTGCAAAAAGTTTTTGACAGACAAACTCAAATGGCTCTGCGAGCAAAAGCATTATGTGCTTACCGAACGTGACGTGACAGACTATCTATCTGATAATTCGGCAGAATTTGAGCTGACCGCAGGCTCGGTATATGCCGTGCCCTCTCTAATCGACCTGTGCGTGCTTAAAAAGCTGAGCGAGATCTGCCTGTCACATGAGGACAGAGAACTTTTGCAGGGCTGCATAACGACATTGAGAGTCACATCGTCGATAGAAACAGACGCATTGTTTGATGCGGCATATCTGCCCGAAAGCATTTTTAAGGCATTCGAAAAAAACTATGCCCTTTTTGACGACACCACAAAAAACAGCTATCGCACACGCCTGCAAAGGCTCGCAGACAAAAAGCATTGCACGCAAATTTCACTTGCAAACGCCATCGCATCAAAGGCATCTGAGCTAAACGAACCATTCGGTGATCTGCTGTTCAAAAACGAAAGCAAAAACAACATCACAATATATATCCTTTTCTTTATCATTGCACTTGCCGCCACGGTTCTCGGAGTTTCCGGCTTCGGCCCATTGGCCTTGTTTTGTGTGCTTTCACTCATCGAGGGTGCGTTTGCGGTGGCAGACCTTTTTGTTTCGCTTAAAAAAAGCAAACCGACCAAAAAGCTTTTATTAAGCGAGATACAAGGCGACGCAAAGACCGTCATAGCCATAACTACGCTGCTTTTCGGTGAGCAAAAGGACAGCGAAATATTTGACAAGCTGTCGCATCTTGCCGCTTCGAACAAAGATAAAAATGTCGTTTTCTGTCTGCTTGCCGATCTTGCCGATGCAAAGCAAAAGACCATGCCCGAGGACAAAGCAATAACAGACTATGCAAAAACACGCATCGACGATCTGTGCAAAATATGGGGCAACAGGTTTTGTGTTTATCTGCGTGAAAGGCAATATTCAAAAAAAGACAAGCTATGGCGTGCTTACGAGCGCAAAAGAGGCGCGATATGCGAACTGGTGCGTCTGCTTTCAGGTGAAAAAACAGACGGGATCATATACGGCAACGCAGACCTTGGCGGCACAAAATATATCTGCACGCTCGACCGTGACACCCATATGCCGATAGGTGCTTTAAAAGAGCTGCTCGGAGCGGCTTTGCACCCGATGAACAAACCGTGCATCAAAAACGGCAGAGTGACAAAGGGCTATGGAATAATCCAACCTGCGATAAGAACCGACCTCGAGGCGGCGTACAGAACCTATTTTTCGCGCCTTATCTCGGGCGAGCCGGGCAACGACGCATACGAAAGTGTTTCGTTTGACCGCAGCATGGCAGTCTTTGGCAAAGGAACATTTTGCGGCAAGGGGCTGATAGATATCGAGGTGTTTTATAAGACAATAATTAATGCCGTGCCCGACGGCGTCATACTCTCGCACGACATAGTCGAGGGCGAGATAGCACGCACGTTGTTTGTGCCCGAAACGGTGTTTTATGACGACTGTCCCAAAACGCCCGGAGCGTTCTGCAAAAGAATGCACAGATGGATAAGAGGCGATATCCAAAACATCGTAATGGTGGGAAAAAGCAAAATATCCTGCGTAGGCAAATGCAAAATATTGTCAAATATCAGGCGAGCGCTTACAAATGTTTCGTCTGCTTTGGCACTTATCGCGTGTGCGCTGTTTATAGACAAAAACGCGTTTTTATATCTGGTCTTATCGCTTTCGCACTTGATAATTCCGTTTTTATTATCGATCATATCGACGCTCATTTCAGGCGGAGCATTTACGCTGCGCAGATATTTTACACGCTCGGTGACAGCTCTCTCGCAGGCGACAGGCTATTTTTTGTGGTCCTGCATATTTGTGCCTGTGAGCGGATATATAACCGCTGATGCCGCCATACGCGCTTTATTTAGGCTGAGCTCGGGCAAAAAGACGCTCGAATGGACGACCTCGATGCAGGCAGAGGGAATGTCGGCAAGCATAATGCCGACCTCTGTTTCGCTGGCAATAGGTGTGTTGCTTTTGCCGTTTGCAAAAACACTTGCAGGCGTTTTGGCTGCGGCATTGTTTTTATGCTATCCAATAGCAGAAATACTGCTGTCAAAAAGGCTCGGCAGCGACAAAAAGAATTATTCAAAGCAAGACAGGCAATTTCTGCTCGAGTCGGCAAAAGAGATGTGGCGTTTCTTTGAAAACAGAGTTGGTGCAGACACAAAGCATCTGCCGCCCGACAACATTCAATACTCACCCGAAATGCGAACCGCAATGCGAACCTCGCCGACCAACATCGGATTTTATCTCGTTTCGGTACTCGCCGCAAGAGATCTCGGATTTATTTCGACCGACGAAATGGCAGAGCGTGTATTGCAAACGCTCGAGACTGTAAAAGAGCTGAAGCACTATAAATCGTGCCTTTATAACTGGTATGACCTTTCGACAACAATGCCGCTCGGTGACTATGTTTCATCTGTCGACTGCGGCAACTGCTTTTGCTGCCTGATAGCACTGAGAATGGGACTTTACGAGTATCTGAGTGAAAGCAACGAAAAGGTGATGAAAGCGATAGAATTATGCAGCGAAGAGATAAAAAATACAGATCTCGGCATTTTTTATGATCGCAAAAAGCATCTCTTCAGCCTCGGCATCAGCGCCACGGCAGACAAGCCCGACGGCTCGTGCTATGACCTTTATATGAGCGAATTCAGGCTGACGGCGTACGCTGCGGTCGCATTCGGCTTTTGCGACAAGCGTTCGTGGCAAAGGCTCGGCAGAATGTGCACCACGCAAAACGGCTATATCGGAATGCTGAGCTGGTCGGGCACCGCATTTGAATATTTTTTGCCGTCGCTGTTTTTGCCCGAATACAAAAACTCGTTTTTGTCAGAGTCGCTGTCGTTCGCGTTTATGATGCAACGCTCAATGGCAAAAAACAAAATGTTCGGTATTTCAGAGAGCGGATACTATGCATTCGACTCTGCGATGAACTATGCATACAAAGCGCACGGTATTCAAGAGATTGCGCTCTGCACCTACCAAACCGGTGACACGGTATATGCTCCGTATGCCGCATATCTCATGCTCTGCACCAAAGAGCAAAGCGTTATAGGCGCACTGAAGGCGTTCGCCGACAACGGCATGAGGGGTGAATACGGGCTTTATGAAGCGAACGACTTTATTGCGGAAAAAGCCGACGGACTTATCGTGCGCAGCTTTATGTCGCACCACGTCGGCATGAGCATCATAGCCTGCGCCAACGCCTGCAGGGATGATATATTCATAAAGAGATTTGTTTCGGATCATCATATATCCTCATCGCTCGAATTGCTCAAAGAGCGTGTGCCGCCCTGCATTGCTATCTATGACCGCAATTCGTCAGTGCCGATGCGGCTTTCGGATAACAAGCTCTTTAAAACGACGCCGACAGGCAATTTTTCGCTGTCAGAGCCGGAGTTTGCATTGCTGAGCGGCAACGGTGTTTCGGCGATCTGCTCATCATCGGGGCATGTGAGAATGATGTTCGGCAAAAGCATGCTGAATATCTGCGATTTTTGCAGGTATGAGCTTTTGCCATCGGCAGTGATACGCTTTTGCGATCAAAGCGGATGCTTTGGCTGTGCGCCACTTCACGGTGAGGGAAATTACAGCGGCGAAACCGGCACTAAATATGTGTCACAGATCAACTCATCACAGGCGTTCACCGGCAAAACAGTCATCAGAGCAGGCAGAGCGCGCCCGGGCTTCTTTTTTGAGACCTCTGCCGACAACCGCAAAAAATACAGTGTCACGCTTTGCTTTGAACCAAGCCTTGACAGAATGCGTGATTTCGAGTCGCACCCCGCCTATTCAAGGCTGTTCGTCGAGGGCTGCTATGATGTCGAACACAACGCTCTGATATTCAAGCGCAGGTCTGCAAAAGGAGTGAAATATCTCGTCGCAGCGATGCGCGACAGGCATATCGCATTTGAATTCACCACGTCGAAGGAATGCATCAAAGCAAACGGCCTGTCGACGGTCTCAGACATCGATTCGATAGTTGCCGACGGCAGAACCGGAGCATGTATTTCACCGCTTTGCCTTATACGCACCACGCCCATCAGAGGCGGCAAGACCTGCTTTATCGTGACGGCAGGTGAAACTCTTGAGGCAGCACTTTCTAACCTCGCATTTCTCAGGCTTGAGGCAAAATGCTGTGCCGTAAACGAGCCGTCAGGCGACATAATGTCATTTTGCCTCAGAAAATGTTGTATGCCAAGGCAGATAAAAACTTTTTCAAAGCTTCCCGAGGCAGAGATTTCGGCACTCTGGCGGCACGGCATAAGCGGCGACAGGAGGCTGATTTTGCTCGAAGCGTTTCCGCACACCGAAAAAGCACTGTCTGACTGGATAGCCGCCTACGCCGCCATGATACGCGGATTTTTGGAGATAGATTTGGCGATATGCATCGACGAAAGCGACAACTATAACAGACCTCTCGAAAAATTCATACGCCGTCTTTGCGTTTCGAACGGACTTTTAGGGTATATAGGCAGCGGTATCTTTCTGCTTAGCCGGGCGACCGACGAGCTTAAAATGCTTGCTGACATACACGTCGACCTGTCAAAATGTGCGCTGCCTGTCGATGACGGCACGAGCATAGCATCGGTGCCGCACATCAAGAGATCTATGTGTGATGCATTAAAAATCGAGGCTTCTTTAGTTTTGCCGACAGCCGAGGGTGGCTTTACCGAAAACGCATATATCATAGATACAGATACCAATCCCCCGCTCCCCCGAACTCTCGTTTTGGCAAACAAAAACGGATTTGGCACTGTCATAACGCATTCGTCACTCGGGTACACCTTTGACGGCAACGCAAGAGAAAAGCGCATAACCTATCATCCCTGCGACCCTTACGGCGGCTTGAACGGTGAAACGCTTATCTGCCGCATAGGTGCCGAATGCTATGACCTTTGCTCATGCGCAAAAAGAGTCTCGTTTTTTGCCGCACACGCCGTATACGAGGGCAGCCTGCTCGGATACGCCTACAAGGTGACTGTCGTAATCGACAGCGAGATAAACGCCAAGGTCATCGACGTGCATTTTTACGATATAAACAAATTTGAAGTTGCTTTATCGTTGCTCCCCTGCTCGCCCGATGGCATAGGCCAAAACACCAACACGGCGGCAACAAATGACGGATGCGGCTTTTGGTTCAAAAATATACCGTCAAGGCGAACGCAGGATGCCGTATTCGTCGGTGCCGACAACGCAAGGCTCGACACAGACCTCGCACATTTTCTGATCGACGAGCGCGGCGCAAGCGACAGGCTTATTGTTTCGCACACCTCGAGCACTCGGTTCGTCATCGCCTCTGCAAGTCAAAAAGAGTTGTCCGCACTGCGCAAAAGAAGCACCGACGCCATATGCCTTGCCGCAGATGCTGCCGCAATGAAGTTTATTCCGAATATACAAGCGAAATTGCAATCAAAAACATTGACTGCGCTGATGGGTATACTGCCGATACAGACAGGTGTATGCAGGCTTTTGGCGCGTGCATCGTTCTGGCAGGCAGGCGGCGCATACGGTTTCAGAGATCAGCTTCAGGATTGCATGATGCTCACATATTCGGTGCCCGATACAGCAAGAATGCATATCTTGAATGCCGCTTCGCATCAATATGTCGAGGGTGACGTAATGCACTGGTGGCACGAGGGCATCGGCGGTGTGCGCACAAAATGCTCTGACGACTTGCTGTGGCTGCCTATTGCGACAGGCGAATATATACGCATAACAGGCGACGAAACGATATTGGATGAAAAAATATGCTTTTTATCGTCAGAACCTCTCGACAATAAAAAAGAGCGCTATGAAGCGCCCGACAAAACCAAAGACAGCTTTTCTCTGAGAGAGCATTGCCTGAGAGCACTCGAAGTAACAGAAACAGGTCCGCACGGACTTGCGCTCATGGGCTCGTGCGACTGGAACGATGCTTTCTCTGAAATGATGGGCGAAAGTATGCTGACGACGTTTATCTATATCGTCGCCGCAAAAGCGTTCTTGCCGTTTGCAGGCGAAAACGCAGGCAGAATATCGGCCCGTGCCGCAGAAATGCTGCAAAATGCCGAAATGCATTACAACGACGGCAGGTATATCAGAGCGATCGCAAGTGACGGCAAAATATACGGCAAAAAAGGCAGTGACGAGTGCGCAATAGATGCTGCGGTACAGGCTTTTGCGGTATTTGCAGGGGCAAAAAACGGCAGGGATGCGGTCGAGAGTGCCTATAGCCTGCTGACAGAGGACGAAGTTTTAAAGCTGCTTTCGCCGCCGTTTGACAAGGGCAAGTCGCCCGCAGGCGTGATAAGAAGCTATCCGCCCGGAATACGCGAAAACGGCGGTCAATATACCCATGCGGCGGTTTGGCTTGCGATAGCGGCGTTCGAATCGGGGCTCTGCGAGATAGGTACAAAAATAACCGAAATGCTCGACCCTATATCAAAGAACCTCACAAAAAGCGATATGCAGCGCTATAAGGGCGAGCCGTATGTACTCTCAGCAGACATCTATACCGCAGTCAATGCATTCGGCAGAGCAGGCTGGAGCTGGTATACCGGCTCGGCAGGCTGGTATTATAAATTGCTGCTCGAGCATTATATGGGCATAAAAATATGCGGCGGCACGATAGATGTCGTGCCTCACACGGTTTTTTCCTGCATAATCACCGTGGGCGAATGCACGCTCGAAATAACCGCGTCGGATAGCGCAGGCGGCATCTTTCTCGATGGCGAAAGCATTAGTCTGCCGTTAAAACTGCCAAAAGGCAGGCACACGCTGACGCTCAAAGCACCAAGATAAAACCAAATACAATAAAAAGAGAGCCGCAAAGGCTCTCTTTTTAGATTAATAACCAAAATAACCAATTATTCGGCGTCCATTATCTGTCTGAGATACTTGGCACTGTCGGACACTGTCTTGCTGCCGACGCTCTGACCCTTTTCGATCTCGATGATGACCCACTCGCAATTCTCTTTTTCAGAGCGAGCGATGACTCTGTGCCAATCGACATCGTCTGTGCCGATGCAAAGGTCCTGATCGCCGTCCGCCTTGAAGGGTTTTGCGTGGAATGTAGCGGATTTCTGTGCAAACATCTCATAGACCTCGACGCCGTCTCTGCCGCCGCCAAAGCAATTGCCGATGTCGCACTGCATGATAAAGTCGTCGGGGGTCTGCTCGCCTGTCATCTTCCAGCCGAAAGAGCCGTTGTCAAGCTCTGCAACATCAAATTTGTGCAGGTGGAAGCCAAATCTGAAGCCCTCGGCACGCAGTGTGGGTGCTATCGCATTAAATCTGTCAATGACTGTCTGCCAGCCTGCCGAATCCATCTGCGGCATCCAGGGCACGATGATATACTTGTTGCCAAGGCGGCGCATATAATCAAGCGTCGAGCAAAGGCGATCGTCAGACAAAGCCTCATAGGGTGTGTGGTAGCCGCATATTTCTATGCCGACTGCTTCGCAAGCCTCACGCAGCTCCTCGGGGGTGTGGTTTTCGAGTGCGCCGAAAAATTCAACGCCGTCAAAGCCCATCTCCTTGACAGAGGCTATTGCAGCCTTATAATCCGCTGCATAGTCGTCGCGTATAGAATAGATCTGTAATCCAAGTTTTGCCATGATAAAGCTCCTTTTTTTATTTGTATTAATGTGTTTTGTGCTTATAATTATATGCAAACGATGTTGCGAGGTGCGGCTACGCAAAGGTCGACGTCGCCCTCTCCGTTCTCGATGACGGTATAGCCGTATTCAGCCAAGGCGCTCTTTGCCGAAGCATAGGCGAGCTCGGGCGTATTGTTCTCTTCGCTGAGGTGTGCGAGCATAATATGCCTTGCACCGTTTTTGACAAGATAGGGCAGCATTTTGGTTATGCCCTGGTTTGCCAGATGTCCTCTGTTGCCGGATATCCTGCGCTTAAGGCTATCGGGATAAGTGCCCGACATCAAACGCGGCAGATCGTGGTTTGACTCGACGACGACATATCGGCAGCCGTCAAGTATCGCAACGACATTTTTGGTGATATGACCTATATCTGTAGCATAGCCGAGGCATTCACCGCTCGGAAACTGCACGCGATATCCGACGCTGTCCAAAGAATCATGCGGTGTCTTGTATGGCGTAACCGTCATTCCGCCGACCTCTATGCTTTGACCGTCTGTTATCGGCACAAGATTGCGGGATGCAGACGGGCACAAATACAATATCTCATCAAGACAGCCCGAAGGGACATAAACAGGCAGATCGAGCTTTTTCATCAGCACCTCAAGTCCGCAGATATGGTCGGTATGCTCATGCGTGATGAATATCGCATTAAGAGTGCCGATCGGACAGCCGACATCGGCAAGTGAATCCTTGATGCGCTTTGCCGAAATGCCCGCATCGATGAGTATTGTGTGCTCGCCGTATCTGACACACGCGCTGTTGCCTCGTGATGATGAGGCGAGCATACATACCTGCGGCTTTATCGCCTCACTGACGGCATTCATATATTCTTTCTCCGTCGAAAGCGACCGCACCGTAGGGTCTTATGCTGAGTTCGGCGCAAGAGCCGACGCCAAAGATCTTTTCGACAGTGCTCTTATATTCGGCGCATTTTTCATGAGGAACATACGCCTGTATGGTACCCGCAAAGCCACCACCGTGAACACGGCAAACAAAGCCCATGCGCTCTGTCAGGCAAAGTGCAAGTGCGAGTGCCTGCTCGGTGGGAGTGGCAGGGGTATAAACGTTTTGCAGGTATTTATAAGAAGAATCGCCCGACTGCCTGACGAGTGCCATAAAGCCCTCGGTATCACCGCTCTTGATGCACTCAAGCTGCGAAAGCACGCGCTTGTTTTCGGCAAAAAAGTGCAGTGCCCTCATGATGGCTCTGTCGCCGACAAGTCCGCGCATATACGGAATGCGTGACATAAACGCTTCTTCATCGCATTCTCTGAGCGTTTCTTTGCCCAAAAGTGCGGCGCACGCCTTCATTTCGGCAGGAACAGACGCATAATCATCTGTCAGGTCTGCGTGGCTTGCTCCGACATTGACGATGAACATCGACCTGTCGCCTATATCGAGCTGATGACGCTCGCAGACAGGATGCTCGGTCGATTTGAAATCAATAAACAGCAATCCGCCGTGTGCACACGCCGCCTGATCCATAAGTCCGCAGGGCTTGCCGAAAAAGACATTCTCGGCATACTTGCCTGCGATAGCAAGCGTCATCGGAGATATCTGCATATCGTTATAATAATAGTTGAGTATGTTTGCAACAGTCACCTCAAAGGCGGCAGAGCTCGACAAGCCCGAGCCCGATGCTACGTTGCTGGTGGTGCAGGCGCAGAAGCCGCCTGCCTTATATCCGTTTTTGATGAAATAATCCGCTACGCCGGCAATGATGGCGGCAGAGGAATTCTTGCGCACCTTCTTGGGCGAGATCTCGCTTATCACGACAGAATCCTCGCGATAGCCCTCGCTCTTAATACGCATACAGCCGTCGTCTGTCTTTGCTGCCAAAGCAAGAATATCGATGTCGACGGAAGCGGCAAGCACGCAGCCGTTGTTGTGGTCTGTATGGTTGCCTGATATTTCGCTGCGGCCCGGCACTGATATAAATGTTGCGTCGAGGTCGCCGTAAAGCTCTTTGAAAGACTCACAGAGCGATATGCAGCGCTTTTGTGCTTCGGCAAGCTGTGACCTGCCATAAAGCCTGGTAAGTGCGGTGTTGTATCCGCCGTTTGAAATTATTGATAATATCTCGCTGACTCTCATAAAACACTATCCTTCTCGGTTAATATCGGTTGATAGATATATCATACCACTTTTATTTGCAAAAATAAAGAGCTATTTTTTGACCGCGACAACAAATGTATCCCAAGTCGGCAGGCAAAACGGCTTGCGTATCAGATAAAACACATATCTGCCGCACAGCTTGTGCAGATAATACGGAATGTGCCACAGATCGCCCGCCCTGTGGTATACCGCCACAGAAACGACGGGATAGCAGTCGCAAAGCGTGTTGACCGCTCCGCAAAGAACATTCTGATCAATGCCCTCGGCATCGATCTTTATCGAGCCAACAGCCAAGCCGTCGGCAAACGCCCTCTTGCGGTCTGCCAAAAGGTCTATCGTAACAGCTTCAGTAAATTCACCCTCGCCGATAGCCGACCCTCTGCCCGAACCCGATGCAAACTGTATCACGCCGTCAAACTCTGCCGCTGCGGCGTTGACGCATTTGATGCGCTCATCAAAGGCGGTATTTCTTTTGAGCTGTGCAAAGGTCTTTTTGTCGGGCTCGACGGCTATAATGCCCCTGCACGCCCTGTTTTTTGACGCATATTCTATTGCCGTGTCACCGTCGTATGCGCCTATATCGACATGAAACCCCTCGTGTGAATAATATTCGCTCGGCATTTCAAAATCATCTGCCCCATAATCAAGGCATCGCCTGTCGCCCGTTATCGAAAATTCGAGGTTCTGCATAAATATTTCTCTCGATCTGTCGCTTTGCAAAAGGTCAAATACGCGCTCTATCTCGGTGTGCTCGTTTAAAAGCATTTCTTTTGACATATGAATGGCGCCATAAAGAGGCAGATCGGGATAATATATCGTGTGTCGGTTTTCGATCTGCTTAAGCATATCGAGCTCGTTGCCCTCTGCACCAAAGCACAAAACACAGTCAAAATCGTTGTATTTTGCCTCTGCCTCTGCAAAACTCATCACTTTGTTTGACAAAAACATATTGCCGCGTGCAAAGCCGTCCGATGCAACTACGCCGCAAAAATCTATGCCGTGCTGCGAGAGGGCTTTGGCTGCCTTTTCGGCACCGTTTCCCATGCCATACAGCAAAAGCGGCTTTTTTGATGCTTTGATTCTGTCGTAAACGGTCGGCTTATCCAATAAATATTCAATCATAAAACTATTGCCTTTTTTTAGTTATTCGTATATAATTAAGTCGATAAAGAGCTTTGGCGCTTCCAAGGAGGGCTTGACTGATGAAAAGCAGCATTACACTTGAAACATACAAAGACAGACTGAAGGCGGCGATGCTGTCTCGCTTTGCGGGATGCACGCTCGGTGCGCCTGTCGAGGGCTGGAGCAACAGGCAGATGCACGATTATGCCGATGCGATAGGCTTTTCGTTCCCTCCCCGCGACTATTGGCCGATGCATCCGCAGCCTATGATGCCGAGATACAACGAGCTGTGCAGAAACTATACAAAGCCGTTTCTGGATCACGTTCCGAGCGACGACGATATAGGCTATACGTTCCTGTCGCTGCTCTGCGTTGAAAAACACGGCAGAAATTTCAGGCTTGAGGATGTCGGCGAAAACTGGATCAAATATCTCACCATCGCCTGGACGGCAGAGGAGATCGCCCTAAAGAACCTCAAAAACGGCATCCCCGCCGCAAAATGCGCAGAAATCGACAACCCATATTCAGACTGGATTGGCGCAGACATACGCTGCGACGGATATGCATATATCAACCCGTGCGACCCTGCCGAAGCGGCACGCATGGCAGAAACCGATGCGCTCATCAGCCACAGAGGCGAGGGTGTATACGGCTCAAAATATTTTGCTGCCGCAATTGCCGCAGCATTCGGCTGTGACGACATAAAAGAGGCACTGACCATAGCACTTGACCATATTCCAAAAGAATGCGGAATGGCAGAGGCTGTCAAATATGCCTTTGAGACCGCAAAGGATGTGCATTCGCCCGAGGATGCAATAAAGCTCGTCGACGGACGATACCCCGGCATGAGCACCGTACACACGCTCAACAATGCAGTTCTCACTGTTTATGCACTTTTATGCTTTGGCAAAAGCATAACGGATATTATTTCAAACTGCGTGGCAATGGCTCACGACTGCGACTGCGCTGCTGCAACTGCTGCCTCTGTCGCAGGTGCATGTTATGGAATGAAGGCACTTGATGAGCACTGGTACCTGCCGTTTGGTGACAGGGTCGGATCGTATTTCAACGACGACGGAGAATATTCTGTCTCTGATCTGCTGTCAAGATTTGAATCTCTCGCCGCAGGCGGCGGGCATATTATATCATAATTGTATCACAAAAATCATTTGGGTGCAATAACGCAAAGGGCTTTTCGCCCATTAATCAACGAAAAGCCCTTTGTTTTTTTAAAGTGTCAGCCTATGACCGCTTTTGTAACAGTGTCGCATATGAGTCTGTGTCCCTTTTCGGTCGGATGAATGCCGTCGGCACTCAAAAGTTCACCGAATTCATGAGAGAGCAAAAACGCTCCACGCAGGTCGACCAGCTCTTCACCGGTTATCTCTGCAAGATGCTCAACCCTGCGGCTGAAATTCTCTTGCCAGCGATAGAGCATACTCTTGTCGCCGAGCCAGCCAAGCAAGGTGCTTTTGTCAAGCCCGTTGCTGATGAAGTCAAAATATTTTTCGCTGTCGAGCGGAATCAGGTTTGATATAAGCACACGCGCACCCTTTGACTTTGCAAAATCGATGCACTCTCTGTATTTGCGCTCGAACACCTCGGGCAAGGTGCGGCATGAATGCTCTGCCGTTGGATCCGACGCAACATCGCGCCAGATAAAATCGCAATCGTTGCCGCCATATTCTATCAGGACGGTATCGCCCTCGCCTGTCAATTCTTCTTTTATTATCTTTTCGCCGTATTCGATAGTCGCACCCATGCGGCTCAGATTGCTTATCTCATAACCGCTGTCGGTGAGCCTTTTATAGTCGTTGTCAACAAGGCTGTATCTGCCCTTGGTGCCGCTGAATGTGACGCCCTTTAATATCGAATCACCAAAAATATAGAGTTTCATTTTTTAAAAACCGACCTCGCTTGTTTTTTGCTGCCGACAGTCTATCACAAGGCGGTCAAAAAGCCAACCTACTATCATATTCATCAATTCTACTGCTGCAAAGCATGGCTCTACTAACAGTAGAATTCCCTTATTTTACAAGGATTTTCAGACCTACCGCAAAGGAGCACGAATAATTTGGAGGATCTCAGATTAACAGTCGCAACAAACATTGCCACACTCAGAAAACACGCCAACCTCACCCAGGCAGAACTCGGCGAGAGAATAGGATATTCAGATAAATCGGTTTCAAAATGGGAGCGTGCCGAGGCGATACCCGACATCTATGTCCTGATGCAGATGGCAAAATTATTCGACGTAACAGTTGACTATATGCTGAAGCGCCACTCACCCGAAGAAAAGGTCACCACCATCAGCGCAGAAAAAATGCACAACCGCAAGCTGATAACCATTATTTCTTTGCTTGGACTTCTGCTGCTGATCACCGCGATATTCGCAGCGGTCTGGATAGCGACAGGCAATATTGTCTGGCTAATATATATCATTGCCCTGCCTGCCGAGTTTATAACACTGCTTGTCTTTTGCTCTATCTGGTTTGGCAACACAGCAAGGCTTATTTCGGTGTCGGGCATAATATGGTCTGTTTTGACGGCGATATATGTTTCGCTGCTCGTTCTAGGCGGCGGCAACTGGTGGATATTGTTTATCATCGGCATACCCGCTCAGGTCATCGCAACGCTCTGCTTTGGATTTATCAAGATAAAATAGCAAAAAAATCACCCTGCGTTCATGCAGGGTGATTTGGTAAAAATAAAAAAGCTAATGGTGGGATTCGGACCCACGACCTGCTGATTACGAATCAGCTGCACTACCCCTGTGCTACATTAGCAGATGCCGTGACATCGTCTTGTATTATAGCAGAAAAACCGAGAATGTCAAGACCATTTTTTAAAACAGCACATATTTTTGCTTGACATAAAGAAAATATGTGATATACTTATTCATGCTGCGGGCGTAGTTTAGTGGCAGAACTTCAGCTTCCCAAGCTGACCGTGCGGGTTCGATTCCCGTCGCCCGCTTGCATTTTGCACCTTAAAATCGTTTGATTTTTAAGGTGCTTGCTTTTTATATGCCCAAAAGGCGTTTTTGGCGCAAATATAATATAAATATTTGTGGGCAAATCGCAAAAAACTCTTGCATTTGACAGCCTCTTGTGTTAAGATTGTTCTTAGCGATTTATTTTTTCGGAGCATTAAATGAAGAACGGTATTTTGACCATAGCGATCGACGGGCCCTCGGGCTCGGGCAAGAGCTCACTCGCCGACAAAATAGCGGCAGAATACAATCTCATACACATCGATACAGGTGCGCTTTACAGAGCTGTCGGGCTTTATGTGCGTGATGCCGGAGTGACATCGACCGACAGAGCAAGAGTCGTCGAGCTTTTGCCGCAGATCGACGTGACCATGCAGCTCGAGAACGGCAAGGGCGTCGTTTATCTCGGCGACAAAAGGCTTGGCGCAGAGATACGCACACCCGAGATATCAAAATATGCTTCGGATGTTTCGGCAATGCCCGAGGTCAGAGCGTTCCTGCTCGAGACACAGCGCAGCATCGCACGCACGCACGGGGTCGTGATGGACGGCCGTGACATCGGCACGATTATATTGCCCGATGCCGACGTCAAGATATTTTTGATCGCTTCAGACGAGGTCAGAGCACAGCGCAGAGTGGCAGAGCTTGCCGCAAAAGGCACTCAGATCTCATTGCAAGAGGCGCTCGATGCGATGCGTTCGCGTGATAACAATGACAAAAATCGCGAGACCGCACCTGCAATTCCGGCAAGCGATGCGATATTGCTTGACAATTCGCTGCTTGACCTCGAGGGCACATTTGCGGCAGCAAAGCAGATCATTGACAGAGTGACAGCATGAAGTTTTACAGATTCATAAGGGCGCTCATTAAGCCGTTCGTATTTTTACTCTACAGAGTCAAAAAGGTCGGCGCAGAAAACGAGCCCGATGCGCCATATATAGTTTTTGCCAATCACAGCTCGTTTATCGATCCGATATTGCTTGCGGTCACGCTAAAGCGATCTGTCAGGTTCGCCGCCAAGGTCGATCTGACAAAGCACGCATTCCCGAGATGGTTTTTTAAGCATCTGGGCTGTGTCACACTCAACCGCGACGGCAAAGATATGCAGAGCATCAGAGAGCTCGTCGGCATCATAAACGATGGCACGAGCATAGGCATCTTTCCGCAGGGGACAAGGATGCCCTACAAGGTTCCGTCGTCCGACGACGCCTTGCCCGGTTTTGCCGCCATAGCCAAGATGTCAAGGGCTACATTGCTGCCTGTTTCGATTGTAACAAAGCGCTTGAGACCCGGCATATTCCGCAAAACGACAGTCATAATAGGCGAGCCAATCACCTATGACGAGTATATGTCCTGTGCAGAGAACCCCACACGAGAGCAGATAACCGCTTATTGCTTTGACCGCGTGACGCAGAGATTTGAGAATGCAGATGCAAAAAACTGATTTGCCAAAGATAACAGTTGCACGCCACGCAGGATTTTGCTTTGGTGTCAGACGTGCGGTGGATATGCTCGACTCTATCGTTTCGGCGGGCAATAAAATTTATTCTCTCGGGCAGTTTATACACAACAAAACAGTCACAGATTCATTTAAGGTTCGTGGTGTATCTATTATAGAGGAGGACGGTATTCAGGCGATTTGCGAAGGCTCAAACGTGTTCATCAGAGCACACGGAGCACCGCCTGACGTCATAGAATTTTTAAAGCAAAAGGATTGCCCGATATATGACGGCACATGCCCGTTCGTCAAAAAGATACACGGCATACTCGACTCGCTTGACGAGGATACAGAGGTTCTGATATTCGGTGACCCCACCCACCCCGAGGTCAAGGGCATCAGGGGTCATGCACGCGGCAGGTCTGTCGTGATAAGCAATTCCAAAGACGCGATGCAATATCTCGCTTCGGCGCCATGTTGCAAGCGTGCTGCCGTCGCACAGACGACGTTCAGCAAAACAGAGTGGGCATTATGTAGGCAGGTGCTCTCGCAGAGAGAGATTGATAAGATACAGATTTTCGACACCATCTGCAGCACCACCGACGAGCGCCAGTCAGAGGCACTCGAGCTCGCAAAGCAAAGCGACTTTATGATAGTCGTCGGCAGCAGGTCGAGCTCAAACACACAAAAGCTGTTTGATATTGCAAAACAGCACTGTCGCAGCGCGATCCTCGCAGAGGACGCAAGCGACCTCAGAGCGCAGATAAATAACTCAAGCATCATCTGCGATCTGCACAAAATCGCCATAACTGCCGGAGCATCGACTCCGAGCAGTATTATAGAGGAGGTAACCAACACCATGGCAGAGATCATTCAAGAACAATCGTTCGAAGAGCTGCTCGCGCAATCATTCAAGACATTACATACAGGAGAGAAGGTAACCGGCATAATTTCAATGGTAAGCCCCGCTGAAATTCATGTCGACTTGGGTACTAAGCATACAGGCATATTGCCGTATGATGAGGTAACATCCGAGAGCGGCGTAGATCTTACTGCCGAATATCATGTCGGCGACCCCATCGAGGTTGTTTGTCTCAAATTCAGCGACACCGACGGAACAGTTCAGCTTTCAAAGAAGCGCCTTGACGCAGACAAAAACTGGGTCAACATCGTTTCGGCTGAAGAAGAGGGCACTATACTTACCGGCACAGTGCGTGAGGTCACCAAGGGCGGCGTCATCGTTTATTCGGCAGGCACAAAGATATTCGTGCCCGCATCGCACACCGGCATCGCCAAGGACGGCGACATGAACACACTGCTCGGCAAGAGCGTTCCCGTCAAGATCATCGAGGTCAACGACCAGCGCAAGCGTGCAGTCGGCTCTATCCGCAACGCAGCTCGCATCGAGCGCAAAAAGGCTATCGAAGAGTTTTATGCAACTCTCGAGGTCGGTCAGAAATTCACCGGCACTGTCCGTGCAGTCACCGATTACGGCATTTTCGTAAACATCGGACCCGTCGAGGGCATGGCACACATCACCGAGCTCTCGTGGGGCAGACTCAGATCACCGCACGATCTCTTTAAGGTCGGCGACACCATCAATGTTTATGTCAAAAAGGTCGACATCGAGCGCCACCGCATCTCGCTCGGCTATAAGACCGAAGAGAACGACCCCCGCAGAATCTTTGCAGAAAAGTATCATGTAGGCGACGTTGTCGACGCACAGATCGTCAGCATCATGCCCTTCGGCGCATTTGCAGAGATCATTCCCGGCGTTGACGGACTTATTCACAACACCCAGATCGCTCTCAAGCCCGTTGCAAATCCCGCAAGCGTGCTGAACGTAGGCGACAAGGTCACTGTTAAGATCACCGACATCGACAGCGAGCGCAACCGCGTAAGCCTCTCGATCAAGGCTCTGCTTGACGGCAGCGAGGATGAAACCAACACCCCTGCCGAAGAGACCACCGAGACCAACGAATAATAATCAAATAATAATCACGCAACAAAGGCGCTGCTCAAATCGAGCGGCGCCTTTTGATATGCTTATTAAATTAAGTTGTTCGCTTTTTGCTGTCAGTCGTAAAACTCTATTGCCGTACGGATGTCGTATTTGCCGAGCTCGTCCTTGTCGATGGTTATAGAGTCAAAGAAGGACTCCATATATTTATAGAAAGCATCGCTGCTGAGCGTGGTCTCTATATCGGCATAATAGGTCGTCTTGGTATTGCTGTAGCTGTCGGTATATTCGGTCTTTGCATCGGCTGCGACAAGTGTATCCTTGTAAAGCACAAACACACCGTCGGTGGTTTCGACCATGAAATACTCACCCTCTTTGGCTGCGTTGTAAGCCTTCATGATGTCCTCGGACATATCAGACTCGGTGAATATGCTGTCGTTGACAAAAGCGGTATAAAAATCAGTCTTGAGCTCCTTGCCGTATTCGACGGTACCCGCCTTAACATCTTCCAGATATTTTTCAGCATAATCCTTGACTGCCTTGCGGCTCATCGCGGTCTTGCATTCTTTTTCTACAGTTTCGGTAAGGTCGCTTGCAGCGGTTTCTGCTCTGCAAATGATGTGAATGCCGCCGTCATCCGAAACGCTTATCCATTCACCGAGCTCTGCACTCTTTGCCTTTTCAAACACATCAGCACCGAGCTTGGAGGACGAAACGACCCAATCTGCATTAGCGCCGTCTGCACTGCTCTTGAGGTCGGCGAAAGTTTTTGAGCCGTCGGAAAGCTGCGACAGCACCTCGTCTGTGCGTACTTTGAAGTCGTCGTCTTTCTCGTCCTTGCCCTTTTCGTAATAGAGATAATTGCACTTGATATAATTCTCTGCGAAATATGCGCTTATCTCGTTGGTAGTGAAATCTGCGATGTAGGTCTCGTATTCTGTTTCGCTGCCATCCTTGAGGGCATAATAGCTGAAGGACATGCTGTCAACCTTTTTGTAGTTCTTTAAGAAATAATCCTCTACATCGGCTGCAGGAACCTTTTGAATGCCGTTCTCGCCATAAAGATGCTCTTGAACGAGCGAAACGCGATATGAATCATCAAGGAACTTAAGGAACGTCGCCTTGTCGGCACCTATCTTGGCGAGCTCGACCGCAAACAGATCATCACCACCATAGTTGGCAACATAGCTCGAAACGGTGTCGTCGATCTCCTTGAGGGTATCCTCTTTGGTGACCTCGATGCCGTACTTTGCGGCAAGATAATTGCATATGAGCACTATGCGGCAATAGTCGTTGATATCAGACGTGATCTGGTCGGCAAGCGTAACACCCTTTGAATATTCGGTTTCCCACTGCTCAGGATTTGCCGAAAGGTCAATGCCGTAATAATAATTAAAGAGCGTCATATAATAGCCCTTTTGATACGAAAGGATGAGCGAATAGTAATCTGATGTTATGCTCTGGTCCTCATATGAAAACACAGGCGTTCTGTTTGCTGCGGCACATGACGTGAGTGCAAAAAGCATACACGCACAAAGTATGGCAGCAACGATTTTTTTGGTTGACTTCATATTAACCTCCGATGCCGAAAGGCACTTTTTTTATAGTATAGCACACATTTGCTTAAATGCACATTAATTTTTGTGATTTTGAGCATAAATTTTGAGAATTTGCGAGAGCACCTCGGGTATATCGGTGCCTTTTTGCAGGCGATAAGCGATATACGGTGCATTTCCCGCATTGATAAGCACACGTCCGCGCAGGTCGCTGTCGGCTGCCACGGCAGATGCCGCAGCCATATCGAGCCTGTCGTTATGCAGCAAAAGCTGAGTATCGCGCTGCTCGATGAGCCTGAAGCCGCAGGCAGACGCGGCGTTGCGTATAAGCGAAACCTTCATCAAATTCTGTGCTGAACGAGGCGGATCGCCGAACCTGTCTGACAGTTCGTCATAAAGGTCGTTGTATTCTGCCGTATTGCGGATGTGTGCGATCTTGCGGTAAACATCCATGCGTATTTTTGATGAATCGATATAGTCGTCGCCGATAAAGCTGTCAACAAGTATATCGACCGTGCAGGACTGCTCTTGCTTGGTCGGCTTGCCCTTGAGCTCATTGACGGCATCCTCGAGTATCTTTATATAAAGATCATAGCCTATCGCTTCCATATGGCCGCTCTGCTCAGAACCGAGCAGGTTGCCCGCACCACGCAACTCAAGGTCGCGCATGGCGATCTTAAAGCCCGAGCCGAATTCGGTGAATTCACGTATTGCCTCCAATCGCTTGGTGGCGATCTCGCTCAATATCTTTTCGGGGCGGTAGGTGAAATAAGCGTATGCCTTGCGTGACGAACGCCCCACCCTGCCTCTTATCTGATGAAGCTGCGAGAGTCCCATTCGGTCGGCATCCTCTATGATTAGCGTGTTGGCATTCGGGACATTGACGCCCGTTTCGATGATAGTCGTGCAGACGAGAATATCTATCTCGCCCTGAACCATGCCGGACCAGACATCGGATAATTCCTCTTTATCCATTTTGCCGTGTCCGATAGCAACATTGCTGTCGGGAAACCTCTGCGCTATCGCTGCTGCCTTGCTGTATATGCTGTCGACGTTGTTATGCAGATAAAAGACCTGACCGCCACGCCTTAGCTCTCGGCGTATAGCCTCGTCAATTACAGCGTCATCATGCTCAAGGACATAGCTCTGCACAGGCATTCTGTCTGTGGGAGCTTCTTCAAGCACCGACATATCTCGTATGCCGGACAACGCCATATTGAGCGTTCTCGGGATAGGCGTTGCGGTAAGTGTAAGCACGTCGGTATTCTGCGCAAGCATCTTTATGCTCTCTTTGTGCTTGACACCAAAGCGTTGCTCCTCGTCGACTATCAAGAGTCCGAGGTCATCAAACACGACATCCTTCTGCAAAAGGCGGTGAGTGCCGACAACTATATCGACCGCACCCTTGGCAAGGTCATTTATAACACGCGACTGCTCTGCCTTGGTCACAAAGCGTGACATCATCGCAATATTCACGGGATAGCCCCTGAAGCGTGCCAAAAGTGTCTGATAGTGCTGCATGGCGAGTATCGTCGTGGGGACGAGTATCGCACACTGCTTGCCCGAGAATACGCACTTAAATGCGGCACGCAGCGAAACCTCTGTCTTGCCAAAGCCGACATCGCCGCAAAGCAATCTGTCCATCGGACGTGACTGCTGCATATCGCTCTTTATCTCGGCAGCGGCGCGCATCTGGCATTCGGTCTCGGAATACTCAAAGCCTGCCTCAAACTCCTCCTGCATCTCGTCATCCGGCGGAAACGCAAAGCCCTCCTTCTGCTGGCGCTCGGCATAAAGCCTGATAAGCTCCTTGGCAATGTCCTGTGCCGCAAGCCGTGCCTTTGCCTTTGCCTTTTGCCATTCCGACGACCCCATCTTTGACAGCTTGACATTGTCACCGCCGCAAACATATTTGCTGACCATATCGAGCTGATTGCAGGGCACATACAGTATGCCGTTGTCGGCGTACACTATTTTAATGTAATCACGGGTAACACCCTCGGTGACAAGCGTCTTTACGCCCTCGTATCTGCCTATACCGTGGTTGACATGCACAACGATGTCGCCGACAGAAAGATCGGCATAAGAAGCGATACGCTCGCCCTTGTGAATATTGCCCGCCTTGCTGCGCCGTCTGGTGGGCGTATTGCGTGCCGCCGCATCACGGTCAGTGAGCAAAACAAGTCCTGTCTTTGGCAACGAAAAACCAAACGGCAATGCCGCACCGTCGTCGATATAGCCAACAGTGACGCAGCCCTTATCCAGCTTGCCTGCCAGCATCGAAACGGTAAATCCGTGCTCGGCAAGCATTTCAAACATTATTTCCGCACTGCGCTTTGTGCGGCAGAGCAAGAGCACCGCCTTATCCTTTGTTGCAGTAGTTTTCAGCTCGTCGAGCATAACATCCTGCTTGCCGCCGAAGCCGCTTTGTGTTTCTGCAACCAGTGTATACTGCGCCTTATACGGCAACAGCCTGCCCGAGGACGAGAATATGTCACACGCGACAGTCATTGCAGGCAGGCGTGCATAAAACTCGTCACCCATAAGTGCCGATACAGGCGTTTTGTATGTGCAGCAGCCGTTCTTGACGAGCGACTCTATATTCTCACCATATGTCCAGTCGAACGCTTTTTTGCGCTCCTTGACCTTTTGGGTATCGTATATCTGGCAGAGAATGCCGTTGCCGAGATAATCGAGCAGACATTCGTTTTTGTCATAAACGAGCGTAAAAAATCTGTCGGCAAACGAGACCTGCATACCTGCCTCGAGATCAGAGCGCTCGCGATGCAAGGTCTCTTTGATCTTGTCTGCGGTCTTGGACGAAGCAAGCAGCCTGTCTATCTCCGCCATCATGCGCTGCGACGACTCCGCATCCGTTATGACCTCGCGGCATGGCAGGACAGTCAGCGAGCGGTGGTTTTCGGTGCGTCTCTGTGTTTCAATATCAAACTCACCTATCAGATCTATCTCATCGCCGAAAAAGTCTATGCGATACGGATATTTGTTCTGTGGTGTAAATATGTCGAGAATGCCGCCCCTTACGGCAAACTGTCCTGCACCCTCGACGAGCTCGCACTGAGAATAGCCGCACTCGATAAGCTTCTTTTTAATATCGGAGAGCGAAGCACATTTGCCGCGTTCGAGCGTAAACGCACGCTCTGACAGAATTTTTGCTGGGATAGTATACTGTGCCGCCGCATCCGGTGTGGTTATCACGACATCGCAGGTCCTGCACAAAACAGCATAAAGTGCCGCTATGCGCTGCTGCTCAAACTCCTTTGAATAAGTGCCTATATTGTCAAAAACATAGTCGCGCGCAGGATAAACGACAGCCTCAAGTCCGAGGGCGCACAAGCCGTCGCAGAGCTTTTCGCACTCGCGCTCGTCGGCAGCCAATATAAGCGTGACCTTGCCTGTATCCTCGGTGAGCGCACCTGCAAAAAACGGACGTGCCGATTCGCACACGCCTGTGACGATCGCAGGGGATATACCGCCTTTAATGCCGTCTATAAGAGCAGAATATTCGTTATCGCGTCTGAAATAATCGTAAATATAATTCATTTATTATACCTGCTCATGGCTTTTTCGGAATTGCCCGAGATAAAAAGCTCGATTGCCGGCGGCAGATCCTCAAAGCCCTCTGCGATCTTATCCGAGTCGGGCAATGGAATGTTGCCGAGAACATAGTCGGCAAGATCCATGTCGGGGTACGGCTTTTCGCCTATGCCGACCTTGAAACGAGGAAAAGCATCTGTGCCGAGGCATGATATAATGCTTTTTATGCCGTTATGACCGCCTGCACTGCCCTTGAGGCGCATTCTGTGCGAGCCTATCGGCAGGCTGCAGTCATCGAATATGACTATTATATTCTGTGGCGGAACTTTATAAAACCTTGCGGCATCAGCTATCGCCTCGCCCGAAAGGTTCATAAACGTCTGCGGCTTTAAGAGCAAAACTCCCCTGCCGTTTATCACGCACCTGCCTGTGAGCGCCTTGTGCTTTAATTTGTCGAGCTTGGCATCATAATGCTTTGCAATGCTGTCAACAGCCATAAATCCAACGTTGTGACGCGTCGCCGCATACTGCAGACCGGGATTGCCGAGCCCTGCAATTATATATTCTATTTTCTGTGAAGACGCTCCAAACAGCATTATAACCGACCTCCGCCTTTTAAAAATCATGTTATTTTATACCGCAAACGCATTTTTGTCAAGCACGGCGAGGTTTTTTTGCACATATTGCCAAAAAATACTTGCCAAATTTCAAATCTGTGGTATAATAAAGCATAAAACTAATTTGGAGGATATGACTGCGTATGTCAAAAAAGTACTGTTATCTTTTTACCGAAGGCAATGCAAATATGCGTGAGCTGCTCGGCGGCAAAGGCGCTAATCTTGCAGAAATGACCAATCTGGGGCTGCCCGTCCCTCAAGGCTTTACCATTTCTACTGAAGCCTGCACTCAATATTATAACGACGGCAGAAGCATAAGCCCCGAAATCAGAGCAGAGGTGCTCGACTATATCAAGAAGATGGAGGAAGTCACGGGCAAAAAGTTTGGCGACAAGCAAAACCCGCTGCTTGTTTCTGTCAGATCCGGTGCAAGAGCATCTATGCCCGGCATGATGGACACCATTCTTAACCTCGGACTTAACGAAGAGGTCGTCAACACCATCGCCGCAAAGAGCGGCAACCCGAGATGGGCTTGGGACTGCTATCGCAGATTTATCCAAATGTATTCCGACGTCGTTATGGAGGTCGGCAAAAAATATTTCGAAGCTCTCATCGACGAGCTCAAAGAGCAGAGAGGCATCACTCTTGACACAGAAATGACTCCCGAGGATCTGCAGAACCTCGTCGTCAAATATAAAGCAGAATATCTGCAAAAGGTCGGCAAGCCGTTCCCCGACGATCCCATCGAGCAATTGTTCGGTGCTATCGAGGCTGTTTTCCGCAGCTGGGACAACGAGCGTGCCAACGTATATCGTCGTGACAACGACATCCCCTACAGCTGGGGCACAGCAGTCAATATCCAGATGATGGTATTCGGCAATATGGGCGAAACCTCGGGCACCGGCGTTGCATTCACCCGCAACCCCGCAACAGGCGCAAAAGAGCTCATGGGCGAATATCTTATGAACGCTCAGGGCGAAGATGTCGTCGCAGGCGTTCGCACCCCCTTCAAGATCAGCCACATGGCAGAAGCAATGCCGGATGTATATGAAGAGTTCACCCGCATATGCAATATACTTGAGCAGCATTACCGCGACATGCAAGACATGGAGTTCACCATCGAGGACAAAAAGCTTTATATGCTTCAGACCCGCAGCGGCAAGCGTACCGCAAAAGCTGCGCTCACCATCGCCTGCGACCTCGTTGATGAGGGAATGCGCACCGAGCAGGAAGCATTGCTGATGATAGACCCCCGCAACCTCGACACTTTGCTGCATCCGCAGTTTGACGCCAAGGTCATCAAAGAGACTCAGCCTCTCGGCGAAGGTCTTGCCGCATCGCCCGGCGCTGCCGCAGGTCGCATAGTTTTCACCGCCAAGGATGCCAAGGAATGGAAGGAGCGTGGCGAAAAGGTCGTGCTCGTTCGTCTTGAAACTTCGCCCGAGGACATCGAGGGCATGAAGGCTTCGCAAGGCATACTGACAGTTCGCGGCGGCATGACCAGCCACGCAGCAGTCGTCGCAAGAGGCATGGGCACTTGCTGTGTTTCGGGCTGCACTCAGATAAACATCGACGAGGACAAAAAGGTCTTTGAGCTCGGCGGAGTTCATTTCGCAGAGGGCGACGAGATTTCGATAGACGGCTCGACAGGCAAGATATACAAGGGACTTATTCCCACCGTTGACGCAGAGATCGGCGGAGAATTCGGCCGCATCATGGCTTGGGCTGACAAATATCGCAGGCTCAAGGTACGCACCAATGCCGACACCGAGAGAGACGCCCGCAAGGCTTATGAGCTCGGCGCAGAAGGCATAGGACTTTGCCGCACCGAGCATATGTTCTTTGACAAGATCGCAGAGATCCGTGAGATGATCTGTGCCGATACCGTCGAAGCACGTGAGGCAGCACTCGAAAAGATATTGCCTCTGCAGCAGCACGATTTTGAAACTCTTTATGAGGCAATGCAGGGCAACCCTATCACCATCAGATTCCTTGATCCCCCTCTCCACGAGTTTGTTCCCACCGAGGCCGAGGACATAGAGAAGCTGGCAAAGACCACAGGCAAGACTGTTGATGCCGTCAACGCTATAATCGCTTCGCTGCACGAATTCAACCCGATGATGGGTCACAGAGGATGCCGTCTGGCTGTCACTTACCCCGAGATCGCAGCAATGCAGACAAAGGCCGTTATACGCGCCGCTCTCAACGTGCAGCAGGCTCATCCAGATTGGCACATCGTGCCCGAGATCATGATACCGTTGGTAGGCGAAGTCAAGGAGCTGGCATTCGTCAAGACCACAGTCGTTGCAACTGCAGATGCAGAGCTTGCCGCAGCAGGCAGCGATATGCACTATAAGGTCGGCACGATGATCGAGATCCCCCGTGCGGCACTCACTGCCGACGACGTCGCAAAAGAAGCAGAATTCTTCTCGTTCGGCACTAACGACCTTACGCAGATGACATTCGGCTTCAGCCGTGACGATGCAGGCAAATTCCTGCCCTCTTACTACTCGAACAAGATTTATGAGAACGATCCCTTTGCAAAGCTTGACCAGACAGGTGTCGGCAAGCTTATGAAGATGGCAACCGAGCTCGGACGCTCGACCCGCCCCGACCTCAAGGTCGGCATCTGCGGCGAGCACGGCGGTGACCCGTCTTCGGTCGAATTCTGCAACAGCATAGGACTTGACTATGTTTCGTGCTCACCCTTCCGTGTGCCTATCGCAAGGCTCTCGGCAGCACAGGCAGCTATCAAGCAGAACAACGGCTGATCGCACTCTGCAATACCTATTTAATACTCACCACTTTATCCCCACGGAGCGCATTTGCACTCCGTGGGGCTTGGCTTTAATTTTGAAATGGACGTATACACAAACAGCATCTTATCACAAACCAAAAATACCGACCGGCGCTATGCCGGCACGTTGTCTTTAGCATTTTTGTCCGTAGCCTTTTGTCTGGCTCTTATCTTTGCACTCGACCCTATATATGATCTTTTGAGAGAGCCATTGCTTTCTTTGATAGAAATAATAGACCCCTCTCCGCAAAACGAAAATGCAGTGCGCGAGACGGTTTCAATGCTCGCATCGATAATTCTTTCGGCGCTCGCGATACTGCTGCCGACATTGCCTCTTTGCCTTGCTCGCCGCAGAACGCCCAAAGCAGTGTGCGCTTCGCCGGGCAAAAAGCCCGAAGTTAATATTTTTGCTTATATTCCTTTTGCTATAGGAATGGGCTATTTTGCCTCTCTTGCGGCAAGTCTTTTGTTTGGTGAATCAAGCATATTTATAGAAACAGAAGCAGGGTTTTTGCCCTCTACAGTGCCGGGCACGATACTTTATTTTGTTTATATAGCCGTGTTGCCTGCGATAGCCGAGGAGATAATGTTCCGCGGCGTGATAATGGGTGCACTTATGCCGTATGGCAGGACGCAGGCACTGGTGATATCAGCAGTGCTTTTCGGACTGACACACGTCAATCCGATACAGGCGATATTTGCAACAGCTATGGGCTTGCTCATAGGAGAGCTTTATGCGCAGACCGGCAGCATCTGGTGGGGCGCTTTGATACATTTTTTAAATAATGCCATATCATCTGCAGTAACTTACCTGTTGCAAATTTACGGAGAAGATGATATTATAGTGCTTGGTATGTTCGGCATGGTGGTTTTTGCGATAATGGCGTTCGCTTTAACATATGGCACGGTGCTTGTAATACGTGCAAGCAAAAGGAGAAGGCTGATCGACCTCGCTCCCCCGCCAGACGGCTCATATCGCACGCTCGGCGATGCAGCAAAGCAGTTGCTGAGCAGGAGTGCATATGCGACGGCGATATTCTGCGCCGCATATGCCGTATCGCTTATAAGCAGGTATTATCAATGACTGAAATGATCGGAATAACTGACGAAAGGTTTATGCGCACAGCCATGCGCTATGCAAGGCTTGCAGAAAGATACGGTGAGGTGCCCATAGGCGCAGTTATCGTCAAGGATGGCGATGTGCTTTCGTGGGGGCGCAACAGGCGCGAAAAAAATCAGAGTGCTTTGTGCCACGCCGAGATAGAAGCGATAAGCAAGGCGTGCCGCAGGTGCGGCAGCTGGCGCCTCGAAGGCTGCACGCTGTATGTTACGCACGAACCGTGTGTGATGTGTGCGGGTGCGATAGTCGCTTCACGCATCGAGCGTGTCGTTTACGGCTCGACCGAAAGGCGGTTCGGTGCTTATACCACGATCGGCATCGACAAGCTCGAATTAAACCACAAATGCGACGTTACAGGCGGCGTTTTGGGCGAAGAATGCTCTGAAATGCTCTCGAGCTTTTTTGCAAAATTGCGCAAAAGCAAAGCAGGCAACGACAAGGAGGAAGATATAAATGGCAACTAACAAACAGAAATTTTATATTACCACGGCAATACCATATACCTCGGCAAAGCCTCATGTTGGCAACGTGTACGAGGCTGTATTGACCGATGCGATAGCACGCCAAAAGCGTTTGGCAGGCTATGACGTGTTCTTTTTGACCGGCACCGACGAGCACGGCATCAAAATAGAGCAAAAGGCAAAGGCCGCAGGCGTCACGCCAAAGCAATATGTCGACAATGTTTCGGGCGTTATCAGAGATCTGTGGGATAAATTTGAGATCTCGTATGACAAATTCATACGCACGACAGACGAAGAGCATATCAAGGTTATACAGCAGATATTCAAAAAGCTTTATGAACAGGGCGATATATACAAATCTTCGTATGAGGGCAATTATTGCACCCCGTGCGAATCCTTCTGGACAGATACACAGCTTGTAGACGGCTGCTGCCCCGATTGCGGTGCCAAGGTCACGAGGGCATCCGAAGAGGCTTATTTCTTCAAGCTTTCAAAATACGCCGACAAGCTCATTGAATATTATGAGAGCGACCCCGACTTTTTCATTCCCGAGTCCCGCAAGAACGAGATGGTCAACAACTTCATCAAGCCCGGCTTGCAGGATCTGTGCGTGTCGCGCACATCATTCACCTGGGGCGTTCCTGTCGATTTTGACCCCAAGCATGTCGTTTATGTTTGGATGGACGCACTGCCCAACTATATTTCGGCGCTCGGATACGACACCGAGAACCCCTCTGAGCTTTATAAAAAATACTGGCCTGCCGATCTGCACGTCATAGGCAAGGACGTCGTCAGATTCCACACAATCTATTGGCCCATATTCCTGCTCGCACTCGGCGAGCCGCTGCCAAAGACAGTGCTCGGTCACCCATGGCTGCTCATGAACAACGACAAGATGAGCAAATCAAAGGGTAATCTGCTCTATGGTGACGATCTGATCGAGCTTTTCGGACTCGATGCGATAAGATATTATCTGTTGGCAGAGCTCGGACTGCAAAACGACGGCAACATCTCGTATGATGCGATAATCACCAGAACCAACACCGAGCTTGCCAATATTTTCGGCAACCTCGTTTCGCGCACCGCTTCGATGATCAAGCAATACTTCGGCGGAAATGTGCCGAGCGTTAAGGAGCGTGGCGAGCTTTCGAGCGCACTCGAAAAAGCTATAGCAGAAGAAGCAAAAACAGCGCTTGCGCTTATGGAAAAATACGCCTATGCAGATGCTACCGAGCACATCATGGCGGTATTCAAGCTCTGCAACAAATATATTGACGACACCGCTCCGTGGGTGCTTGCACGCGATATGCAGGCAAACGGCGATGCCCTGGCAACAGTCATGGCTGACCTTGTCGAGGGCATACGCAGCGGCATAATTCTGCTGACGCCCTTCATCCCCGATTCAGTCAAAAAGGTTGTCGACTGCTTTGGCTATACCGACATGGGATACGACAACATGGGCACATTCGTTTATAATGCCGAGGGCAACTGCCTTGGCGAAACTCCCCTGCTTTTCAAGCGCATAGACAAAAATGCGTTCGACAAGATGATCAAAGAGCGTGAAGCCGAGGCAGAGCGCAAGGCAGAGGAGGGCAAGATCTCGATAGACGATTTCGGCAAGGTAAGTCTGGTTGTCGGTCAGATAACCGAGTGCGAGCCTGTGCCCAAGTCAGACAAGCTTTATAAATTAACTGTCGACATCGGCACAGAAAAGCGCCAGGTCGCATCTGGCATCGCAAAGCATTATACCTGCGAGCAGCTCGTGGGCAAAAAGGTCGTTTTGGTCGAGAACCTCAAGTCTGCCGTTTTGCGCGGTGTAAAGAGCAGCGGCATGATACTTGCAAGCGACGACGGCAACGGTGGCGTAAAGGTACTGTTCGTTGACGATTCCGTGCCTGTCGGAAGCAAGGTGAGATAAATGTTCGACTGTCACGCACACTACGACGACAGGGCGTTCGACACAGACCGTGACTCGCTCATTCACGAGCTTTTTGCAAACGGTGTCAGCGGCATTGTCAACTCGGGCTGCGATCTCGAATCATCACGCACTTCTTTAGCGCTTGCACACCGCTATGACGGCGTATATGCTTCTGTCGGTGTGCATCCCTGCGGTGCAGGCAGCCTGCAGGAGGGCTGGACAGACGAGCTTGAGGAGCTCATGCGTGACGAAAAGGCTGTCGCCATCGGCGAGATAGGGCTTGATTATTATCACGAGGACTATGCGCCGAGAGAAAAGCAGATGGAGGTGTTTGACGCACAGCTTTCGCTGGCTCAAAAGATCGGTGCGAGGGTCGTCATACACGACCGCGAAGCACACGCAGACTGCATTTCAATGACGCTTGCACACAAGGGACTTATAGGCATGTTTCACTGCTTTTCGGGCTCTTTGGAGACCGCAAAACTGCTGCTTGACGCAGGCTGGTATATCTCTGTCGGCGGGGTGCTGACCTATAAGAACGCCAGAGTATTGCCGGAGGTGGTCGCTTATGTCCCGTTCGACAGACTGCTGACAGAAACAGACTGCCCATATCTCACGCCTGTTCCCAACAGGGGCAAGCGCAACAGATCCGATTATATCACATATGTTTTGCAGAAGATCGCCGAGCTAAAGGGCGTGTCTTTTGACGAAGCAGAACGCATCACAGAACAAAACGCATGCGATTTTTATCGCCTGAAAGCTTAAAATAGCGGGTATTCAATAAAAGCATATGCAATTTTTTGGTTTTTTTCGCTTTTTTAAGCAAAATACCACTTGCAAAACTCGCGCGTTTGTTATAAAATAAGTTGGTTATGATAATAACAATTATTTATTTACGAAAGGAACTTTAATCATGTCAGTCAAAGTTGCTATCAATGGCTTCGGCCGTATCGGACGCCTTGCGTTCCGTCAGATGTTCGGCGCTGAGGGTTATGACGTAGTCGCCATCAACGACCTCACCGCTCCCGCTATGCTCGCTCACCTGCTCAAGTATGACACCGCTCAGGGTTCTTACTGCGGCACCATCGGCGAAAACAAGCACACCGTTTCCGCTACCGAAAACTCCATCATCGTCGACGGCAAAGAGATCAAAATCTATGCCGAGAAAGACGCTGCAAACTGCCCTTGGGGCGCTCTCGACGTTGACGTCGTTCTCGAGTGCACCGGCTTCTATTGCTCCAAAGAAAAATCGATGGCTCACATCAACGCAGGCGCAAAGAAGGTTGTTATCTCCGCTCCCGCAGGCAATGACCTCAAGACCATCGTTTTCAATGTCAACAATGACACTCTGACCGCTGACGATCAGATCATCTCTGCAGCATCCTGCACCACCAACTGCCTTGCTCCTATGGCTAAGGCTCTCAACGATTACGCTCCCATCCAGTCCGGCATCATGACCACCGTTCACGCTTACACCGGTGACCAGATGATACTCGACGGTCCTCACAGAAAAGGCGATCTCCGCCGTGCTCGCGCAGGCGCACAGAACATCGTTCCCAACTCGACCGGCGCTGCTAAGGCTATCGGCCTTGTTATCCCCGAACTGAACGGCAAGCTCATCGGCTCTGCTCAGCGTGTTCCCACCTGCACCGGCTCGACCACTATCCTGGTTGCTGTTGTTAAGGGCGAGAATGTCACCAAAGAAGGCATCAACGCTGCTATGAAGGCTGCTGCTAACGAATCCTATGGCTACAACGAAGACGCTATCGTTTCTTCCGACATCATCGGCATGCGTTACGGCTCTCTGTTCGATGCTACCCAGACCATGGTTGCCAAGGTTGACGACGACACCTATCAGGTACAGGTCGTTTCGTGGTACGACAACGAGAACTCCTACACCAGCCAGATGGTTCGCACCATCA
>CAZNCN010000006.1:72907-80747 GCA_964571635.1 uncultured Ruminococcus sp. | reverse complement strand
ATCAACTTTTCTTTATCGAAATGTTCTTTACAATAGCTGATCGCATTATCCGACATTGCCGTTTTTTCAAGCTGCTCGAGCTGCATAAACGCCTGAACAGCGTCGCACAAGCTTTCTGCCGAACCTATCTTTGCGACTATGCCGCACCGACTTTCCTCTACAACCCTTTTTGTTTCTCCATCCGCCGAAGCGATAATGGGGCAGCCACACGCCATATACGACTGAAGCTTTGCGGGTATTGTCATCGAAAACAAACGGTTATCGGAAAAAGAAACAAATGCTGCGTCACTCGCGGACAATATGTCAGGGATCTCATCAGCAGGCTGCCATCCGACTATATTAAAGAACTCGTCCACTCCAAGCAGATCGATCTGTTGCAGCAGCTCCTTTTTGCCACGACCTTCACCGACGACATTGAAACGCACCTTTATGTCTTTTTCTTTTAAGAGTGCTGCAGTTTGCGGAAGTATCTCCAGCCCTTGCGAAGTGCCTATATTACCGGTAAATGTGATATTCAAAGCGCCGTCCTGCGGTATGAGCTCCGATTTTGCTTCTGTCGGGCGGTAGAAATCCTCAGCATATTGCGGCCAAAAGCAAACCTTATCTTTGCCATCAGGCAGCCGCTTTTGTATTTCGGTGACAAAGCTTGGCGATGTGGCAAATATCCTATCGCAATGCTTATAAATATATTCGACCATTCTCGTTATAGGAGCTATGATGCACCTGCCGTGTATGCCTGTAGCAGTCTCAACCGCCTCAGGCCACAGATCCTGCACATAAAGATAGTGAGGTATTTTGTGCTTTTTAGAATACCAAACGCCGATCAATGCCTGCGTCATTGGCGAAACTTCAAAAGTGAAAACGATGTCCGCTTTAACCTTTGCAAAGCATTTCCACATAAATCCAGAAACGATGAACGAAACGTAATTAAGTGCCAAGCCAATCGAATTACCACCTCTTGCAAACAGCGGAATTCGTATGATCTCGACACCGTTCCACGTCTCTTTTCTTCTCTTGTGCCAACCGTATCCGTGATAAAACCTGCCTTCGGGATAATTTGGTATCCCTGCAAGAACAGTAACCCGGTGTCCGCGCTTCACCCATTCCGCAGCAATATCGTTTATGCGAAATTGCTCGGGATAAAAATATTGCGATACGATCAAAATATGCTTTTTCATGATTCTGTTCTTTCGATCGAGTCTTTTAGCGCATATGCTCTATACTCCGTCTTATAGTCACTCATTTTCATATCAAACGAAAGACCTCCGAACGCCTTATTGACAGTGCCGGTGAAGTGGCTAAGCAGCTTAAGCGCCCAGGTGAAGCCTTTGACAAGTCGAACCTTCCTGCCATGCGCTGCAGCAATCATTCTGACAAGCTCGCTCGTGTTGCTATACTCTTTATTTTGCGGAAAGAATATTCCGCTCTCGTCATTTTCGATCATGAGCCTGACAAACTCGCAAAGATTCTCGATGTACAGCATAGAGCGCTGATTTTCGACAAGCGGAAATATCGGAGTTCTTTGTGCGATAGCCGCAAGTTTTGGATAATTGCCCTTGCTGCCTTTGCCGTATATCATGGGCGGACGCAATATCACGACCTTAAAACCGCCGTCATCCAGCGGCATGATGCCGTTCTCGGCCTGCACCTTACTGTCGCCATAGCAATTTGCGGGAGAAACCGGAGTGTCTTTTGTGATCAACTTTGATCTCCCTATCGGGGCGCTGTCACCATACACGATGGCGCTGCTCATGAAAACGAACTGCCCTGCTCCGTCGGCTTTTGCCTTTTTTGCGGTCTCGATCGCAAGCTCGGTATTAACAGCATAATACAAGCTTCCTTTGCCCTTGCAATTCCCGTTGTCCGAATGAGCTATCCCTGCGACATGAAACACGGTGTCGTATCCAGCGAAGCACTTTTGTCGCCAAGCCGAATCGATCATATCGACCGTATCGACCGAATAATCGTCCGGAAAATTCTGATTTATATATTTTTCAAACGAAGTACCGATATAGCTGCCTGCGCCTGTGATAAGAATCCTTTTCACCTTGCGACTTTTTGCTCCTCTTTTGTCTTGTTGTTCCCCTCGACGATGCCATCGCGTCTGAGGACGATTCTTATCGTTCCCCAAAAGCACTTCCAATCCATTCCGAATCCGTGTCCGCGAGTCAAAGCGATGGCGTATTCGCCGTCGTATCTTGCTTTTTCGGAGATCGAAAGCACATCACGGCCGTTGATCTGTGCCCAGCCGGTGATGCCCGGCTTTATATCGTTGGCACCATATTTTTCGCGCTCAGCCCAGAGATCAGTCTGATTCCAAAGCGCAGGTCTTGGGCCTACACACGAAAGCTTGCCAACAAAAACCTGAAAAATCTGCGGCAGTTCGTCGATACTCGTTTTGCGAGTAAAGCGCCCGACACGAGTTATGTACTGTTCGGGATCGGCAAGAAGATGCGTCGGCATGTCATGCGGAGTCGACATCTTCATACTGCGAAACTTCCAGATCGTAAAATATGCAGGTTTTCCGTCCACACTTTTGCCGAAGCGCTTTTGCTTAAATAGCACAGGACCCGGGTCATCGATCTTAATTGCAACCGCAACGACCAGCATAGGGATCGCAAGCAGAACGATAGCCACGGCGGACAGAGCAATATCAAAAACTCTTTTTATAAAATGCTTATACACGTGAATCTCAAAAGCTCCTTGCTCAGTTTTGCTGATATATAGCCTGATCACTCACCCATGGTGCCAGCGCATACCAATCGTATCGAGGCGAGTGATCTGCTGCGCGGTCAACGTGCGATGATGGGACGGGTGGTTATGTTTAGCGCGCTGATTATTAAGCCAAGTGCCGAGTGCGAACCCGTCGTCGCAAAGATATTTTGACGGTACATTCAAATCGCCATGCTTATGATAATAAGCCTCGGCGTGCAAAAATCCGTTCTCCCACGGGTCGTCAAATTCCCAGGCCATTCCGACCGCCGAAAGACGCTTGATCTGCTCATCGGACAGCTTGCCATCGCGAAAGCTCTTTCGCTGCACCTTAAGCCACGAGCCGAGCCTTTTGCCGTCCGAGCCGACATACGAGGCCGGAACATTGAGATCGCCATGCTCGCTGAAATAACGCTCTGCCTCGGCAATGCGTGCCTCCCAAGCGGTGCGGTTTCTGGTATCGGCAGAAGCGTTCCAGCAGATGCCCAAGTCATCGAGCCGCTTTATCTGCTCTTCGGTCAATCTTTTTTCGCCACGCTTGCCTGCATATATCTGTCGCTGCTCGCTGAGCCATTTGGCAAGCCAAATGCCGCCAGGCTTATATTCAGGAGGAATGTTCAAATCGCCGTGCTTGTTGTAATACTCCGCTGCGAGCGCATAGCGAACCTCCCACGAATCGGGCTTCTGCCATATCATGCCGATATCGCAAAGCATTTGCCTGCGCCGGGCGGGCATATTTTTGCTCTCACGCTGATCCGCGATCCACGCACCGAGGCGATAGCCGTCAGAGGCCCTGTATGATGTCGGAACATTCAGATCGCCGTGTTCGCCGCGATACTCAAGCGCCGCCTGATAACCCTTTTGCCAAAGGCGGTCGTTCTTTTTATCCCAAAGCATGCCGAGTGCATCGAGCGCTTCGATCTGCTCAGACGACATCCCGCACGAACCTTCGCCGCGGCTGTGTGCGCTGCGTATGCTGTTTATCCAAACGCCGAGTTTGATGCCGCCATCGGTGACTTCGTCAAGAGGAACATCAAGATGCCCGTTTTTTTGATAGAAATCAAGGCAAGCGCCGTAATAACGCTGCCAAAGATAATCGGGAACGTCCCAGACCATGCCGATCGCATCGAGCGCGCGAATGCGCTCATCAGTCAGATAATTTCGCTGAATATTGCTCTTGCGATAGCTGCGGAGCCTGGCGATCCACGCACCGAGCTGCAGCCCGTTTGGTGTTTTATAGCTAACGGCGATATTCAAGTTGCCGTAGGTATCAAAATAAGTCTTTGCCGCTGCATAATTCCGTTCCCATGAAAGATCGCGGTATGTACCCCAGACCATGCCGATCGCATCGAGCTTGTTTATCTGCTCATCGGTCAGCCTGCCCAATTGCTCGCCTGCGCGAACGCGGCGCTGAGTGAGCAGCCAATTACCCAGCGAATAGCCCTCGGCGGTCTTATAGCGACGAGGAACCTCGAGGTTTTTGTTGAGTTTGAAATATTCCCTCGCCTTCTCATACATCAAATCCCAGGATGCAGAAAGCGTTTCATTGAGTTTTTCGAATAATTCAATGCAGTCCTTGACCTCGTCGATAATCTTGAAATGTTCGCTGACTATCTCGTCGCCGAGCCCCAAGGAACGATAATATGCAGTTGCAACCTGCATTTCCTCTTCTATCGCGCCGATGCTGTACAGGCTTTCGATATTCAGCACGATGTCAAAAATTATCGGAGTGCCTCCCCTGCCTGCGGCAAGCGCACGTCCGATCTGCTGCTTATATACGATTGGCGACACGGTCGGGCGCAAAAGTACAACGCCCGAAATATCGTCAACATGCACACCTTCATTGAGCATATCGATGCAGAAGAGCAGTTTGAGATGGCCACTGCAATCGCTTTTGAACGACTCAAATTCGTTTTTTGCACGAGGGTCATTGGAATAAGCCGTATAAATATGCGGTTCGCTGTCGACCTTGGCAAACCAACCTTTCGCCAAAGCGATCATCTCGCGAAGATGCTCAAATCCGGCACAAAAAACGATATATTTGCCGTTTCTGTCTGTCATGTGACGGTCGAATATTACGTCAAGTCCGTCAGCCTTTGCAAGCGCCCGCCTAAGCGCCTCGAGATATTTTGCCGCTTCGTCACGAACAGCAGCGCTTTTTGCCGCTCTGACCCTGCGCTTGTATTTGTCAAGATCCTTTTGATATGAAAAGACCGACAAAACATATTTGGGCGCGGCAAGAATGCCGCGTGCAATCGCCTCGCCAAGCGTCATTTCCGATGCGACATTGCCATCAAAAAGCTCGTCCGCCATATTGCGCCGATTGTCAAGATAGCGAATGCAGGTTGCCGAAAGCCCGAGAAGCGGAACTTCGCTATAACGCTCGATCAACCTTTTAACGCCCGCACCCCAAAATTCAGCGCCCGCACGATGAAATTCATCGAGCACGATATAATCAGGGCGAATCTCGCCAAGCTCCTGATCGGACATACTCATAAGCCTTGCGTAGGTAAAAAAGCGTATGTTGTCGGGCTGCCGAACTTCTGAAGCCTTCGCCAGATTTTCGAGCTGAGTATTGAAGATATATTCAGACGGAGAGAGCCAGCAAACGATCTTATCAGGATTGTCATAGCAAAGCTTGAAGCCGACAAACGACTTGCCCGTGCCTGTGGGATGTATTATCGCCGCCTTGCCTGTCTCACGGAGCATTGTCACGGCAGAATCATATGCCACCATGTTGTGCTCAAACAGACGAAACATTTAAGACCGCTCCTTTCCGCAAAAAACATACCCTCAATCCCCCACGTGTCATGAAGTAACAAACTTCAATACTTTATGTCGTGCTTTGCTTGACGTGCAAAGGTTTTCGAAAATCAGTTACCATATTTTTGACCACAAATCCGGCTGTCGAAAAGATTCTCCATCTGTCGTCTTTTTTGCTCAAGCGAGGGATGAACATAGCACTTGAGCGTCGTTGTTACATCAGAATGCCCGAGTATTTCGGATAGCGATTTTGCGTCAAAGCCCGATTCGATACCGCGGGTTGCAAAGGTGTGCCTGAGTGCGTGGAAGGTGTAGCTGTCAAATCCGTTTCGGCGCAAAAATCTCGAATAGCGCACATAGAGAGTGTGCGGCTCGGACGGCTTATTTGTGCCTGTCAGTATGTATTCATCGGCGTTTCCACATCTTGCCTTAAGATATGCGCAAAGCGCGGTTGGCAGCGGAACCACGCGCCTTGAGCTTGCAGTCTTTGGTTCGCCGACTATCAGTTTGGTCTTTGCCTTGCGCAGAGGGTCGAGATCTGAAATGCGCTCTACTGTGCGCCTTATATGCAGCGTGCCGGTTAAAAAACAAATGTCGCACCATTTAAGACCGCACAGCTCGCCGTTTCGAATACCTGTGTGCAATGCCAAAAGAATGCCGAGCGAAACAGGATCGGTTGACGCAAGCAATATATCTTCAAGTCGCTTTGACTGTTCGTGCGGAATTATCTGCATATCCTTCTTTTTTTGTTTTGGATCACGTATGAACGACGTATTCATCACTTCAAAACCCTCTGCCGCGGTGTGGTTTATTATCAGCTTCAGCACTGACAGAATGTCTGCCACGCTTTTCTCGCTAAGTCCGTTTTTTCTTTTCCCGCCGCCAACAAGCAGTGTTTCTTTTAGTTGATTGACAATCGTGATATCGATGCGACTGACGGCATATTTGCCAAGTAGCGGCAGTAAATAGCTGTGTACAGTGCGATAATAACGCGTGTAGGTCGACTCTTTCACCGAGTTTTTGACAGATGCGAGCCAATGCTCTGACTGCTCCGAAAACAGGGGTGAGCTCTTCGTTTCACCCAATACGGTGGAATGCGAAAAAGCGATGTATCTCTCTTTTTTGCCTTTCACCTCGCCGTATGTCTTGCCGTAAAGCGAACGGTAAAACCGCCGCCCATCGCCACGATATTCAATGACCCGTGCTTCCCAACGGCCGTCCTTGCGTTTGAAGATACTTTCTCCTCGTCTTGCCATGTTATTTCTCCTTTTTTGACCATGAATTGACAATAAATAGCATTTCTTATTTAGTATACATATTCTTTTGGATATCGCACTATCGCAAAAACGGTTTTTCGCCAAAGCGCAGAGCGTTTACCCCCACTTTTTTGGCTCAAAATGTGTCATGAATAGACAAAATCTATTGACAATCGCGCCTCGATGTAGTATCATGCAATAGTTGATGCTGTCGCGACATCACCGCTGTGTATTTTGAAGTTTGTTACTTCATGACATGCGGGGGAGGCGTTTTGGATATTAAAGCAGGCAACAAAAAGCAAGGGCGCTCGTCAAGCGAGCGCCCTTTAATTTTGGCAATACTTACATATTGGCAGAGAAAAACCGCCTTTGTGGCAGGAACTGCATTTTCGCAAAGTTTGCCCCCTACAGCCTTGACTTGTTGAAAGGATGAAATAACTAAAAAAGCAGCTGCGAACTGATCGCAGCTGCTTTTGTTATGGTTTTTGCTATGGTTTAGAGGTTCTTTTTGCGTTTCCAGGTGAGCCAAGCCGCGATAATTGCGATGTCGACTGCCGCGAACGCGACGATTGCGATGACAATTATGAGGATGAGCGAATTGTGCTTTTCTTGCATTTCTGCCTCGATGCAGTCGAGTCTATCCTCTGCCGCAGTAAGGCGATCATCAAGTTCTTCGATAGCGGCGATCAATGCGCTCTCTGCCTCTTTGATCTTATTTTGCAGCTCCTGCTTGTCGGTCTCGCTTGTATATTCAAGCGTGCTTCTGACAGTTTCAAGAGTCTGGTTCATCTTTTTGATCTGCTCTTCGAGGCTCTTATCGCCGTTTGCGATAGCGTCCTGAAGCTCTTTGGTAGCATCCTCAACGAGCTTTTTGGCTGCGTCGACCGCAGAATCCTTTGCCTTGTCGATAGCCTTGTCGAGCTTATCCTCAAGCTGCTTGTCGGCTGCCTTATAGTCATCCTTGACTGCCTCGAGCGCCGCGATAGCCTTTTTAAGCTTTTCGAGCTCGGCGTTGACCGTATCGGCATCTGCCTTTTGGTCGATAGCGTCCTGAAGTGCCTTGGTGGCGTCCTCGACGAGCTTTTGTGCCGCTTCGACAGCAGCCTTTT
>CAZNCN010000006.1:0-72807 GCA_964571635.1 uncultured Ruminococcus sp. | reverse complement strand
TATTGCAGCGTCCTGAGCCTTTTCGATAGCGTCAAGCAATTTATCCTCGAGCGCCTTATCAGCGTCCTTATAATCGTCCTTAGCTGCCTTAAGCTCTTCGATAGCTGCTTTAAGGTCGTCAATGGCCTTTTGAATCTCATCGGCATCTGCTTTACCCTCGATTGCATCTCTGAGCTCTTCCTCGAGCTGTTCGAGATATTCTGTCAGGTCGTCGACCGAAGAAGCATCCATTGCCCATCTTGCTTCGAGCACTATGTCCTCGTTGACCGCTTTGTCAAAGAGATAAAGCATATCGCCGTTGTACCAGCCGATGAACGTGCGGAAATCCTTGGGTGTCTCGGCAGGAACGGCAACCGTGCCCTTTTGCATAACGAGCACAGCATGTGTCTCGCCACCGTTCTTGAAGGTGACTGTAACAACAGTATCAGCCTCGCTGATACCTGTCACGCCTGCATAATACATACCTGCAGTGATAGGCTCGTTGTCTGCACCGCCGTTGGTGACATTGCCATAAAACTCTGTGGTATCTGCATGGGTCGGATCGGTCTTTTTGATGCCGCCGTTTGCAACAACATTGCCCTCTATCTTGCCGCCGTCGGCATAGATGGCACCGCTGACATGCATTATCAAGTCGTCTGCTGCAGAGCAGCCGGATATTTGAATATCTTTGACTATCACATCCGGAGTAGGCCAAAACTCAAGTTTCTCAACATAGATGGCACCGCCTGAATTAGCTTGGCAATTCTTGATGACAATGCCATCGCCCAATGTGCAGCTATTTGCAATAGAGATATAGATCGCACCGCCCTTGCCGTTTTTGCCGTCGGTACCTAATGCGGTGCAGCCGTTGATGGTGACATTAGAGATCTCTATTACATCAAACGTGCCCGCTATAGCGCCACCGTTATTGGAAACATGACAGTTTTCGATCAAGCCACCGGTAACAGTCACTCTTTCGGCGAACATGCTTGCAATAGCTCCGCTGCAATTGCTGATAGTGCCACCGGACATCTCTATGATGCCGCCAATCGTACTTATTGCACAGCCCTTGCAACTATCGATCCTGCCGCTCTTGAATATTGCATAAGCACCTTTTTTAATAGTAGCAGCCACCATGATTGCCGATTCATCTTTGCTGCCGCAATCTATGATCTGACCGCCATCTATGACAAGGCGACTTTCATAATCATCGCTTGAATATACTATAAACGCTGCTGCCGGTGACGATTCTGCAGCCTTGCACTGATATACAGTTCCCGCATTGAACAGGACCGTGCCTGTCTCTATGCGAAGTGCGGTATCGCCGGAGTTGCGGATAGAGCCACCCTTGAAGGGAACTGCCGTGCCGCCATAGCTTGCGTCGGCGTTGGGATCGCTGTCTATGATAGTCAGCGTTGCGTTGTTTGTAACCCTGATAAGGTTGTATTCTGTTCCATCGCCCTGCAGGATATGACCGTTGAGGTCGAGGATCATGTCCTTATCAATGACCCATGTCTTGCTGAGCGTAATGTTATCAACAAGCTTGATGGTGGTATAACCCTTGTCAACAGCCTTTTGAATGTCGCTCTCGATGTCACAGTTGCCCGAGTAGACATGCAGTGTATAAACGTCGGAATATGCGGTGCATGTCTCATAGCCGAGCTCGAGCGTGCCTGCTGAATATTCAACGCTCATTCTGAATTGCCAGCCATCCATTTCTGCGGTGAGGCTGTTTATCTTGAACCACGAGTCGGTAGCGCCGGTATTCCAGCTGTCAACAGGGTGAACTGCAGGGCTGACATATTCTATCCAATTAGTGCCGTCCTTGCAGACCTGCCAGGATGCGGATGATTTGAGAGCATCCCACGAAGTGCTGAGCTTGAACTCGTCGCCTGCCCAATACTCGGTTGCATTTGCTGTCGGGCCGTCTGTAAATTCGGGGAGGTGCGCAACGCAGACAGTTGCCGCATCTGTCGTTATGTCGCGAGTCACGCCATTCTTGGAAAGCGAGAGCTTGCAACGATACTGTGCCTTGTTGTCAAGTGCACTTATGTCCTTGAAGGTCAGCTTTTGGTCGCTGCAATCATAAAGGTCGTTTGTAGTGATATTTGTCCACATGCCGCTGACATACTTTTGCCACTGGCAGGTGACTGTAACGTCACTCGAGATCTCACCGGAAAGGGTATAATAAATCTCGGCGGTCGTCTGCTTGGTTTCGTTCAAGACTGTGCTCTGCGGCTGCTTGTCAAACGACGGGAAGCCGATGACGGTCAGCTTTGTGCTTGCCGCAGAATCGCTGTAATAAATGCCGCATTCATCCTGCATGACACAGCGGACGAGCATACCGTCCTGAACGAGCGTTACGGGATTGAAATAAACAGTCGAGTTTGCGCCAAACCTTTGAGATGTGCCGGCGGTGCTTGTGATTGTTATGCCGCGGAATACGAAAATATAAAGCGGCTTGGTATCGTCGGTCTCGGTCAGCTTGATCCAGGTCTTGCCACCGTCAAGGCTGTACTCCCACCAGACGGGGTCTGAATCGTCGAGGTTCTCAAAGCCGACGGTATAATAGATATTCTCGCCCGGGACAGCAACAAGGCTATCCTTGGTGCCTGTAAAGGCAGGCGCAGGCGCTACGCTCGCTCTGATCTCGGCGTATGCGTCGTTGTAATATTCTGTCTTGCCCTCGACCTGTCGGCCCTTGAGCCAGAGGCGGTATATGCCGTCAAACTTGGCGCTGTCCCAATTGCCGTCGGCATCGGAATAGTGTGATTTTGCGAATATCAAGTTCAGCGTGACAACGCCGTCGGCACCTGTCGAAGTAGTCATCGTGACGCCTTCAACATCCTGATATGTTTCGCCGACCAGCTTTTGCAACACCGCTTCTCTTGCACGCTGATATTTGACAGTGATGATAAATGTGTCGTTAGGGTCGTTGATCTGAACCTTTGCAGTTGCGGGGCTCTCAACGACCTTTGCACCCATATAAAGCGTTGCAGGCTCTGAACAGAGAGTGTACACCGTTGATGTTTCGCCGCTGCCTATGGCTGCTATATATGACATAGTGCCGACAAGACGGAACTGATAGCCATGCGAATTGCTGTCGGCAGAGTTATAGAATGCAGTGAATGTGCAGGAATTGCCCGAGCTGTCAGAAAGCGTCTGCCATCTTGCCGAATCATTTACGCGGTACTCCCACCTCCAGGTGAAGCCGTTCGTCCAATCGCCGACAGCCTCATAACTGCACGAGAAGCTTGCGGTTTCGCCGCTGCCGACATACTGGTCATTGGGAGTGCCGAATCTTATGACATTGATCTCATAATTAAGCGTATGTTCGTTGCCCTCGGCATCGGTGACGGTGCAGAAATAGCCGCTGTAATCATTCATGCTATAGCTGATATCCATCGTCAGCGACAAAGCCTTGCTGCCGCTTTCGTTAAGCTGCGAGAATGCGCCGGTGCTGTCATAGCGCCCCCAAACAACGGTAGCGCTGTCGGGTGCAGTCCTGCTTCTGGTGCCTGCGATCTCGGTGAGAGTCGGGTTGTCTTCGTCGAGCAGGAAGGGGTTATTGCCGGGCATATAATATGCCTTGTAATATACGAACGAGTCAAAGGTATAATTCTTTTTGCCGTCGTTGATATAATGCTTTGCATTGCCTGCTTTTTGATATATATCGTGCTCCTGCAGACGATAGACGGTATAGCCGCCTTCTGCCGCCGCCTGAGGGAAATAATAGGTATCATATCCCAAAGACTCATCATACCGAGTGAAATGGTGGAAGGTGATGGGGTTGGCATTTAATGTGATACCCGAGGAGTCGGGATTTTTATAATAATACAGCTTGCCGTCGATGGGATAAATGCCAGTTGTGCTGAGCACAGAACTGTGCGTGAGCTTGTGCCAGTCAAAGATCGAGGCATAATCGCCAAGGTCGACTGTGTATTTCTCGGCTGAATGGCCATCGAAATAATAGTTGTTTCTGTCATTTATCAGATTGATGTTGCCGCCGTTTATACTCAAATCGACGGTAAATCCGATGCCGTTGACATATATCGGCGTGGCGCTTGCTATCGTGCCGCTGTTGATGGTGACATTGCCGCCTGCTTTGATAATATCGCCGTGAACGCCCTCTATGTCCGAGGTATCACAGCTCAAGCCGTCAAAGTACATCTCGTTTGCATAATAATCACCATCGATAGTCACGTTACCCGCAGTATTGATGCGGTATGTGCCCGTATAAGGCTTCTCGATGCCGCCGTCAAGCAAAAGCTTTGCGGTCGCACCCTCTCTGACGCTCAGTGTCATATCGGCGTCCTTTGAAAGCTTGATCTCAAAGTCGCCCGAGATGACCTCGATGTCGTTGTCCCAGCCCAGAGCCTCGGCGTCAAAAAGCTTGCCGCTCAGAGTGGTGACATCTCTGAAGTCATAGTATTTTGAATATTGATAATCGGTGCCGTTTTTGCGCAGATAAACGGTAGAATCTTTGTAATAAGAATCAATGCTCCTGTAAAGGCACAGGTCGGATTCGGGCAACGTAGTGTATTCATACCTGATCGAATAGACCTCGCCCGCCCAGTGCAAAGCGTGCGGCTTGATTATATTGTCGCCTGTATAGTTGCCGTGCTCGCGGAATTTTGAGGTGTTCTCCCAGTCGAAGGCGTACCACATGCAGCTGTCAGCCGCAAATTTTTCGTGAATGGTCGCTTCCTCTGAATATCTCTGCTCGATGAGCGACGAAATATTTGTCACGCCATACATATCGAAGTCGGTGGCACCTTTGTCGTAATCTTGTATTCTATCGCCGTACAACGTGTTATAGGACACCTCATAGAAGGCGTGAACGTCGTCGCCGACGGCAAGAATGCCATCCTCACCGAGCATCTCGACATTGATGTCGGCATTGCAGGCAAACACGCCGAACGAGTTGACGCCGACCGTGCGCCAGAGGTATACCCTCGAGTAAGTATCAAGAGAGTTTCTTATTCTGCTCGTATAAGACTTTGTATGAACATTCAAGGTCGCCTGATCGACATACACTGTGCTCTCGTTTGCCCAGATGCCGCAATAAAGTCGCTGGTCGATCGAGGAAGTGGTTGCCCAGGTGTCGCCATAGGGCACTCTGGCATAGTCATCCTTCATCGACGTGTTGGCGCTCTCGTCTCTGAAGTCGTTTCTGACGTCAATGACGTCTGTGATATTGGCATAAACGTCAAGCGTTGAACCGCTCATGACCAAGATGGCATTGCCCTGCCAGGACGGAGACTTTGCATAGATCGCCGCTATAGAGTCAAAGCAGAAAGTGCCGTTGCTGACATTCTGGCTTTGGCTGCCGCTGCTCCACGTCTGATAAATGCTGCCGAGAGATTCTGTGGTGACAGTCGCTTTGGTGCCGTTGACAAACGCCACACCGCTTGTCGAATAGATCGCAGAGGTTCCAAAGCTCGTAAGCGACATATCTATGCCGTCGGCATCCATACCGTGGCAGTATATAGCCGTATCGGTGGTGTCGACGATCAGCGTGCCTTTGCCGCTGCTGCCGGATTTGAACGTGATGTTGCAATCCGCACCGTATATACCATAGGTATGATAGGATATATCGCCGTCTTTATAAACGTATTCCGATCCGGAGTCCGAAATGCGAACAACACCGTCGATCACGATGTTGATCTTTGTGAGCTCCTTAAGATCGATACAGGGCACGTACTTTCTGTTTACTGTGCCGCGCCAGTCACTGCGCACGCTCTTATCCGCACTGTAAGTGACAGAAAGGGAAAAATCCTTATTGAGCGTCAATGTGTTTGATGTCGAGTCATAAAAATAGCCCTTGCCGCTGAGATGTGCAGAGGTTATCTGTTGACCGTTGACGCTGAAGCCATAGTCAACAGTCGCCGCTTCGACCCTGCTCGCCGAGAATATGCCCAGCGCAAGCAGGATGCAGAAGCATGTGCATAAAACGATCAGATGTTTTGCAGTATGCTTTTTCATGATGCTGTTCCTCCCAAAACATTTTGTTTGCTGATTTTATAATAATAAATGCTCTGCCTTAAGACCTTCAACTGGGCCTGCAGATAATATTCATCCTCAAATAGAGCGAAATGCACGCCGGCTCTTATCAAAATAATAATAAACGACGTTATCACGTCATACGGCATACCAAGCTTTGGCTCGAGCATTCTGGCGTATTCCGTATAGCGCCTGTCAACGCCCTCAAAAAAGCTCTTGCCGTATTCTCTGTATTTTGGGTGTGTATAGACCTGATACATCAGGCGATATTTTTTGCCGTGCTTTGCCGCCGTCCAATAGGGTATCTCGTCGATAAAGCGCTCTATGTCGTCGGGGGCGGTCGGCGCTATCGCCATAAAATCGTCCTCAACCCTGCTCATGCAATATTCGGTGGACTGCACGATAAGATCATCAAGGTCTTTAAAATAGTTATAAAAGACCGAAACATTGCAACCGCAATGCTTTGCAAGGCCGCGGACGCCGACGCTGCCGAGACCGTTGTCGGCAAGGCAGTCAAAGCATTTTTGCATCAGCTCCTGCTTGCGGAGCTGAAACTGCTGCTGATTGCGAACGCGCATACTATCCCCCCTTTATGATATCGTATGATGAAACTATTCGTTTACATTATAACACAAAACGACTGTTTGTCAATAAGCGAAAACGCACTTATCGATCCGATTAGGCAAAAAGACGAAAAAAAGCACCCAAGATCGCACAAAAATTGCTTTTTACCAAGTTGACAAGTGCGCCCTGTTATGATAACATATATCAAAGTGAGTTGCCCTGCAAAGGTATATATTATTATATTATTCTTATGATCGAAAGGACGGTTCAAAAATGGAAAACTGCAGCAAAGCATATATTTTCAAATCCGACTCCTTTAAAGGCTTCGCCCCTTCGATAGATGCGGCGGCTTTATCGGCTTTTTCTCATATCGCACAAAATAATTATTTCGTTTTTCCCGGCTTTTGCGATGTGCATGTGCATTTTCGTGAGCCGGGCTTTTCTTATAAAGAGACAATATATTCCGGCTCGCGTGCAGCGGCACATGGCGGCTATACCGCCGTATGCACAATGCCAAACCTCGACCCTGTTCCCGACAGTGTCGCAAGCCTCGAGAAGCAGCTTATGCTGATAAAGCGTGATGCCGTGATAAATGTTTATCCCTACGGTGCCATCACGGTCGGTCAGCGAGGCGAAACCCTGGCTGACCTGCAGGGGCTATCAAAAAACGTCATTGCTTTTTCGGATGACGGCAAGGGCGTGCAGTCAGAGGCACTTATGCGTGAGGCTATGCTAAAGGCGAAAGCACTCGGCAAGATGATAGTTGCGCACTGCGAGGATAATTCGCTGCTTTACGGCGGATATATTCACGACGGCTGCTATGCCGCATCTCACGGACACAAGGGCATCTGCTCAAAAAGCGAGTGGCTGCCGATAGAGCGTGACATACAGCTTGTCAGAGAGACGGGCTGCAGCTATCACGTCTGTCATATTTCGTGCAAAGAGAGCGTCGAGCTTATAAGACAGGCAAAGGCAGAAGGACTTGATGTAACCTGCGAGACCGCTCCGCATTATCTGCTGCTTGACGAAAACGACCTGCAGGAGAGCGGCGATTTTAAGATGAATCCTCCGTTGCGCTCGAGTGAGGACAGGCTTGCGCTTATTGAGGGCATAAAGGACGGCACGATCGACATGATCGCCACCGACCACGCTCCGCACAGCAGTGAAGAAAAAGCAAAAGGCCTTGCAAAAAGTCTTTTCGGCATAGTCGGTATAGAGACGGCGTTTGGGCTTCTTTATACCGGCCTTGTAAAAAACAATGTCATTTCGCTTGAAAAGCTCATAGAGCTCATGGCGATCAATCCGCGCATTCGCTTCGGCATCCCTCTCACGAGCGATGACTATACGGTCTGGGCGCTCGGTGAAGAGCAAACCATCGACCCCAACGCATTTATTTCAAAAGGCAAGTCGACACCGTTTGCGGGCAGCAAAGTATTTGGCGAGTGCCTTATGACAGTCTGCGGCGGCAGGACGGTCTATACAAAAGCCAATTAACCATAAACACATAAACACATAAACACATAAACATATCAGGAAGGAATAAGTATGGCAAAGAGAACAGACATCAAAAAGGTCTTGATCATAGGTTCGGGACCCATCGTTATCGGTCAGGCGGCTGAGTTTGACTATGCAGGCACTCAGGCGTGCCTCGCACTCAAAGAAGAGGGGTATGAGGTCATACTCTGCAACTCAAATCCCGCGACCATCATGACCGACACCTCTATCGCAGACAAGGTCTATATGGAGCCGTTGACTCTGGAGTATATCGCAAAGATACTGCGCTATGAGCGTCCCGACGCAATAGTTCCGGGCATCGGCGGACAAACCGGTCTTAATCTTGCTATGCAGCTCGAGAAAAAGGGTATTCTCAAAGAATGCGAGGTCGAGCTTCTCGGCACATCCAGCGAAAGCATCGAGCGTGCAGAGGACAGAGAGCTGTTTAAAGAAATGTGCCAATCCATAGGCGAGCCGGTCATTCCTTCAGAGATAACATACAGCATCGAAGAGGCAAAAAAGGCAGCACTCGAGATAGGATATCCTGTCGTTCTGCGCCCCGCATTCACGCTCGGCGGCACAGGCGGTGGCTTTGCTTATAACGAAAAAGAGCTCGTTGAGATAGGTCTTAACGCCTTCAAGCTCTCTCCCGTGCATCAGGTTCTGGTTGAAAAGAGCGTCAAGGGCTATAAAGAGATAGAATTCGAGGTCATGCGTGACAGCAACGACACTGCCATAACCATCTGCGGAATGGAGAACATCGACCCTGTCGGCGTACACACAGGCGACTCGGCAGTCGTCGCTCCGATACTGTCTTTAAGCGAGCACGACCGCAAGATGCTCTGCGACAGCGCAATCAAGATCATTCGCGAGTTAAAGATAGAGGGTGGCTGCAACGTGCAGTTTGCGCTCAATCCGTACAGCAGCGAGTATTATCTCATCGAGGTCAACCCGCGTGTTTCGCGCTCGTCTGCACTTGCATCAAAGGCAAGCGGCTATCCCATCGCCCGTGTCACCGCAAAGATCGCACTCGGCATGGCGCTCGAGGATATTCCCGTCGCAGGCGGCACGGCAGCCATCGAGCCGAGGCTTGATTATATCGTTGCAAAATTCCCGAGATTCCCGTTCGACAAATTCGCCGACGCACCCAACAAGCTCGGCACACAGATGAAGGCGACGGGCGAGGTCATGGGCATAGGCTCTACGCTCGAGGAATGCCTGCTCAAGTCAGTCCGCTCGCTCGAGATAGGGCTCTGCCATTTCCGCAAGGCAAAATTCGACTCATATACCGACGATGAGCTTTATGAATATCTCTCCGATTTCCAGGATGACAACATTTATGCCGTTTTCGAACTGTTGCGCCGCGGTGCGACTGTCGAAAAATTGCATGAGGTCACCAAGATCACTCCCCTCTTTATCGAGTCTTTCAAGACCATCGTAACGCTTGAAAAGAGATTGCAGACCGAAAGAAGCATCGAAGTGCTTGCCGAAGCAAAAAAGACAGGCTTTTCGGATGAATATATCGCAAATGTTTGGGGTGTCAAAGAGACCGAAATATACACTATGCGCAAGTCAAACGGCATAACGCCTGTTTTCAAGATGGTCGACACACTGCACACAGGCAAATATATCGCATATCTCTATTCGACCTACACAGGCGAGAACGAGTCAAGGCTCACCGACAAAAAGAAGATAATCGTTTTGGGTGCAGGTCCGATACGCATAGGTCAGGGCGTTGAATTCGACTATTCGACAGTCCACGCCGTGCAGACCATCAAGCGCGCAGGTTATGAGGCGATAATCATCAACAACAACCCCGAAACCGTTTCGACTGACTATACCACCGGCGACAAGCTTTATTTCGAGCCTCTCACACCGGAGGACGTTATGGCTATAATCGATTTTGAAAAGCCGGAGGGTGTCATCGCTTCGCTTGGCGGACAGACCGCCATCAATCTTGCACAGCCTCTGATGGAGCGCGGTGTCAAGATAATCGGCACAGACTGCGACGCAATCGAGCGTGCCGAGAACCGTGACAGCTTTGAAAAGATACTTTTGGAGCTCGGCATTCCTCAGCCCACCGGCAGAGCGGTCACCAAGATCGAGGACGGCGTTGCCGCAGCAGCAGAGATAGGCTATCCCGTGCTCGTTCGTCCCAGCTTTGTTCTGGGCGGCCGTGCTATGCAGATAGTCGCAAACGAAAAGCAATTGCGCCACTACCTCAAGACCGCAGTCGAGATCGATGCCGACAAGCCCGTGCTCGTCGACAAATACATTCAGGGCAAAGAGGTCGAGGTCGATGCTATCTGCGACGGCAGAGATGTGTTTGTGCCCGGCATAATGGAGCTTGTCGAGCGCACAGGCATACACTCGGGTGACTCGATCAGCGTTTATCCCACATTCAGCATTTCAGACAAGGTCAAGGGCACTATATTATGCTATGCAAAGAGCCTCGGACTCGGCATTGGCATCGTCGGACTTTATAACATTCAGTTTATCGTCGACCAAAACGACGACGTTTATATAATCGAGGTCAATCCCCGCTCGTCGAGAACGGTACCGTTCCTCTCAAAGGCGACAGGCTATTCGCTCGCCGACATCGCAACAGAGGTCATACTCGGCAAATCGCTCAAGGAGCAGGGCATATTCTGTCTCTATCCCGACGAAAAGAAGAGATATTATGTCAAAGTTCCCGTGTTCTCGTTCAACAAGATCAAGGGTCTTGATGCATACCTCTCACCCGAAATGAAATCGACAGGTGAAGCGATAGGCTATGACAACAAGCTCAACCGTGCACTTTATAAAGCTTTGCAGGCATCGGGTACGCATCTGCAAAACTATGGCACTGTGTTTGTCACGGTGTCCGACAAAGACAAAAACGAGGCACTGCCGCTGATACGCCGCTTTTATAACCTCGGCTTCAACATTCAGGCGACCTCGGGCACTGCCGCATTCCTCAAAAAGAACGGCATACGCACACACATCCTGCAAAAGATAAGCAGCGGCAGCGAAGAGATCCCCGATGCCATCAGACAGGGTCACATCGCCTATGTCATCAACACGCGTGACATCGGTGCGGATGTTCAAGAGAGCGACGGCTTGCAGATACGCCGCCTCGCAACCGAAAACAACGTCACTATATTCACATCGCTCGATACCGTCAGAGTGCTTTTGGATGTTCTCGAAGAGACCACGCTCACGATATCGACGATAGATTCGTAAAAAGGAGCGTGCAATGAAGCAGGTCATATTAACTATCGCAGAAAATATGCCGCTCACCGACAGCGTATACAGAATGCGGCTCGTCGGCGACACGAGCGGCGTTACGGAATGCGGTCAGTTTATAAACATCAGGCTCGAAGGGCTGTTTTTGCGCCGTCCCATCTCGGTCTGCGACAAAGAGGGCGAAACATTGACCATCATATACAAGGTGGTCGGCAAGGGCACAGAGCAGATGTCAAAAATGTGCGTCGGCGAAAGCCTCGACGTGCTGACCGGCCTCGGCAACGGCTATGACCTTTCGCTCTCCGGCGAAAGACCGCTGCTGCTGGGCGGCGGTGTGGGCGTTCCGCCGCTTTATATGCTCGCAAAAAAGCTTGTCGCAAACGGCAGGCAAGTGTCTGTCGTGCTCGGCTTCAACACCGCAAGTGAGGTGTTTTATGAGGACGAATTCAAGTCGCTCGGCTGTGATGTAACAGTCACAACAGTCGACGGCACTCACGGCAAAAAGGGGTTTGTCACAGATGCATTCCCCATTGATTACAGTTATTTCTATACCTGCGGCCCCGAGCCTATGCTCAAAGCAGTATACAAAAGCACCGTCACAAGCGGTCAGATGAGCTTTGAAGAAAGAATGGGCTGCGGCTTTGGTGCTTGCATGGGCTGCAGTTGCAAAACGATAGCAGGCTACAAGCGCATATGCAAGGACGGCCCTGTCATGAAAAAGGAGGAGATATTATGGGAAGATTAAGCGTTGACCTCTGCGGAACAGAGCTCGACAATCCCGTCATACCCGCCTCGGGAACGTTCGGCTTTGGCTATGAATTTGCAGAGCTTTACGACATCAACTGCCTTGGCACGTTTTCATTCAAGGGCACGACAAAGGATGCACGCTTCGGCAACCCGACCCCTCGCATCGCCGAGTGTACCTCGGGCATGATAAACGCCGTCGGTCTGCAAAATCCCGGTGTCGAAAAGGTCATAAACGAGGAGCTGCCAAAGCTCGCAAAATGCTTTAACAAAAAAGTAATGGCAAACGTCAGCGGCTTTTCGGTCGAAGATTATGCCTACACCTGCGAATTGCTCGACAGGCAGGACCAGGTCGGCTGGCTCGAGGTCAATGTTTCCTGCCCCAACGTTCACGGCGGCGGAATGAGCTTCGGCACAGATCCCGATGCCGCCGCAGAGGTAGTCAGAGCAGTCAAGGCGGTCACAACAAAACCTGTCATCGTCAAGCTTTCGCCGAATGTCACAGACATCGTTGCGATAGCTGTGGCTTGCGAAGCAGCAGGTGCCGACGGCATAAGCCTGATCAACACCATGCTCGGAATGCGCATCGATCTCAAGACGCGCAGGCCTGTCATCGCAAACAAGATGGGCGGCTTTTCGGGCCCTGCCATCTTCCCCGTAGCAGTGAGGATGGTCTATCAGGTGGCACACGCTGTCAAAATACCCGTCATCGGCATGGGTGGCGTTTCTTCGGCAGAGGACGTCATCGAAATGATGCTCGCAGGTGCTACGGCAGTAGAGATCGGTGCGGCAAACCTCATCGATCCGTTCGCGTGCTATGACATCATAAACGCACTTCCCGGCACTTTGGATAAATACAAAATAGACAATATACGCTCGATAATAGGAGGAGTAAAATAATGGGCAAAGACGTGATAGTCGCTTGCGATTTTGCGAGCGCACAGCAGACATTTGAATTTCTGGACAAGTTTACAGGCAAAAAGCCTTTCGTTAAGATAGGCATGGAGCTTTATTATGCCGAGGGCCCCTCGATAGTAAGAGAGCTCAAAAAGCGCGGACACAAGATATTCCTCGACCTCAAATTGCACGACATTCCCAACACTGTCAAAAAGTCGATGGCGGTGCTTTCGAACCTCGACGTTGACATCTGCAACCTGCACGCAGGCGGCACTATCGCCATGATGGAGGCGGCACTCGAGGGTCTCACACGTCCCGACGGCACAAGACCCTTGCTCATAGCAGTTACTCAGCTTACCTCGACCAGCCAGGAGAGCATGGAAACAGACCTGCTCATAAAAGAGCCTATCGACGAGGTCGTTATGCATTATGCACGCAACGCAAAAAAAGCGGGACTCGACGGTGTCGTATGCTCGCCTCTCGAGGCAGGCAAGGTACACGAGGCGTGCGGAGATGAATTTTTGACTGTCACACCCGGCGTTCGCTTTGCCGACGGTGACAAGGGCGACCAAAAGCGTGTCATGACACCTGCCCAGGCAAAAGAGATAGGTTCTGACTATATTGTCGTCGGCAGACCCATCACCGCAGCCGCCGACCCTGTCGCCGCATACGAACGCTGCGTCAGAGAATTTGTTGACTGATCAACATATAAAATTCAAGGAGTAAACGACAATGGAAAGCTATAAGAGAGAGTTTATACAATTCTTAGAGAGCGCAGGCGTATTGAAATTCGGCGATTTCACCGCAAAAAGCGGCAGAAAGATACCCTATTTCATCAACGCAGGCGACATAAAGACGGGCGACCAGATATCAAAGCTCGGCGAGTTTTATGCCAAGGCTTATTTTGAAAAGATCGGCAAAAAGCGCACAGTGCTCTATGGCCCTGCATACAAGGGAATTCCCATCGCAGTTTCTGTCGCGTGCGCACTTTCAAAGAACGATCTCGATGTTCCCTTCTTCTTTAACCGCAAGGAAGAGAAGGATCACGGCGAGGGCGGCGTATTTGTCGGCTACAAGCCCCAAAGCGGCGACGAAGTCGTCATAGTTGAGGACGTCATCACCGCAGGCACCGCCATCAGAGAAAGCATGTCGATACTTTCAAAGCTCGAGGGTGTCAAGGTCGCTGCCTGCTTTGTCATGGTCGACCGCAAAGAAAAAGGTCAGACCGAGAAGTCTGCCATGTCAGAGGTCGCCGACGAATTCGGCTTCCCCGTATATTCTGTCGTCGACGTTTATGACATCATCGAGTATCTTGAAGAAAAGCCCGAGAACAAAGAGAATGTCGAAAGAATAAAAAATTATCTTAAAATAAACGGTGCAAAAGACTAACTCGGCTTATTTCTCATATTTCGCTTTAAATGATAGCTTTAAAGGATAGTTTTAATATGAAAAGTGTTATTGACATTTTAGATCTGTCGGTCGAAGAGCTCGATGGGCTGATCGACACGTCACTCGACATCATCGCACAGCCGAATAAATATTCGCACGCATGCAACGGCAAAAAATTGGCTACGCTGTTTTTTGAACCGTCGACCAGGACGAGGCTGAGCTTTGAGGCGGCAATGTACGAGCTTGGCGGCAATGTCATCGGTTTTTCCGAGGCAAAAAGCTCTTCGGCGGCAAAGGGCGAGAGCGTTGCCGATACCGCCAAGGTCATAAGCTGCTATGCTGACATCATAGCAATGAGACATCCCAAAGAGGGCGCTGCGCTCGTTGCGGCGAACAACGCCACCGTTCCCGTCATCAACGCAGGCGACGGCGGACACTGCCACCCCACCCAGACGCTCGCCGATCTTCTGACCATCAAGCGTGAAAAGGGCAGGCTCGACGACCTCGTGGTCGGCTTTTGCGGCGACCTCAAGTTCGGCAGAACAGTCCACTCGCTCATAAACGCCATGAGCAGATATAAGGGCATTAAATTCGTGCTCATTTCACCGGACGAGCTGAAATTGCCCGATTATGTCAAAAACGATGTGATAATCAAAAACGGCATCGATTATTGCGAGACCGCAGACCTCGAGTCGGCAATGCCCGAGCTTGACATACTGTATATGACCAGAGTACAGCGCGAGCGCTTCTTTAACGAAGAGGATTATCTGCGCCTCAAGGACAGCTATATCCTCACACCCGATAAATTGCAGACGGCAAAGAACGACCTCGCAATTCTGCATCCCCTGCCGCGCGTCAACGAGATCAGTGTCGCGGTCGACAACGATCCGCGTGCCTGCTATTTCAAGCAGGTTCTGAACGGCAAATATATGCGCATGGCGCTGATACTCAAACTGCTCAAGGAGGCCGGAACGATATGAAGATAGACTCGATTCAAAACGGTGTCGTCATCGACCACATAACCGCAGGCAGAGCGATGAAGCTTTATGAGCTCTTGAGGCTCGACGAGCTTGACGCTTCGGTCGCAATAATCAAAAACGCAAGCAGCAAAAAGACCACAAAAAAGGACATCATCAAGATCGATGCCGACATTGAGCTCAACCTCGATGTTATCGGCTATGTCGATCCTCAGGCGACTGTCAACATCATCAAAAACGGTGTTTTGGTCGAAAAAAAGTTGATGTGCCTGCCCGAAACGCTCACCAACGTCATCAGATGCAAAAATCCGAGGTGCATAACCTCGTGTGAGCAGGAGCTTGACAACATATTCAGGCTCACCGACAGAGAGCACAAGGTATATCGCTGCATCTATTGCGAAGCAAAAGCAAACTGATCATCTCATTAAAAAAGGTTCTGACATTCGAGTTTAGAGCCTTTTTTCTTTTTGTATTGCAATCGACAAGGCTATATGGTATAATATAATACATAGGAAACTATCTAAAAGAGGTTTAATATGGCAAACGATAAGATCTCGATGCTCATAAAAAAGACTGCTCTGCTCGCCGAGAAGGACACCAACATCCTGCTCGCTCCATATGAGCTGACAGGCGCGCAATTCAGAATGCTGATGTTTTTATATCGCAAGCAACAACAGCACATCAGGCAAACAGATCTCGAGAACGCCTTTGGCATGACCAACCCGACAGTCACGGGAATTATAAACAATTTAGAGAAAAAAGGGCTGGTTCAAAGAATCGAAAATCCCGATGACAGGCGCAGCAAGTTGCTGTGGCTGACAGATAATGCCCTCGAGATGATACCGCTGCTCATCTCGCTCACCGAAACGATAGAAAAGCAGATGACGATCGCACTGACCGACGATGAGTGCACACAATTGGCAACTATATTAAAAAAAATAATACACAGCAAGGAGACAAAGCAATGAACAACGACAATCTCAAATTCAGCCCGGCGCATCCGTCGGCACTAAAGACCCACAAAATCGAAACCTCGTCGATGCCGCTGCTCGAGCAGGCAGCACCGTTTGATGTCAAAACCCTCTGCGACGAGTTTGCCGCAGATGCCGAAAGCTTTTATGCAAAATACGTTGACAAACGCTTTGAGGTCGTCGGCATTGCAAAAAAGGTCGGCCCCGACGTTCACAGCAAACCATCGATCGAGCTGTCCGACTGCAAAGACGGCGCGACATATGCACTCGTTATTTTCCCGAACGAAGATCACTATGCCAAAGTATCTGTCGGCGACAAGGTCGTTGTGCGCTCTAACTATCTCGTTATGAGCAATCTATTCGGCACGGTCATGAAATTCAGCGAGCTTGTTTCGGTGCAAAAATGAGCACCATGACACTAAATTACCCGCTTTTTGACGGCGAAAAGGTGATAGAAAACGCATCTGTCACGATAAATGACGGCATTATAGCATCTGTCAAAAGCGCAGAAAGCACAAATTCCGACTGCCTTTTAATGCCGGGGCTGATAGATGCACACACACATATGACCTGTCTTCAGCAGGTCAAAGAGATGCAAAAATACGGCATAACCGCCACCTGTGATGTTTCGGCACCTGCCGCACTTATTGAAGAAGCAAAGCCATTCACGATCGTTTCATCGGCAGGCATGACCATGGGCACATTGAACGGAAGAAGCTATGTCCAAAGTGCGATAGATGACGGTGCAAAATATATCAAGGTACTTTTGTTCGAGCCGAATCTGATGCCAAAGGCAGTACTGAAAAGCATTTGTGAGGCAGCACACGAGCACGCTCTCAAGGTCGCCGTTCACGCTACGACCGTTAAGGCACAGAAAACGGCTATCGATTGCGGTGCGGATATTCTGCTGCATGTTCCGATGAAAGAAGAATTGCCGCAGGAGGTTGCGTGCGAAATAGCAGAACGTGGCATTGCCGTCGCTCCCACGCTTGTAATGATGCAGGCGTTCGCCGACAGCGCAAGAAACGGCTATAAGCCGAGCCATTATCAAAATGCAGAGCAGGCCGTCAGAACTCTTTACGAATGCCATGCGACCATACTCGCTGCAACAGACGCCAACATAGGCAATTTTGCACCTGCCGTTCAGCACGGCAGCTCTATGCTTTGCGAGCTCGAAAGGCTCTGCTTTGCAGGACTCACGCCCTTAGAGGCACTTGCAAGCGCCACAGGCAAGGTCGCCGATGTGTTTGGCAACTGTGAGCTCGGATATATAAAGGCAGGCAAAAAAGCAGACCTTATTCTGATCGACGGCAGACCTGACAAGGATATTGCCGCGATCAAAAAAATCAGACAGATCATCATCGGCGGAGAACAGATATTATGAAGATTATCACGATAGAAGAGCATATTCCGTTAAAAACGCTTGGCAAGGCATTGGCAATGCATCCGTCAAAGGACGCCATTCGCACATTGGCGGCTTCATCACCCGAATTGCCCTATTACCCCGATGCAGAGCTTTATGGCAATATTCAAAAGCGCCTCGAAAATATGGACAGGCACGGTATCACAAAGCAAATACTTTCAGCACCCGTTTGCACGCAATTCTTGACAAAGAAAGAAGCAGGCGTTGCAACTGCCGCAAACGACGAGCTTGCAGAGATAGTGCAAAATAACCCCGACCGCTTCGGTGCTTTTGCCGTCCTGCCGTGGAAAAACATAAGCGCTTCGGTAAAAGAGCTTGACAGAGCCGTCACAAAGCTCGGATTTCAAGGCGTCGTGCTTGCAGGACGTGCATCCGGCAAAGACGCATTTCTTGATGACAGGGCGTTTTGGCAGATACTCGAGGCAGCCGAAAGCCTTAACGCACCTATCTACATACACCCTGCCGCACCTATGGCGAACGTGCAGAAAAGCTATTATGACGGGCTCGGCGACAGGCTCAGCGCAAGGCTCTCACTTTACGGCTGGGGCTGGCACAACGAGGCGGGCATACAGGTACTTCGCCTGATTCTGTCGGGCGTCTTTGAAAGGTTTCCCAAATTGCAGGTCATTGCAGGTCATTGGGGCGAGATGGTGCCGTTCTTTCTTTCCAGACTCGATCAGGCATTGCCGCAATCGGTAACAAAGCTCAAACGAACGATAACCGAGACCTTCAGAGAAAATGTGTATGTCACCCCGAGCGGGATTTTTGACTATCCGCAGTTGAAATTCTGCATCGATGTGCTCGGTGCAGACAGAATCATTCACTCGGTCGATTATCCGTTCATATTAAACAACGGTGCATTGCCTTTCATCGAAAATGCGCCGATAGCACAAAACGAAAAAGAACTTATTGCATATAAAAATGCAGAAAGATTATTTAATTTATAAAAGGAGACCGACATGGCAAGACTCAACCAATTACCCCCTCATGTTCGTCCCGAGGGAGAAGAGCTTGAAAAGTTCCGTGCCCGTGTAAAACGGCTTGAAACCACAGATATGGAGCTTTACGGCGATGCACCCTTCGACCCCATCAAGCTATACGACGAGCTTCTGAGCGATTACGAAAACGCTTTTGCCAAATACTATGAAAAGAGAATACGCCTTCGTGGGCTTGTATCCAAGGTCGGCGCCGACTCGTTTGGCGCACCCAGCTTTGAAATGACAGACGCAGACGGCTCAAGATGCTATGCGCTGATAGTTTTTCCCACCACTGATATTTACGAGCAGGTGCGTGAGGGACAGATGGCAGAGATCATCGGGAACGTTGTCTTTATCTTTGAGCCCTACGGTCTTGTAGTTAAGAAGTGCGAGCTTTTGAATGTAAAAGATATTAAAAAATAAAAGGAGAACGCTCATGACTGATATAAGCAGACTCGGACTCGGCTGCATGGGCATGTCGATACGCCGAAATCCCGAAAATTCAATAAAAACCATACATGCGGCACTTGACAGCGGCATAACGCTTTTTAACACCGGCGAATTTTATACCACCGGCGAAAGCGAAATGATCGTTGGCGAGGCAATGCGCGGCGTGCCGAGAGACAGTTATTTTCTGTCTGTAAAATTCGGTGTGCTTCCTCTGCCCGGCGGCGGAATATACGGACTTGACGTCAAGCCGTTCAATATCAAGGGTCATCTCGCCTATTCGCTTGCACGGCTCGGGCTTGACTATGTCGACCTCTATCAGCCCGCGCGTCAGGATACAGAGATCCCTGTCGAAGAGGTCGTCGGCGAAATATCAAGGCTGGTCGAGGCAGGCTATGTCCGTCACATCGGACTTTCGATGGTCGATGCCGAAACCCTGCGCCGCGCCTGCAAGGTGCATCCGATCCACACGGTCGAGATGTCTTATTCTCTGATCGAAAGAGATATTGAAAAAGAGCTTATCGCTGCCGCAAAAGAATTAGGCGTAAAGGTGCTTGCGTTCGGCACGGTCGGTCACGGATTGCTCACCGACAATGTTCTCGATGCCGCAGGCAACCCACGCTTCGCACGCGGAATGCTTTCACCCGAGCACAAAGATAAAAATCTGCCGCTGATAAAGGCAGTTAAGGCTATTGCCGACGAGAAAGGCGTTTCGCTTTCGCAGCTTGCCATTGCATGGTCGCTTGCAAAATACGATAACGTGCAAAGCCTCATAGGAACTACCAGCCCCGAGCATCTGCAAAGCGCAATAGATGCGCTCAAAACAGAGCTTTCAAAAGAGGATATACAGCGCATAGAAGCAGCGATACCCGCAGACAAGGTCAGCGGCAAGGGAATGCGCAATTTTGTATTTACAAACGGAGAAATGACGCTTGCAAAATAAGCGTATCAAAAACAAAAAAATCGAGGCGAGCAGCATCGCCTCGATTTTATTTTGCGTATCGTGTTTGGCTCAGTACTTATCACAAAGCAATTGCATAAGCAGAGCAAGCATATTGCCGTTGCCGTCAAACGAGATGTTGCCGACATACTCCGCCCTCATTTCTCTTGCTGCCGCCGAAGCATCAGATCTCGTCGTTATAGTATTTTATGATAAGCTCGGCGAGGTCAGTGGCGACCTTATGATATTCAAAGGTTTCGTGTTCCCGGATATATATGGTGTTCTCGTCGATATCGCCGTTTTTAAAAGCTTTATAGCAATAATAATCGCCGATGCCGTTGGTGGCAAAGAAAACAGAGTTCTCTGTCTCGGCGTATAAATCCTCATCGAGATGTTCGGCATAATTTTTGCGGTTGAGTTCACTTGCTCGACAATCTCGTCGACAGAAAGCAGCAAGAATCTGTCGCCGTTTGTTTCTTTCAAAAGTGCCCTGAGCTCGTGAGGGAAGCGATAACCTATATACGCCTCTGCTTTTGCAATCTCGCTCTCGGGGCATGGCGGCTGCAATACCGAATATTTAATATTTTTGGCTGCATTTGCAATAAGCTCGCGATACATTTCTGCCTCGTTTCCGACACTTCAAAGTGCCTTAGGTTGTACATAAATTATACTATATGCCATTAATACTGTCAAGAAAAAACACTGCCGCCACGCTTGACAAACAGCCGCATATGTGATATGATCAGTTTAGTTAGCGACGACTAACTATTATTGTGAGGTGATATTATGTATAAAACAACAGTCAAGGTCGATGGCATGATGTGCGGCATGTGCGAGGCGCACGTCAACGACGCCATTCGCAACAGCTTTAAGGTCAAAAAGGTCGTTTCGTCATCCAAAAAAGGCTTGACGACCATAAACTCGCCCGAACCGCTCGACCTTGAAGCGGTCAAAAAGGCGATCACAGATGCCGGATATACTGCACTTTCGGCTGAAACGTTCGAAGATTAGCAATCAAAAAAGAGCCTCGACGGCTCTTTTTTTGATTATTTTTGCATATTACAGCACGCCCTGTGCGATCATGGCATCAGCGACCTTGAGGAAGCCGGCGATATTCGCACCTGCGACGAGATTATCCTCGGTGGCGTATTCCTTTGCGGCGGCAGCAGCGTTCTGATAGATCGACTTCATTATCTGCTCAAGTCGGCTGTCAACCTCCTCTGCCGTCCACGAAAGCCTTAAACTATTCTGGCTCATCTCAAGACCTGAGGTAGCGACGCCGCCCGCGTTAGCAGCCTTGGCAGGTCCAAAATAAACGCCTGCGTCGAGGAATGCGTTGATAGCCTCGATGGTCGACGGCATATTTGCGCCCTCGGCAACATAGCGTGTGCCGCCCTCGATGAGCTTTTTGGCATCGTCAATATCTATCTCGTTCTGCGTAGCGCAGGGCAGTGCGATGTCGCATTTAATGCCCCAGATGCCGCGGCAACCCTCGGTATATACCGCTGTGGGAACTGCATCGACATATTCTTTGATCCTGCCACGCCTTATTTCTTTTATCTCCTTGACTACATCGAGCTTGATGCCGTCGGGATCATAGACAAAGCCGTTTGAGTCACTCATAGCGACGACCTTTGCACCGAGTGCGGTTGCTTTTTCGCACGCATATATAGCGACGTTACCCGAGCCTGAAATGACCACCGTCTTGCCCTCAAACGTATCGCCGCGCGATGCGAGCATGTTGTTTACAAAATAGCAGAGTCCGTATCCCGTCGCCTGCTTGCGAACGAGCGAGCCGCCATAGGTGAGTCCTTTGCCTGTAAGAACGCCCGAAAAATCCGCGGTAATGCGTTTGTACTGTCCAAAGAGATAGCCTATCTCTCTTGCACCGACACCTATGTCACCTGCGGGAACGTCCTCATTCGGGCCTATATACTTTTGCAATTCTGTCATGAACGCCTGACAGAACCTCATGACCTCGGCATCAGACTTGCCTTTGGGGTCAAAATCAGAGCCGCCCTTGCCACCGCCCATAGGCAGACCTGTCAGCGAATTTTTGAATATCTGCTCGAAGCCCAGAAACTTTATAACAGACGCACTGACAGACGGGTGAAACCTGAGTCCACCCTTATAAGGGCCTATTGCACTGTTAAACTGCACGCGATAGCCGCGGTTGACCTGCACATCGCCGTTGTCATCGAGCCATGCCACTCTGAACTGAATAAAGCGCTCGGGCTCGACGATGCGCTCGATAACTCCGCTTTTGACAAGGTCGGGGCGCTTTTCGACCACAGGAACGAGTGTGGTGAACACCTCTTTGACCGCCTGCAAAAATTCTTTTTCGCCTGCATTGCGTGCAGAAACTCGCGAAAAAAGCTCATCAAGATACTTGTTGTTTATCTCCATAATATGTCAGCCTCCGTTTTTGATGTTGAGATTATACATCAACACGTTCGTGATTTCAATAGCCATAAAAAATTTTTTTATTAAAACATCGCAGATACTATCTCAAAAATGCCGTCACGGTCAGTGACCGAATTGATGCGTGCTCTGAGAAGTGCGGAGCCCGCAAAAAATCTCGCATAGCGCACGAGGTGCTTGCGCATCTCAGGCAACGCCGCAAGTCCCTTGTCGGCGATGACCGTATCTGTCTGGCGCATTATCGCATCGCGCTTTTGCTCTGCCGTCGGCTCGGTGTATTCCTTGCCCTCCAAAAACGCTTTGACTTCGGCAAACACCCAGGGCGAGCCGAAGGCGCCCCTGCCTATCATTATGCCGTCGACGCCTGTTTCTGTCAGCATATCGATTGCATCTCTGCCGCAAAGAATATCGCCGTTGCCGATGACGGGGATCTTAACGCTCTGCTTGACCGCCTTGATGACCGCTCTGTCGGCATAACCGGAATACATCTGCTCTCGAGTCCTGCCGTGCACAAAAACAGCGCTTGCGCCGCCCGCCTCACAGGCAGCAGCCACCTCGGGTGCGTTGATATGCGCCTTGTCATAGCCTGCGCGTATCTTGGCGGTAACAGGCACGTCGACCGCCCTCTTGACCGACTCGACAATGCGCATACAAAGCTCGGGATCTCGCATCAATGCGCTGCCGTCACCGTTTTTTGCAAGCTTTGGCATCGGACAGCCCATGTTTATGTCGATATACGACGGGGCGAACTCCATAAGCTTTTCGGCGGCGATTGCCATTATTTCGGGATCACTGCCGAATATCTGCAATGCGGCAGGTCGCTCGTCGTCGTAAAGCGTCGATATGGCACGCGTTTTTTTGTCGTTATAATACACCGCCTTTGAAGAGATCAGCTCAGAGCAGACACCCTCAGCGCCGTATTCTGCGCACAGACTTCTGAATGCGTGGTCGCCAATGCCTGCGAGCGGTGCAAGAAACAGCCCGTGCTTATAATAATTGTTGCCTATATACATCAGTTGAACATCCTGTTGCCCTTAGTCTTTTTAAAAAATCCGTCGATCTCGTTTTCGAGCGCATAGGTCAGATATCCGTCAGGGATAGACCTTGCTAGGCTTGCCGTAACGCTTATGAGCTCGGCATCTGAAGCTCCTGCAAAATCAAACGATATTTCGCCGCTCTGCCTTTCGCCAAAGAAATCGCCCGGCCCGCGTTGCTCTAGGTCTGCCTCAGCTATCTCAAAGCCGTCTGTGGTATCGCACATGATGCGCATACGCTGCGAGGCTGTTCCGCCATCCTTGTCGCACATCAAAAGACAATAGCTCTGTGAATTGCCGCGCCCCACCCTGCCGCGCAATTGGTGCAATTGCGAAAGTCCAAAGCACTCGGCGTTTTCTATCATTATAACCGTCGCATTCGGAACGTCGACACCGACCTCGACAACAGTAGTCGAGATAAGTATCTTAACCTTGCCCGAGGCGAACTCCTGCATTCGTGCTTCTTTTTCTTTGGGCGAGAGCCTGCCGTGCACTGTCGTGACGCTTATATCTGACAGTGCAGTGCCTGCAAGCGACGAAGCGTATGTCTCTGCCGCACGCTTGCCGTCGTCATCGCCCTCCTCGACGAGAGGACAGATTATATAAGCCTGATGTCCGTCGGCTATCTCGCCTGCGATCAGGTCATACGCATCTCTGCGCTTTGAAGAATTGTATGTGTAGGTGGTTATCGGCTGTCTGCCCGGCGGCATCTCGTTTATCACAGACACATCGAGGTCGCCATAAAGTATCAGCGACAGCGTGCGGGGTATAGGTGTCGCCGACATGACGAGCGTATGTGCCTGAAACGGTTCAGCACTCTTGCCGACGAGCGTGGCACGCTGCATTACACCGAATCGGTGCTGCTCATCAGTAACAGCAAGCACGAGGTCATCAAAGACGACATCGCCCTGAATGAGCGAATGTGTGCCGACTATAACATCGATCTCGCCGTCTGCGAGTTCTTTTTTTATTTTTGTCTTTTCTGCCGCCTTAGTCGAGCCGAGCAAAAGTGCGACCCTTATGCCAAAAGGCGAAAGCTGCTTGCAAAGCGTTGAATAATGCTGTGAAGCGAGTATCTCTGTCGGTGCCATCATCGCCGCCTGTCCGCCGTTTTTGACGGCAAAATATATTGCAGCCGCAGCAACGACAGTCTTGCCGCTGCCGACGTCGCCCTGCAAGAGCCGCATCATCGGAGTATCAAGGCACATATCGCCGAGTACGTCCTTGACAGCACGCTGCTGTGCGCCTGTTAATGTGTAAGGCAGTGCATCAAAAAACCTTCGTATGCCGCTGCCCTTGAATGTCAGAGGTCGTGCGGGAACGGCGGCTACGCCGTCCTTCATACGCTTCAGCGCCAACTGAAACACCAGCAATTCTTCGAATGCCAGCGTTCGGCGTGCATTATAAAGCCGCTCTTTGCTTGTGGGCATATGCAATTCTCTGACTGCCTCGCCCTTGTGCATAAGCTTATACTGCGTTATTATATCGGGGTGCAAAATATCCTCAATGCTGTCGCAAAGCGGCAGTATCTGCTTTATGCAGCCGTATATCATGTTCTGCGTCAGCTTGCCCGAGAGCGGATATACAGGCATTATATCAAAGATCTCAGCTCCGTCAAACACCGGCTCGGCAACGGGGTTGGTCATTTTTGCACCGTAAAGAGTGCGCGTTACCTTGCCGTAAAAACGCATTCTGCGCCCTTTGACGAGCGTTTTTGCCATCCACGGCATATTAAAATATACTATCTCGAGCGAACCGCTTTGATCGTATGCGTTGGCTGTGACGAGCTTGATGCCCTTTGCCGAACGCTTTTCGACGGCGTTTGCCTCGACGACGGCAATGACTGACGTGACATCGCCTGTTTCGACTGACGAAATAGGTGCGACATCGCCCCTGAACTGATATGCACGCGGATAAAGCGTCAGCAGATCGCGGGCCGTGTTATAGCCTGCCGCCGAGAACAGCTCTATCTTTGCTTCACCGACACCCTTGAGCGCTGATATCGGCGTGTCATAGGTCAGCATTGCGCGAGCTCCTGCTCGGTATAAGGCAGTGAAACAGAGTCGAGTGCACGCTTTTCACGATCGGAACACGAGATCACGATGATCTGTCTGTCGGCAGAAAGCTCACCAAGCACTTGCATCATGCGCGGCAATCTGTCGTCGTCGATGCAGACAAATGCATCGTCAAATATCATGGGAACAGACACATCGGGATACATCGCATCGACCAACGCAAGGCGCAAAGCGATATAGGCGCACTCACGTGTGCCTGCAGAAAGAAATTCGCTGCTGTGCGACTCAAATTCGTCGCCAAATGTCAAAGCGAGGTCGGTATCTGTCTTTAAGGACTGATATTTTTGATCTGTAAGCCTTGCGAAATATTCACTTGCGGCAGCAGAAATGCGTGGCGAGACCGATGATTTGATATATTCGCCTGTCTCCTTGAGCACTTCAGAGGCGATGAGCAACGCGCTGTTAAAACGCTTTAACTCTGATACCCTCACATTCGCCGCATCAAGCTTGCCCTTGATGACTGCAGCATCGCCGTGCTTGACTATCAAAAGACTCTTTTCGTGCTCAAAATCGCTGTTTTTCTTTTCAAGCTGTGCCGCTTGAGCGGTATAAAACTTGATGTCTTTCTCGACCGTCTTGCGATCGCGCTCCGGTCTTTTGCCATCATAGTGCTTTGCCTTTGTGCCAAGTTCGACAGTATCTATGCCCTCGGTTGCGGCGGCAAGTGTCTTTTCTGCGGCTTCAAAGCGGGTCTTGAGCTGCGAAATGCGGCTCGCCTCCTCGATTATGCCGTTGATCTTATCGTTGTATTCTTCGCCGTCGCTGTCGCTGACGACGCATTTTATAGTTTCGTCAAGTGCTTGCTTTGCTTCAGCGAGTGCCATCTCGGCACTTTCTTTTTGTCTGAGGGCTTTGTCACGCTCTGAGGCGGCATTTGCCGCTTCACGCACAAGCGTCGGTTTCTCGGACAATATTCCAAGCAATTCGTCGACAGTTTCACAGCCGCACTGCTTTGCGAGTCGTGCGGTATAATTCTTGCTCCTGAAAGCAAGCACAAGCAACAATGCCGAAACAGCCAGTGCAACGACAGCCGGGATCGGCAGACTTGCTATAAAGCACGCTACCGCACCCGAAAGCACAAACAAAGCTATCGTCAAAAAAATGCCGAAATGCTTTTTGTGCTTGCCTATATCGTCGGCAGAAACATCATCGACACCCTTTGGAACTCTGTCTGCCGCAGCGATGCTCTCTGCCTCTGCCGCAGCATATCTTTGGCATGCCGTTTCTGCCTCTCTGCTCGCAGTGAGATAATCGCCGTGCCTGCTCATAAACACGCTTGCACCGCCTATGGCGGCAAAAGCATCACTGTCAAAACCGGTTCTTGCCTCGTTATATTCTTTTTCGGCTGCATCAAGCTCCTCTTGATATGCCTTTAGGCGCAAAAGTGTCTGCAAGGCTTCGAAACTTTCTATGGCTTCCAATTCTTTGCCAAGACTTGCAAGCTCATGCACTGCGTTGTCTATCTTTGCGGTATTTGAAGCGATCGAAGCGTTTATCGCGCTCAAACGCTCTGCAGCACTCTCTGCCGCCGTAAACTCCTCTGAATATTTTGCCGCCTCTGCTTCGGCATCGTGTATCCTGCCGTGATGCTGGCGGTTTGTGAGCTCGCCCTGCATTTTTGCAAGCCTGCTTGCCGCATTGTCGGCACTGTCACGCTCATCGGCAGAAACGACTATATTGCGCAGGCTCTCTGCCAGCGCCTTGTCTCCGTTGGGGGGGATGACCAATTGCTTAAAGAACACTGTCTTTGAAAACAGCTCTTCGCCCACGCCAAAGAAAACCTCGCCCGGAATTCTGTCTGCAAGCACCTGCTTGCGTGTAGCAAGGTCGGTGACAGACAATTTTTCTTTGCCCTGCGCATTGACGGATCTGTCTATGCGGTATTTTTCGTCACCATAGGTAAGCTCTATCGCACCCTCGGCGTTCGAGCCGTTCCAAGGCATATAAAGTGTGCGCTCGTTGTCGGCGACAGTCCTGTTGCGTGTGCCGACAAAGCCATAGAATATAAACTTTATAAACATAGCGAATGTCGTCTTGCCGCTCTCGTTTGGCAGCGCCATAAGTCCTATGCCGCATGACGGCGTGACCATGACATGATCGAGCTTGCCGAACGATGTGATGTATATCTTATCAAGTGTAAGCTTTTTCATTGTTTATTTGTCACCTCCCGACGGCATCTCAATATTGCGATTCGACAAAGCGGCAAGCCCGAGCTTCATTGCGTACAGCACGAGGTCGTACTGCTCACTGCCGACCTCACATTCGTCGAGCCGCTGCTTCATTCGGGTATAAAAAGCGCCCTTTAAGGTTCCGCTTGCTTCGAGTGCGGTATAATCGGTGCGCGGTACTGTGCGGTCTATCAGAGTGCAATTCTCGCTTATATCAGAAGCGTTTATCATAACACCGTCGCCAACCTCGCCGCAAAGCGTAAGCCGCAGCTCTGCCTCGGCAGGCAGTGCACGCAATTCGGTGCGGATATGCTCAAGTGCCTCGGTCTTTGACATGGATGCGGTTATTTCGACAGTGCGCTCCTCAAATCTGCGCCTTGCCATCGGGCACATGCGCATATCAGCCTCGCCCTTGCCGATAAAGCCGACCATAACGCCCTTTGCGCCTGTTTCGTCAAAGCCTCTGCCCATAAGGCAGCCGGGATAGCACCAATAAGTGCCACCCTCTTTTTGCAGTCCGCTGCCCTTGTGTATATGTCCGAAGGCGATATAATCGAAGCCCGATTCTGCAATCTCCTTTTTGCCGACAGGCCCGTATTCAGACACAGGCGTGCCGACGTCACCGTGGCAAACGAGTATGTTTATGCGATCGGACGGCAGGTTGCTAAAGCCTGCAACAGGGCTCGAAATCATGCTGCGTGAGTCAAACGCTCTGCCGTATATATTCACGCCGAGCTCGGACAATTCTGCCATCTCGCCATCCTTGCCGAAAATAAAAACATTCTTTGGAAAATCAGAAGTCCTGTATATCGAGCCTGCCGTGAGCGGATCGTGGTTGCCCGGTGCGATATAAAACATGCACTCGGGCGCATTTTTAAATACATCGATAAGCCAGTCACGCGTGTCCGGCGTGACATACTCACTGTCAAACAGGTCGCCGCTTATCAGAACTATGTTTATGTTGTTTGAGCGGGCAAAAAGCACCGCCGACGAAAACGCACCTCTGAGCTCTGTGCGCCAGCGCTCTGCCTGCGACGGCGAGCGCATTGAAAAGGGCGAATCAAGATGCACATCCGCCATATGCATGATAGGAATATTCTTCATGTTTATTCTTCTCCCCCTCTGTGCTGTTTTAAAGAACTATAAATGCCGCCATTACGCCGCGGTTGACTCCGTCACGCCGATGCGAAAAGAAATGACGTTCGTCACACACGGTGCAAAGACCGCTGTCTGATATGTTGCGTTCTTTTATCCCCGAGGATAAAAGCACTTTTTTATTTGCCTTTGTAAGATCAAGATAAAGCCTGCCGTCACGTTTTTCAAAACAGTCGGCATCAAAATGCCTGCAAAGCTCGTCGCCCACCTCATAGCAGCAAACACCTGCGTGAGGACCTATAGCAGCGACGATCCTGTCTGCCGATGCACCAAGCGACTGCATCGCCTCTATTGCGGCGTGCGAGATCTCCTGACACGTTCCACGCCAGCCTGAATGAACCGCCGCAGCGACGCCCGAAACAGGGTCGCAAAGCAACACAGGAACGCAATCGGCTGTTCTGACAGACAAAACGACACCTTTTTTGTTTGTAACAAGCGCATCGATGCCGTTTTCGGGGCGTGGAAAGGTTATGCCCATCCCGCGCGAATCTTCGTCGCAGATCATCACGTTTGCGGTATGTGCCTGATATGCACGGCAAACATCAGAAGCGTTGAAGCCGAGCTCTGCTGCGGCAAGCTGATAATTTGCCACGACGTTTTCGGCAGTGTCACGCATATCACCCGAGCCCTCGGCAAAATTGAGCGAGTCGAACGGCGCTCTGCTCACTCCGCCTATGCGAGTGGTGAACATATGCTTGACTCCCAAATCATCCAGAGCCTCGCAGGTATAGTATTTTATTTGTTTGTCATGCAATAAAAAGCTCATAATACCCTCCGAATTATATTATACTATGCATCACAATAAATTGCAATAATATCAAAGTGCGATTTTTTTAAAAAAAGGCTTGACAAATCGCGTTGATGCTGATATAATCATTTCGCTGCCCAAAAGCAGGCGGCATTATGGCGGAATAGCTCAGTTGGCTAGAGCATCCGGTTCATACCCGGCAGGTCGTAGGTTCAAGTCCCACTTCCGCTATTTTAAGGCCCATTGGTCAAGTGGTTAAGACACCGCCCTTTCACGGCGGTAACAGCAGTTCGAATCTGCTATGGGTCACCAAAAAGAAAGCATCCGAGCTTTTCAGTTCGGATGCTTTCTTTTTATCCAAGCCGCAAGCTTGGTGTCGAACCGCCGAAGGTACATGGCATCACGCACAAGCGTGTATATGTATTTCACTGCGGCTTGATTTCATGTGCGGCTAAAGCCGTGATTGAGATGCAAAATGAAATCTCTGATGGCGGGCTACAACGCGGAGAAGCAAAAGACGTTCGACGATATCCCGGATTTCCATTACCGCTTTGAATCTATCCGCCCTTTCCGGGATAGAAACGGCCGTGTTGGCAGATTGCTCCTTTTCAACGAGTGCTTGCGTAACAATGTCGTTCCATTTATCATCGGCAAAGAGCTCAAGATGTTCTGCACCGAGGATTGTCCGAATGGGCACGAGAGCGTGGATTATTGACAGACGCCTGCCTTGCCGCACAAGACAAATTCAAAAAAATATCTCGAATATTAAAGAAAGAGAAGTGAGCGGTGGCTCACTTCTTTCCTATTATAAGCTTAGATACCTCAACAAGCGGCAATATCAAGAGTGCCAAGCCAAACGAGATGAGCAGATGCTCGAGGTCGGGCAGAACAAAGCCGAAAAGGTCGCGGACAGGCGCTATGAGTATGACCGACATGGTCAAAATGAGTGAGGCAGCGGCAGAGAGCCACAGCCATTTATTCTGCTTTTTCATCTTGAATGCCGAATGGCGCATTGATCTCAAGTTGAATGCGTGAATGCACTCGCAAAGCGACATGGTCATAAACGCCATGGTAGTGCCCGTAAGCGTCTGCAGCGAGCCTGCCTCAATGTCGTACGCCCTGCCGATAAAGAATGCGGCGAGCGTGAGTGCGGATATGCAAACGCCCTCAAAAACTGTCGCTATGCCGACGTGACCTGCAAAAATTCCCTCACTCTTTTCACGAGGCTTGAGCGACATTATATCGCTTTCTGCCTCCTCCATGCCGAGTGCAAGCGCAGGCAGGCTGTCGGTTATAAGGTTGATCCAAAGAATATGCAGAGGCTGGAATATCGTCAGTCCGCATACGGTCGTGATGAATATTGAGATGACCTCAGAGAGGTTTGAGGACAAAAGGAACTGTATTGCCTTGCGGATATTGTCGTATATCCTACGGCCCTCCTGCACGGCAGAAACGATGGTAGCGAAGTTGTCGTCAGCCAATATCATGTCGGCTGCGCCCTTTGTAACATCAGTACCCGTGATGCCCATGCCGATGCCTATATCGGCGGTCTTGATCGACGGTGCATCGTTGACACCGTCACCTGTCATGGCGACGACCTTGCCCGCCTTTTTCCAGGCCGAGACTATGCGCACCTTGTGCTCGGGCTGAACTCGTGCATAGACAGAATAGTCGCCGATATGCTCGTCGAGATATTCGTCAGACATCTTATCGAGCTCTGCGCCTGTGATCGCCTGGCTGCGGTCGGTGATTATTCCGAGTTCAATGCCTATTGCGGCAGCAGTAGCGGCGTGGTCGCCTGTTATCATAACAGGACGTATGCCTGCACTGCGGCAATCTGCGACTGCCGACTTGACCTCGGGTCTGATCGGGTCGATCATTCCGCAAAGTCCGATGAAGGTCATATCGCACTCGACCTGTGATGGGCTGTCAAACTCGGGCACGCTGTCATAGGTCTTGAATGCCGCACCCAAAACTCTGAGTGCTCTGTCGGCCATTCCGCCGTTGACATCGAGTATCTTTTTGCGTAATTCGTCGGTCAGCTCGACGCTGCCCGACTCTGTCTGCAATCTTGTGCAACGACTAAGCAATTCGTCAGGTGCACCCTTGGTGTATTGCATCACCCTGCCTTCAAAGCGGTGAAATGTCGACATCATCTTGCGCTCGGAATCAAACGGTGCTTCGGCAACGCGCGGCATATCGCGCTCTATTTCATACTTTTTGACATCATTTTTATAAGCGAAAGTCACGAGTGCCGCCTCGGTAGGCTCGCCTGTAACCTCACCCTTTTCGTCAACGGTGGCGTCACTGCAAAGTGCCATAGCCGCAGAAAGCAATTGAACCGATGCGGCAGAACTGTCAACGACGGTCATTTTGTTTTGCGTAAGCGTGCCTGTCTTGTCAGAGCAGATTATCTGCGTGCAGCCGAGAGTTTCGACGGCAGAAAGCCTTCTGACGACGGCATTCTGCTTTGCCATGCGAGAAACACCTATCGAAAGCAATATCGTTACGACCGCCGAAAGTCCCTCGGGGATAGCCGCAACAGCAAGTGATACGGCTATGAGCAGAGAATCGGCTGCTATCTTTAAAAGCTCGCCGCCTCCGACCATGCCGGAAATGCAGTTGAAACCGAATATAAACACACAGATCGCAAGCACCGCGATAGTGAGTATGCGAGAGAGCTGTGCGAGCTTGAGCTGCAGGGGAGTTTCCTCCTGCTCTGCCTGCGAAAGCACCTTGGCGATCTTGCCCATCTCGGTCTGCATACCCGTCGCTGCAACGACGGCGAGTGCCCTGCCGTAAACGCAGGTAGAGCCCATATAGACCATATTTTTACGATCGCCCAAAGGAACAGCCGCACCGCTTGCCTCGATCGCAGAATTGGTCTTTTGCACAGGCAATGATTCACCCGTCAGGGCAGACTCCTCTGTCTTGAACGCCGCACATTCGATTATTCTCGCATCGGCAGGAATAGCATCGCCCGCTTCGAGTCTGATGATGTCACCGACAACCAGCTCCTGGTTATCTATTATAATATCCTTGCCATCTCTGACGACACGGCATTTGGATCTTGTCATTTCTTTGAGTGCCTCAAGTGCCTTGTCGGCGTTTGTCTCCTGGATGACCTCGATCACCGAGTTTAAGACAACGACCGCCAGAATGACTATGACGTCAAAATCAAAACCACCGCCCGAAAGCAACGAAACCACCAGCGATATGACCGCCGCAGCAAGCAAAACAAGCGTCATGGGCGCTTTGATGCTGTCAAAAAGCATCTGCCATATAGTGCGCTTCGGTGGCTCGGCGAGCTTGTTTGCTCCGTTTTTTGCGAGCCTTTCAGCCGCTTCATCGCTATGCAGTCCGTTGCGGTCTGTCTTTAGCTGTTCGAGCACCTGCTGCTCGGACATAGAATAAAATTCCGTCATTAATTTAACCTCTTTCTTTATAAATAAAACGGCAAGACCTATGCACACATATTATGTGCAAAAGTCTTGCCGTACTTAAACATTAACCGTAAAAACAGTTGATATCAAGCCGCAGACGCCGAGTGTGCCGAATGCACGCCGTGATGACGACCTCTGCGCTGCCGCCGAAAAGCGGCAGGGCTACTCCCTTAGCTTGCTATTTTGTTGTTATGTAATAATAACACTTTTTGATCGCTCTGTCAAGTGCCCTAAAGTGCTATTTCAGCAATTGATTTCAGTCATCGTCATCGTCTTTGCCGTCGTCGCCATCGTTGGGACGTTCTTTGACCTTGACTTTAGTGAGCAGTATCGTGCGATCTCTGACCTCCTTGACCTCTATCTCAAGGTCGTCGGTCTCGCATTCGAATGTTTCGCCGTCGTCGGGCAAGCGGTTGATTATGCTGCAAATATAGCCACCGAAGGTGGTGCAGTCCTCATCGGGCAATTCGATATGAAGTGCCTCCGAAACATCTGTTATGGCAGCACCGCCGCCTATGGTCCAGGTGCCGTCCTCGAGCTGCTCGAGCAATTCGGGGTCATCCTCTACCGCTTCTTCTTTTTCTTTAAGATCGCCGACGAGCGTTTCGATAAGGTCACGCAATGAAACTATGCCGAGGAATCCGCCGTATTCGTCGATAACGACCGCAAAATACTCGTGATTCTCTTTCATAACTCTAAAGAGTGCGTTGGCCTTCATCGTTTCGGGAACAAAGAACGGCTCTCTGACGGCGTGAGCGAGCACATTGTCGCGCGATTTGTCGCCAAGTCTGAAATAATAGCGCGAATCGAGAATAAGCGTGATGTTGTCTTCTCTGCCGTCGTATATGGGATAGAACGAATGAGGATTATCCATTATCGTGCGCTCCCATGTTTCGTCATCGTCCTCGAGGTCGAGCGCGATTACATTGCGGCGATGATTGCAAACCTCATCGAGTGTTATATCGTTGAACTCAAATATGTTGAGTATCATTTCATTCTGCTCTTCTTGAATGACACCCTGCTTTTGACCCTCAGAGAGCATAAGCTTGATCTCGTCCTCGGTGACGGCATCGTCGGGCTCGTTGGGGTTGATGCCCATGATGCGCAAAACGCAGTTGGTAGAAATGGTAAGCAGCCACACGAGCGGTGCAAAAACGACAGAAACGCCGTAAAGCATACCCGACATGCCGAGTGCCATTTTTTCGGCGCGCTTCATAGCGACACGCTTGGGAACAAGCTCGCCGAATACAAGGTTGAAATACGCAAGAACAAGTGTGATGATTACGATGGTGACAGTTTTGAGCAATTCGGGATCTATCGTGACACCCGACTGAACGAGCATTTCAACGATAGGACCTGCAAAGGTGTCGGCGGCAAATGCACTCTGCAATAAGCCTGCCATTGTGATAGCGACCTGAATAGTCGCAAGGAATTTAGCAGGCTGCAATGTAAGCTTGAGAAGCTTTTTGGCCTTTTTGCTGCCATCATCGGCAAGTGCCTGCAATTTTGCGCCGCTAACTGATATAACGGCGATTTCGGCGGCGGCAAACGTGGCGTTCAGGAATATGAGCACCACTAAAAGCAACACCGCCTTTAAACTTTCTGATAACATAAGTCCTCCGTAAATAAATTAGAAAAGTGCAATATAACGACAAAAAGCATAGCTCCCCGCCATCGAAAATCGGGTCTATGCTTAAAAATTATAAGATGTATAAAAGGCGTCTACAGTCGCATAAAGCAGGCCCGTCGTCCATTATACAAATTCACCTCTCTTGTCATGCTGCGTAATTCTGCCAAGCAGATGATATATTATACTGTATGCAAGCGCAAATGTCAATAGCATAAGCAAAATTAACAGCGTTTTTTCAGCATTTCGGTGCTCAGAGTCGAAGCAAATAAAAAAACGAGCTGCCACATGCGAGGAAACACCGCGTGTGACAGCTCTTTTGCTGTAAGTCTATTAACTTATGCTTTGACTTATGCTCTGCCTGCGCAGCCGAGAACGTCAACGAGCTTGTGGCGAACGAGCTCTTTGATGTTTGCTCTTGCGGGCTTGAGGTACTGTCTGGGATCGAAATGATCGGGATGCTCGTTGAAATACTGACGAACTGTGCCGGTCATTGCGAGACGGAGGTCAGAGTCGATGTTGATCTTGCAGACTGCCATCGAAGCTGCCTGACGAAGCATGGGCTCGGGAATGCCGATAGCATCGGGCATCTTGCCGCCGTTAGCGTTGATCATATCAACATACTCGGGGATAACGCTCGAAGCACCGTGCAGAACGATGGGGAAACCGGGCAGACGGCGCTCGACCTCTTGGAGGATGTCGAAACGGAGCTGAGGCTTCTGGCCGGGCTTGAATTTGTATGCGCCGTGGCTGGTGCCGATAGCGATAGCAAGCGAATCAACGCCTGTTCTCTCTACGAACTCCTGAACCTGATCGGGGTTGGTGTAGCTGGACATGCCGTCCTCGACTACGACGTCATCCTCGACACCTGCGAGAGTGCCGAGCTCGCCCTCGACGACAACGCCGTGAGCATGAGCATACTCAACGACCTTCTTGGTGACCTCGACGTTAGCGTCGAAATCAAGCGAAGAGCCGTCGATCATGACAGAGGTAAAGCCGCCGTCGATGCAGGACTTGCAGGTCTCAAAGTCGGGGCCGTGATCAAGGTGCAGAGCGATGGGAATGTTGGGGCACTCGATAACAGCAGCCTCAACGAGCTTTACGAGATAGGTGTGGTTTGCATAAGCACGCGCACCCTTGGATACCTGCAGGATCAGAGGTGCATTCTCTTCTTTTGCAGCCTCGGTGATACCCTGGATGATCTCCATATTGTTAACATTGAAAGCACCGATGGCATAGCCGCCTTCGTATGCCTTGCGGAACATTTCTGTAGTTGTGACAAGTGGCATGGTTATAACTCCTTTGCTTTTTATTATCAATGTATTTTACCAATAAATCAGCGTCTTGTCAAGTGGTATAGGGAATTTAATGCGATTTTGTTTTTTTGGGACGTGATTCCGGAATGTTTTCAATGCAAAATTATTCGGATATCAAGATTGCTCGGCAAGGTGCTCCGTCAGAGCCGCCCAGCTTCAATGGTGCGGCACTCAAAAAATAAACGCCATCGCTCACCTCGGCAAGCCTTATTCCCTCGAGCAGCACAACGCCTGCACCCAAAAGCTCGAGATGCACCCGCATAGGCTCATCCATCGGGCCGACCGTCTGCGACTCGTTGCCGAGCAGCAATATTTTTGCTTCGGCAAAGACTTTGGCAGCATCAAGCGACACGACGGCATCGCCTTTGAGCAATATGCGCTTTGCGGCATTTTGATCTGACGACAATGCTTTTTTGATGATATTTCTCGCATCGTCGGCACTAACTTCGCCAAAATGCTCTGCAACATACGCCATTCCCACAAACGAAGTCAAGCTTACCTCATCGATAGCTGTGCCGCCGTCTATAAAATGCCGCGGAGCATCCAAATGCGTGCCGTTATGCGCGCACATACTGAACGCCGTCAGATTATATTCATCACCCTTTTCTGTCGAAAAAAGAATGCTGCGCTTCGGCATCGGGTCACCGGGATATACCTCGCAGCCGAATACCTCCTGCGAAATGTCATAAATCTTCATTTCTGTCCTTCCTGCCCTCCTGCCTATGGTTTCGATATAATATATAATATCATAGCATAACAAAGTGCAAAAGTAAATATCGCCTGCTTTGCCATTTTGATTTTTAATATTGTTTTTTCGGAAATATGGTAGAATATACATTGATAGACAAACTCATTCGGGGGTGCAAAATGTGCTATTACACAGCAATCTGCTTTATAATCATAGGTGAGCTGCTGCTCGCACGGCTCAATTCCACCTACCTTCCATACATGCTGCTAAAGCGGCATATTGGCGTCAGGGACGAAACATAGCAGAAAATATTAATAAGTCAGTCTGATTTCGACACGCGCTGTGACATTGATGACGCCTACAAGGGCAAGATGACTATTCACAGAATATGCTTGTATGCCATCCGGTTTCTCATCCTGCTGTTTTCTGTTTTGTTCTGAATATGGTGCCCTGCCACACCGATCGAGCCCATAGACTTCGGCAACGATGTTACCTGCACGACATTAAAAAACAGCATAGTGTCTACGGCGAACCTGACCTTCATCGGCTTTGAATTTGCGATATTTTCGCTGAATATGGTACGCTGTGACAGTGTTAGATCAAACAAATTCGTCACGGTATTATGGTGGGTCTTTGTCATTGTCGTCCGGGCTCTCGGCATCTGTGCATTGGTTGAAACGATAAAATTATTCTGACAAAACAACATATCAGACAGCAAAAAACTCCCCTTCGGCTTAAAACCGAAGGGGAGATCTTTTATTCAGATGCTGAAATCCAAGGCGCAGAAATTACTTTCTGGACTTGATAACGATAGCAGAGCCGAACAGAGCAACGATAGCAAGAACGACGATTGCGAACATGCCGAGGTCGCCTGTGGGGGGTACTACGGGCTCAACATAGGGGCTGACGAGGACATAGCTGCCGTTGCCCATGGTTTCGCTCAGGTCGTTGAATGCAGCGTTGTTGTCTTCGAAATCGTGACGGATATAGAAGAGAATGTCGCCCTCAGTGTCAGCGTTAACGGTGAACTCGATCTTGATGTCAAGCTCGTCGTTGCCGATAGCGGTCTTGCCTGCAACATCGGAGATAGCGATGTGATAGAAGCCAGCGGTCTCGTCGAGCGAGTTGATGATCTCCCAAGTGGTGGGAGCAACGATGAATGCTTCCATCTCCTGGTTGCTGGTCTCAGCGTTGTTCTTGACAACGGGAGTGACCTTGGTTGTGTCATAGAAAAGCTTGAAATCGAACAGGCTGAGCTTGTCGGCAACGTCCTTAAGAGAAACGGTGACAGTGATCTTTTCGCCTGCTTTGTAGCCATCCTTGGGGCCGCCGACTACGAGAGTGTAAGCGGGATCGTCGTGAGGAGTGCCGAGAAGCTTAGCATACGGATCATATACGTGGCTGCCTTCGAACGCCTTGTTGCTAACATAAGCGTCGGTGAGAGCCTGGTCATAGGTGAGGTTGTCAATGTCGACGTTGGTGTAGACCTTGTCGCCAACCTTGAGGCTGCGGATGAAGGGTTTGAGCGAGGTCTCGTTGCTGTGTGCGCCGAGGACAAAGCCCTTGTCGGTGATGGGATAGTCGGTGTGATCAACGCCGTCGCCGCCAAGCGAGATGTCGGTAACGACATAAGCCTTAGCAGTGTCATCCCATTCGCAGGTTGCGAAATCCCAATAGGCATGGTTCTTGACTTCGCCCTTTGCGCTCTTCTGGCAAACTTCGCCGACAGTTGCGCCGAGGTTGCTGGTGATTATAGCAGAAGCGCCGCCTGCATAGTGATAAGAATATGCGATAGTGCCCTTGACTTCGGGAACTTCAGGCTCAGCAGAAGCGAACTTGTGAGTCGAGGGATAGAAAGAAACGGTCGATGCTGCGGTATCGACTACAACATAGTCGCCCTCTTTCATGCCGCGGAGCAACCACTTGAGAGAGCTGGTAGCATTGCTGTCGCCCTCGAAGGTTGCAGGGATAGTGCCGCCGGTGTTAACAGCGATCAGTATCTCGCCATCAGCGAGAGTGATAACGTCGGTGTGTCCGTTGGGCCAAGGATTGACCTTGTCATAACGGATAGCATAAGCACCCTTAGCTGCATCATAAGTTGCAATAACGATCTGTGCGTTGCTGAACTTGTTGACGTCAGTAGCCTGAGAAAGGTCATAAGAGCCGGGGGTGTTGTAAACAGCAACGCCATACGAGCCGCTGTTTGAATCAACATAAGGATAAGGTCCTTCGGGAGCTGTGCCGCCATCTTCGGCAACATAGCCGATTTCAGAAGCAAAGAACCAGCCGTTCTTGAAGGTTGCAACAGCCTTGATATAACGAGCGGTAACAACTGCTCTGTTATCGGGAGTTGCAAGCGAAACGGTTTTGACCTCTTCTGCGCTGTCGCCATTGAGTGCCGATGCGGCATTCATGTGGTAATAATCCTTGCCGTCAACAGAAACATAAAAGTGAACGGAGGGAACAGCAACCATGCAGTTGGTGTCTTTGAAGAAGTTCATAAAGAGACCCTTGAGCGACTTAACTTCGCCGAGGTCATAAACGAACTCAACAGTAGCGGAAACAGCAGCGTCAACGCCATCGTCGTGATTAAAGCCGGTGTTCTTAAAAGCGAGAAGGCTTGCATCACTGAAAGCGGTTGCAGCTTTGCCGTCCTGGCCATCGATAAGCTTTGAAAGATCAGCAGGGATCTCAACAGAGCCATCAGTGACAGTAGCGGTGATCTTAGGCTCAGCAGCGACTGCGGTAAACACGCAGACCGAGAGAACCATAAGAACTGTAAGCATTAAAGCAATCAGTTTTTTCATTTGAATAATCTCCTTTTTTTATTTGAGTATGATATGCATACACGCTTGATTATTTATACCACATTTTGATGCCGTTGTAAAGTGGGTATACAAAAATTTGTGTATTTTAACCTATCTTTTTTTGCAAAAATCTGCGTTCAAAACGCATTATGTTACCTTAAGAGGCAAGCCTAAGGCAGGCTACGAAAAGCGGCGTTTCATCAAAGCCCAATCGTCGGCACCGATCGCACCGTTTTGTGTCAGGTCGGCGGCGACAAGCTCTGCGCCGTCAAGCTTCAAAGAGTCGTAATACGCACGCTTGAGCATCAGATAATCGCCTATATCGACACGGGCGTTGCAATTGATGTCACCCATCAGCACAATAGGGAATTGATAGAGCGTTTTTGTGCCGTATTCTATTGTTAGCACCGCTCCCGTTGGCAAAGCAGCATCATTGCCGAGCTTTGTGCCGTCTGCCGAATAGACCGCAAAATAAGAGCCTTTGGCTGCCCTGATAAGTGCGCCCGCCGTCGAAGCATCGTCAGAAAAGACAAACCCGTCGGAATTCTGCTTAAAGCCGCTGTCTGCAGCAAGTGACAGAGTGCCATCGGTTATGAACGTGCAATAGTCAAGGCAGAGCCAGCCGAGGTCGGTCTTGCCCCAATTATTCTCGCTCTTTTCGCCGTTGTCGACGACCTCGCCGACATAGACCAGCGTGCCGGAGGCATATTGCTTGCCCGTCTTGTCAAATTTGGTACCTGCTCCGCTGCGTATGTTCATAAGGTTGTCGGTGACATACCAGCCGGGAACTTTGGGCTCAGAGACTGTTTCATAGCCCGGATAATCGGTCGGCATACGCACATACGCTATACCTGCGGCAGCCCACGAAGCAAGTGCCTGCCAGGTCATATATCTTGTCGAAACTATGCAGGGAGAGGCGATAACTCCGTCTCCGCCTGCGTTGCCGTGATAGATGGTTATTCCGTCGTCGTCCATCTCGAGTATCGAGAATGAGTGTCCGAACGAAAGCCTGACATGTGCGCCCGGCTTGCATTTCAGCAATAATTCCTTGACTGTGCTTGCGGTGACCGAGCCTCTTGCGATGCTGCCGACGCTGTAGCTCATGCCCGGGTTGACCGTGTCGTGATCGATAAAGCCAAAGCACTTATAAAACACGAGCCTTGAAAAGCCAAAGCACTGGCAGCCCAGCAAATCTATCTCGCAGGTATAAGCATCACCCGTCGGATAATATCTCATGCAGTTGCATTCGGGCGGATTGCTGACACAATCGGGTCTTGAATGGCAGGTGCACGCCTGTCCGTTTTTGCTGAAATATGTACCCGGCATATGCTCTGCAAGCGGCAGCGTAGCGTTGCCGACAGTGACATACGGGCCGGAATAATCTGTCGTGGTCTCGGCTATCTCTTCTTTAACGAGCTTGCTGACGCCCTCGGATATATCATAGCGGTATTTGAGATATTCAGAATCGGTGCTTGCACCTCCGCAATCCTCGACATAATAATCGGGATCGTCGGCGTACCACTCGATGCAATAGCTGGTTACAGGCTTAAACGCCTTGATGCGCCTGTCTTCGAAAAGCTTGATCGCATCTCTGCCTCGCAGTCTGTATACAGCCGTACCTCTGAGAAAATATGCATAATTGCCGTCGACATACAGGCATGACAGGCCGTCGTCTGAATAAAGCTTTGTCAATCCCGAGCCGTCGGTGCAGCACGCCCATATTCCGCCGTCGGAGATAAAATATATTCTGCCTCCCGAAATATTTATGCTTGAAGCAGGCATCTGGCATATCACCGCCGAAAACCTGCTGCCGTACAGCCTCACAGTAAGCGCATTGCCGTTGTCGGGGTCGGCATAATAAATACGCTCGCCGTCGTCGGCGGCTGTTCCGCCATATGAAACGGCATCCGAAAAATTAAAAACTACCTCCTGCTCCGCTGCATAAATATGCGCAAGATCGGCATAAATCGACATTATCAGCAAAACCGCTGCAAAAACAGAAATAATCCTGCGCATCAAAGCACCTCCGTAGGACAGTTGAATAATTTAACAGTGTAAACTTACACATATGCTATTTTAATGCATACAGGCTCAGTTGTCAACCTGAAAATGGCAAACTTTTTTTGCCAATTATAATTAACATAAAAAAAGCGAGAGCCTCTTGCATGAAGCTCTCGCATAAAACGCATTATTCTGCGTCGGTATCGTCGCCGAGATCATCGCAGACCTCGTCCTTATTGCCCTTGACAGGCCAATTCATTATGCTGTGGATATGTCTGATAAGCGCCTTTGAAAACCTCGTCTGCGCTCTGAGGTTGGGATGGCCTCCACCGCCTCTCTCGCCGTCGTATTTCTCGATGGGTTCGAATTTGAGCATATAATAGCCCTCTTTCTCACCGCCGAGTTCTTTGATAAGAGCGGCAAGCGGCTCGGCATAATACTGCGCACCGAGCATACCGCATAGCCAAAGCACCCTGGTGTCGGGATAGACCTCACGCACGAAATGTGCAAACTTGCGCATCTCGTCGATATATTCCGACTCGGTAGCGGCACCCCAGGCGTCGTTAGTACCGATGTTTATGACGAGCAGGCTCGGCTGCCATGTGCTGAAATCATGCATAGTGCCGTCAAAATCATCATATTTAAAGAAGTTGCAAGCGCGATGGTCAGAGCGGTCGCCGTTGCAATTGCAGACCATGCCCTTGCCGGACAGGCATATCGTGCGTATATCCGCCTTAAATGCAGTGCCTGCCATATAAGCGGCGGTGCGTGTACTATCCTCTTCATAGGTGTTGTACTCGGCAACCGTCGGCTCTGCGAGCACACCGTAGCCGCAGGTGAGCGAGTCACCCAAAAACTCGATGCGCTTTGTTGCGGATACCCTGCTCGGGCGCACAACGATCTTTGAGCCGAAAAGCGTGACGCTCTTAAAGAGTACAGGGGTCAGACCTTCGGTTATGCGCTCGACGAGCACATAATGCACGCCGTCGTGCAGACCCTCGATCATAAGGCGTTCTTTGCCTGTCGAAACGGCAAATTTATAGACCGTATTATCAACCGTGATCTTGATATAGACGGGATCGTCATATTTCATCTCGCCGAGCGCGATGTTGATATGGCTGCCTCTGAACACAAATTTAAAGCCGCTGTTGCACCACAAAATGCGCAAATAGCCGTCCTTATAGGTGACTCTGCCGATAGGTGCGAGCTTTTGACCTTTGTCGGCGGCGCAGTTGATGCATATGCGTGAATAGCTTGAATATTTTACCGGCATAGTTGTAAATGCTCCTACTTTGATTATCCTTCGTCACTCATTATACCGCATCAGTCCTTGCTTTTGGTTAACAACTTGTAAATTTCGCACGCAGGCAATATGACCGCCGACAGCATAAGTACCGCCAGCCATTGCATAATATCGAGCTCGGCACAGCCAAACAGCACTCGCAGGCTCGGTATGAGCATTACGGACAACTGCATACAAAGGCATATCAGAAACGCAGGAAATATAAACGGGTTTTTGGGCAGGTGCGCTTTTATTGCCGCCTTTCGTGTGCGCATATTAAAGCAGTGCAGCAATTCGGATATCGACATGACGGCAAAGCACATCGTCTTGCCGACCTCGGGCGACGTGCCCGAACCGAAAAGCATAGCAAGCAGTGATACAAGCCCGATGAGCAGTCCCTCGGTACACATTTCAAAAATACATCTGCCGCCGAAAAGCGGGGCATCGCGCCTTATCGGCCTTCGCTTCATCACGTCGGGATCTGTGCTCTCGAGTCCGAGTGCTATCGCGGGCAACGAATCTGTCACGAGGTTTATCCAAAGCAATTGAACAGCACCAAGCGGCGGCGGCATACCTATCACGAGCGCAGCAAAAACGCACAGCAGTTCGCCGATGTTGCACGAAAGCAGAAAATGCACCGAGCGCTTTATGTTTGCCAACAGTCCCCTGCCCTCTCTTACAGCGGCGGCGATAGTGCCGAAATCGTCATCGGTCAAAACGAGGTCGGCCGCCTCCTTTGCGACATCGGTGCCCGACAGTCCCATGGCACAGCCTATATCAGCTTTTCTGAGTGCGGGAGCGTCGTTAACGCCGTCGCCTGTCATGGCGACTGTTTCGCCCCTCGACTGCAGAGCCTCAACTATGCGCAGTTTAAAGGCAGGAGTGGTGCGTGCAAAGACAGTCGTGCGTGCCACCTCGGCGGCAAACGCCTCGCCCGACAGAGGTGACAATTCGTTTTCGGTATGCACGCTGTCGCCCTGCCTGTATATGCCTATCTGCTTTGCAACAGAAAGCGCGGTATCTTTGTGGTCGCCCGTGATCATGACAGTCCTTACGCCTGCTCTGCGGCAGAGCTCGACCGCATCGCGTGTGCCCTCTCTGGGAGGGTCACTCATCCCCACCACGCCTGCAGAAACAAGCGGCGACGAAAGCATATCTGGCATTTTTTCGCTCTCGCAATAGCCAAAAGCGACCACTCTCGAGCCCTCTGACGCCATTTTTGATGCCAAAAGCATATATTCTTCGCCGTCCCTGCACCTTTGCAGTATTTTTTCAGGTGCTCCTCTGACATACAGGACATATTTTTCGTGGGTTCTGTGCACCGCCGCGGTGAATTTGGTTTCTGAATCAAACGGCAATTCGCATAAAGGAGTGCTCGTTTCACGCAAACCGCAGTATGCAAGCAGTGCATCCTCTGTTCCGCCCGTCGCACCGGGGCAGGCGGCGATGATCTGCTTTATCATGTCCTCGTCACCATAGGTCTTTGTGACTGTCATTTTGTTCATCGTAAGCGTGCCTGTCTTGTCTGAACAAATGACCGTGGCAGAGCCGAGTGTTTCGACTGCAGTGAGCCGCCTCACGACCGCTCGTTGTGCCGCCATGGTCTTGACACCTGTTGAAAGCACCACCGTAACTATCGCAGGCAGTCCCTCGGGTATCGCGGCAACCGCAAGCCCGACGCCCGTGACGAACATTTCGGCAGGCGGCAATCCCCTTATAATAGATATAATGAAAATAATTGCGCATATCGCGAGCGCAAAATTGCCCAGCATATTGCCGATTCCCGCAAGCCGCCTCTGCAGCGGTGTCTGCTCGGGCGGCTTTGACGAAAGCATTTCGGCGACAGAACCGACGAACGTATTCATTCCGACATTGACAACGACCGCCCTGCCGTGTCCTGCCGTGACGAGCGTCGACGAAAAAAGCATATTATGCATTTCGGCAGGATGCTCTGCGGCGGGCAGATCGTCGGCCGTTTTTGAAACAGGCGCAGATTCGCCCGTGAGCATAGATTCGTCAGCCATCAAGCCCGACTGCTCGAATATGCGCATATCCGCAGGCACTCGCTCACCCTTATGTATCACGACAATATCACCGACGACTATATCTGTGCTGTCAATGAGCTGCTCTCTGCCATCCCTTATAACCGTGCATCGCTCGGAAGAAAGCGACCTTAATGCATCTATCGCCTTTTCGGCGCGGCTCTCCTGAATGACAGCGATAAACGTGTTGAGCAATACTATTGCCAGAATTATCGGTGCATCGGCAGACAGGCTGCCCGAAACAAGGTCGCAGACAAAGCTTATCAGTGCCGCAACCAGCAATATGATTATCAGCTTGTCATTCATGGCGGCAAAAAAGCGTTTTAAAAAGCTCTGCCTCTTTTGCTTTTTCAGGCAGTTTTTGCCGTGCGACTCAAGCCTTGAGCGTGCCTCTGCCGACGCAAGACCCGAGGGCGAGGTCTTGAGAGCTTTAAAGACTTCTGATATCCGATTTATCGCCATTGACTTTCCTCACTTTCAAAAACAGCATATAGAGATTGGGCAATACCATCAAAAGGTTGAATATATCGGCGATCGCCCAGACGGTCGACTGCGGAATGACCGCTCCCAAAAACGCCGCAATCACAGACAGCCACGGATATACCCTGCCAGGTATATCGCCGTGCGGTATAAAATCTATGCAGACCGAAGCGTAATAATGCCAGCATAGCATTGATGCGAGTGCAAACACGCACAACATCACGGCGAGTGCCGTTTCGCCGACCCTGCCATAGCAGCACAGCATCATTTCGGAAATGCTATCAAACTCTCCGCACAGCAGACACAGTGCGGTGAGTGTCGAAATAATATAGGTATCGGTAAATATTTCGGCTATGCCGAGCCTTGACTGTGCCTCTGCATCTGCAGCATCGGACGCGCAATAGGCAAGCGGAGCAGAGCCCATTCCGCTTTCGTTCGAAAAAACTCCGCGTGATATCCCTTCACGCACTGCACGCGAAAACGCATAAGCGGTAAAGCCGCCTGTCATCGCATCGATGCCGAACGCTGACCCGAATATTTCGCAAAGCACATCACCCATGCGGCCTATATTTCCCGTCAGCACAGGCAAAAGGCTCAAAAGATAAACGGCACAGCATAATGGCACAAGCACTGAATTTGCCGCAAGTATCGCTCTTTTGCCGGCAAGCACGACTATGCCGAATACGAGTGCCGCAGCCAAGCCGCATATGTATCTGTCAACGCCGAGTGCTTCGAGCGACGATGCCACAGAGCCAACCTGCGTCATATTGCCCGTTCCGAGAGAAACAAATATCGCCGCAATGCAAAAAACTGTTGCACTTGACTTGCTGCCCTGCCTTTCAAGGCTGACCATAGCGCCGCCGATATATCCGTTTTTTGTCATGACACGGTCTGAAAAGGCATATTTTGTCTCCGCATATCTGAGCGCCATACCAAAAAAACCGCTCACCCACATCCAGAATACGCTGCCTGCTCCGCCTGCGGCAAGCCCTATCGATATTCCCACGACACTGCCCGCGCCGATAGTTCCTCCGAGAGCGGTGGCGGCAGAGGCAAAGCCGCTCTTTTTGCACAGCACAGATCTTATGCCCTTTAAATTGCCCGAAACGTCGAGCTGAACAAAGTGTGTTTTGACAGTAAAATACAGTCCTGCCGCTATCAGGAGGACGGTTCCTAATGTTCCCCAGAGCATATCTCGCACTTCCAAAAGCATTTTTGTGCCCTCCTCTCTTTATTTTTATGCTATTTGCTCTTGATTATTTGGGCTTTTGTGGTAAAATAATATAAATAGCAGCGAATAAGGTCGAAAGAATAATCGAAAAGATTCGAGGTCATACGAGGTCATTTATGAACGATAACAAAAAGATAGCCATCATCACCGGCGCTTCTGCCGGGCTTGGCATAGAATTCTTTAAAGCCGTCGACAGCACCTGCGACGACATAGGCGAGATATGGGTCATCGCACGCAGACTCGACAGGTTGCAATCCCTGAGATCAGAGCACGGCAAGACGATCGTGCCTATAAGCTGCGACCTGACAGATGACAACGCTCTCAATTCATTGCAAAGCATTATGGCAGAGCGTGAACCGAATGTTGCACTGCTCATCAACAACGCCGGCTTCGGCAGGCTCGGCGATGTCGCAGAGCTTGATATGCTGCTGCAAAAGCAGATGATAGCATTAAACTGCGGCGGACTGACGGCTGTCACCGCCATGACGCTTAAATATATGCAAAAGGGTTCGACGATTATCAATGTTTCTTCGATAGCGTCGTTCCAGCCCAATCCCCGCATGACTGTCTATTCGTCAACAAAGGCGTTTGTTTCGTCGTTCACCGACGGTCTGCGCTATGAATTAAAGGACAGAGGCATAAATGTTTTTGCGGTTTGTCCCGGGCCTATGGAAACAGAATTTCTGCCTGTCGCAGGCATAAGCAAGGGTGCGTCGAAGCAATTTGACACATTGCCGCGCTGCAATGCGACAGAAGTTGCGATGAAATCGGTCAAATACGCGCGCAGGGGCAGGCACAGTTATACAAACAGGTTTTTATTCAAGCTATACCGCGTGCTGGCAAAGCTCTTGCCGCACAGAATAACTATTGGCTGGGGGAAATGCTGATGGCAGTTGCATATTTCAACAAACGCTTTAAGGGCTATGATACCAAAGAGGTCGATGAGTTTATCGTCGGTCTTGTCGCAGACAGCGAGCAAAAGATCAAAGAATACGGCGATGCCGCGCGTGAATTGCGTGCACGCATCAAGGAACTTGAAGATCTGCTCGTGTCAGAGAAAGCCGCTCACAATGAGACAAGGCATTCACTCGAGGCACGCATAGCAGAGTCTGACGGCAAATATGCATCGCTCTGCGCTCAAATGGGCGAAAAAATGCATGTTGCCGACGAGCGTGCGGCTGCAATAGTCGATGCCGCAAAGCAAAAGGCAAATGATATTATTTCAGAAGCCGAGAAACGTGCCGACGACATCACATCAAAGGCAAAGTCTGGGGCAGAGGCAGAGGCAAAGCGCATTATTTCGGATACACGCGAGCGCTGCGCAGCAATAGAGCGTGCGGCAGAAGCGTTCGAACGCCGCCAGAGAGAGATCTCGGGCGGTCTTGAGAGGGCTATTGCAGACATCGAAGCGGGGCTCTCGGACATACAAAGCACAATAAACAATGACGGAGAAAACAATGGATAAGCATTCTATAATCAAAAACGCACTTGAATATTTTGACCGTCCCGACATAAGGCAGCAGTTTGAGTCGGATCTCGCAGCTCTCATCGCCATCGACAGCGTGGCAGGTGAAGCGGACGGTATATATCCGTATGGCAAAAAGGCTGCACAAGCACTCGAGGCAGCCCTCGGGCTTGGTGAACGCTATGGGTTTGCCACACACAACTATGAGTATCACTGCGGCACTATCACCCACGGCGATGCAGAACGTGACGTCGGCATAGTTGCACACCTCGATGTCGTTCCCTGCGGCGGCGGCTGGACATATCCCCCCTATCAGCTTACGATAGACGGCGACAGATATATAGGCAGAGGCACAGAGGACGACAAAGGGCCGTTTTTGATAGGCCTTTATGTATTGCGCTATTTCAAAGAGAACGGCATCGAACTGCCTTTTGCACTCAAGATGATCGCAGGCAGTGACGAAGAAGTCGGCTCGAGCGACCTCGTTTATTATTCGAGCGTGGCAAAAGCGCCCTGGTTCTCGTTCACTCCCGACTCTGAATTTCCCGTCAGCATCGGCGAAAAGAACATCGTCGGCCTGCAGGTATCACTTAAAGACATCGACAGCGATATAGCTTATATAACAGGCGGCATAGTCAGCAACGCAGTGCCCGACTCGGCAGAAGCGTTCGTCAAGACAGACCGCGAATTGCACGATGCCGACGGCATCACAGTCAAAAAAGCAGACGGCGGCTTTGTTATAACCGCACTCGGCAGAGGTGCACACGCCGCCATGCCCGAAACAGGCATAAACGCAATCGGCGTGCTGGCTGATTATCTCATCGCAAACGGATACGACTGCAAGTCGCTCGAGCTTGTTTCAAAGGCGTGCCACAGCTATCTCGGCGAGATACTCGGCATAGCGCACACCGATGCCGATTTTGGCTATCTTACCTGCGTCGCCAGCATGATAAGAGTTGAAAACGGCAACGGAAAGCTTGTTTTCAACATCCGTGCCATCCCCGGTGTCAATGAGGACGGTATGCAGGATGTCATCAGGAACAGCCTGTCGCAATACGGCTCTGATATAGTCAGCTTCGGCATAAACAAGGGATATAGATTCTCTGCCGACGACCAAAAGATCATTTCGCTTTGCGATGCATGCTCGTTCGTGCTCGACAAAGAGTGCAAGCCTTATACCATGGGTGGCGGAACATATGCCCGTGAGCTCAAAAACTGCGTTGCCTTCGGTGCGGTATTGCCCGAGCAATACAGTGATTCCGATGTCGGCGGCGCTCATCAGCGTGACGAGCAGATGAAGCGCAGTGACATGGCAAAAGCATTCCAGATCTATGTGCTTTCGTTGCTTTCTCTCGCAGACGGGCTCGAAGGCGGAATAATAGACTGACGCTTAGCAAGTGCAATATTTTTAATAACGGTGATGTGTGCATTGATCGTGTACGCATCACCTGTTTTGTTTATCTCATAATATCTGCTCTTGACCTCGCCGTCGATAGCATCGATGTGCTGCTTTAAAAGCAAAAGGCATCTGTTTTTTGCCGACTGACTGTCAATGGTGAAGCTTGAATATTCAAACTCGCTGTAATATAGATCTGTGACTGTTATGGCAGTCGACATGCCGAAGAGCTTTATTTCTCTGCCGATGCTGCGACAGTCGGAGTATTCAAAATCGCATTCGCCGCTTTGCCCGAATATTTCGTGCCCGATAAACGACACCGATCTTTTGTGTTGCGTCCTGCCCGTATAGTGCTTGCAGGTAAGCTCGATGTATACCTTGCCGACAAAATCATGCTCAATCTCGGCATAAACATTGCCAAAGGCACGGCAATAATATCGATATCCCTCGTCTGTCACGACATCGCCGCTTATCAATGTCTGTCCCTTGGTGACCCTGTCGCCGACACTGACGACAGGCGCACCCCTCGCCGCTTCAACTTTAGTGATGACCCCTGCCTCGGAGGCGACAATGTCGCATATCTGATCAAAATCATATATTTCAGGTGCGTGTACGCGCTCTATCAGTTCTATGGTGATATGCGTACCGTTGATGTTTATCGAGACAGACGACAGCTCTTGCTCTGATAAAAGCATTTTCGATTCGCTCGAAAAAACTCTGATGTCGGGTATGAATGCGCCGACATACACTCCCGCGTGCTCGGCAATATGCATTACCTCGCTGTCCGAAAGCTTTTTGTTGCCCTTGACCTCGATCTGCCAGACAAAAAGCTGTGATGCAAACAGCATAAGGCAAAAAATTGCCGTGCCGACATACACACCGAAGCGATGCCTGTATCTGTGTACCAAAAACGGCAATCCGACACCTGCCGTCACTGTCATTTCAAAGCCGTGCTCCCGTGATGCAGCCACGGCACGTGCCATGCTGAATATAGAGATCTTGAGCTTTATTCCGCCGTCTGTGGGCACTGCATCAAAATAATATACCCCTATCGACGAAAACCGCATGAGCGGCATCGCCTTGTATTCGGCAGGAATAAGCACCTCGTAATAGCCCAAAATCCTTTGGCAAATGTCATTTAAGCTATTCATATTTAAATCCCTCTATCTCGCCCGAAATGACTATTCGGTCATCCGACATATAGCAAAGCCTGAGCCCTGTGCCGCTGATGGCTATTCTGCCCGAAACAGTCGACATCACGACGAGCGTTTCGGTGTAGGTTTCGAGCTCGGCAGCACCCTGACAAAAAAGCTCGTTCCTGCCACGCATTTCGATATAGGTATTGCCCATCAATAATAAATCACCTCGGATAATAATATACTTTGAACGGTGATTTTATGAGGAGAAAGATAAACAAAGCACTGTATGCGGCGTTTGCGCTCGCCATGCTTTTGCTGTGCGTATTAATGCCGTCCGAAATAAGCGGGTCGGTCTATGACAGCCTGCTGTTCTGCGGCAGGACGATAATTCCGCAGGTGTTCGTGGGCATGGTAATATCATCGCTGGCGGCGGATATGCCCTTGCCGAAATTCATAAGCGGAAAAGCAAGAACGGTGCTTTTGCTTGTCATCTGTATGCTGTGCGGATTTCCCAACGGCGCTGTGACGGCAAAAAGGCTTTATGATACAGGCACAGTCGACAAAAATGGCGCAGAAATGTTTTGTGCCTGCTCAGGCTCGGTCTCGGCATCGTTTATGATGGGATTTGTCGCAGAAACGACAAAAAACAGCATCGCAGCCGCAATAATGCTTGCTTCGCAGATCGCAATATCGGTTGCGATATTTTGCTTTATGCCTTTTGAGTGCGGATATGCCAATGAAAGCAGAAAAAGTGTCGTTGCCGCGATAAAGGGTGCGTGCATAAACTGCCTTGGTGTCTGCGGAATGATAATATTCTTCAGCCTGCCGATGGCACTGCTGCAACGATATATATGCTTATCCGAAGGAACTGCGGCAATATTAAAGGGAATATTTGAATTTTCGTCAGGTGTCGCCTCGGCAAAGGGCGACCTTAAAGCCACGGCGATAATATGCGGCTTCGGCGGACTGTGCGTGACGGCACAGGTCAAGTCAGTATTGGAAAACAGATTGTCTGCAAAGCCGTTTTTGGCAGTGAGGGTCATTTCGGGTGCGCTCATGTGCGGTTTGATGGCGCTCTATGAGTTTTTTGCTTGACAAAACGTTGAAAGCAATATATAATCGTTTTGAACGAGGTGAATGTTATGAAAAAAGAAAAGATCGAACGCATATGTGCTAACTGCGAGCAGTCGACCACTATGGGCAATACCGATGCGTGCTATTGCAAAAAGCGCGGACTGGTCAAGGCACGCGGCTGCTGCGGCGATTTTAAAGCCGATCTGCTCAAAATAGTACCTCCCCCGCCCGTCGCATACGATGACGTATTTTTTGAGGATATTTGACAAATCACAAAAGCTTTGGCATCTTTATATTTTTTGCAAAAAAGTACTTGACAAATCGCAGAATATGAGTATAATATATCTTGCGCTCGCGAGAGCAGACATATCTGCGGCTGTGGCGGAACTGGCAGACGCGCACGTTTGAGGGGCGTGTGGGCAACCGTATGGGTTCAAGTCCCATCAGCCGCATAAAAAATCGACCACCTTTGGGTGGTCGTTTTTTATATGTGTGGGGACTTGAAAGGTCGTCCGAGACAAGAAAAAATACGCCAACGGTGCGTAGCAGTTTTTAGCGAGAGATTCTGTGTGGCAGCAACCAAAAAGGCGAAGGTGATACTTGACCGTACCGCCAAGGCTTTTTGGGCAGCTGCCGCGCGAAAGATCCGCTAAAAACCGTGAGTTTTCTTGTTTCGGACGGCCTAAACCAAGGGGGCATTTTGCGTTGAGAAAACAACTCGGTGAGTTGTTTTCAGCAAAATGGTGCGCAGCGGCTATGCCGCAAGCAGTCAGCGCGGTACGCGCGGTCCCATCAGCCGCATAAAAAATCGACCACCTTTGGGTGGTCGTTTTTTGCGTCTTGTTGCTTGTTAAACATTTTTTGTTTTTAAGGACTTTCGGCGAGTTTGCCTATTGCTCCGATACGCCCTTGACAATCGCGCTTGGCTTGTGATATGATTGACAATGACAGAGCATAATTTGATTTCACCGAGGTAAAAGAATGAGAGCCATAGTTTTTGACGGCAACAGCATATTGAATCGCGCCTACTACGGTGTGCGTCCGCTGTCGACTGCGGACGGTCTGCCCACCAACGCCTGCTATGGCTTTGCCAACATCGTTACCCATGAGCTGTCGGAGATCAAGCCTGATATTGCGTGCATGACATTTGATCTCAAGGCAAAGACATTCAGGCACCAATATTATAGTGAATACAAGGCGAACCGCAAGGGTATGCCCGACGAACTTGCGCAGCAATTGCCATATGCAAAGCAGTTGGCTATGGCATTGGGGCTCACTGTCGCAGAGTGCGAGGGCTTTGAAGCCGACGATGTAATAGGCACTTTTTCGGCGCTCTGTGCACAAAACGGCGTTGAATGCTATATCGTCACGGGCGACCGTGACAGTCTGCAATTGGTCAGCGAAACGACCACGGTCAGGCTTCTTTCCAACAACGAAACCAAAATAATGACTCCCGAGCGCATAGCATCAGAGCATATCGGAATGACTCCGCGTCAGCTCATCGAGGTCAAGTCGCTCATGGGTGATGCCTCTGACAATATTCCCGGAGTTCCCGGAATAGGCGAAAAGAGCGCAGAAAAGCTCATTTCGCAGTTCGGCACTCTCGACGGTGTTTATGAGCACATCGACGAAACAAAGGGTGCGCTCAGGCAAAAGCTTGAGGCAGGCAGAGAGCTTGCGTATATCTCACGCTATCTTGCAGAGATACGCCTTGATGCGCCGATAAGCGATGATTTACAGCAATACACCTACAAAGGCTATGACGACGGTAAGCTGAGGGAGCTTTATACCCGCCTTGAATTCAAGCGTATGCTTGATTCCCTGGGCGAGCCGCCTGCCAAAACGCACACCGCACCCGAGCCCACGGAATGCGATGTTGACAGGCTGAAGCAGGCGATACAAAGCAGGCAGGCGTGCCTCGACATCTCGAACGGCAAATGCATATTTGCGTGTGGTGACGAGGTGCTTTGCTGCGACATTCACTCGCTTGACAATTCTGTATTTGAGAGCGGTGAAATGTGTGTTTTCAGTTTCAAGGACATTCTGCATTCGCTTGACGAAATAAATATATATCCCACCTGCGACGTAGTCGATCTTTCTTTGCTCGCATATGTCATTTCGCCGTCAGACAACGGCGTTGAATTCAGCAAGCTTACACTGTCATATCTCGGCATACAGACATCCTTCACCGATGTTTCTCTTTTCGCTCCTCTCAAGGTGGCGTTGCTTGCAAAGCAGACCGAGGACTCAAAAAAGCTTTATGAGGATCTCGAGATGCCGCTTGCAAAAACTCTGTTTGAGATGGAGAAGACAGGCTTTTTGCTCGACCGTGACGGCTTGGTTGACTACTCTGAAAAATTAGGTGCTGAATTATTGCACGCAGAAGCGGCAATATACGATGCGGCAGGTCACACATTTAACATCAACTCGCCAAAGCAGCTCGGCAACGTGCTGTTTGAAGAGCTTATGCTGCCCCACGGCAAAAAGACAAAGAGCGGATATTCCACGAGTGCAGAGGTGCTTGAAGAATTGCGCTTCCTGCACCCTATCGTTGACATGATATTATACTACCGCAAGCTCGCAAAGCTCAAGTCGACCTATTGCGACGGGCTGCTTGCAATAAGATCGGACGACGGCAGGATACACACCACCTTTAAGCAGACCATGACGCTGACGGGCAGGCTTTCGTCGGCAGAACCAAACCTGCAGAATATTCCCGTCAGGACAGAGCTCGGCAAAGAACTAAGGCGCTTTTTCAGAGCCGCCGACGGCTGCGTGCTGATCGATGCCGACTATTCACAGATAGAATTGCGTGTGCTCGCTCACCTATCGGGCGACGAAACGCTCAAAAATGCATTCATAAACGGCGACGACGTGCACAGCATAACCGCTTCGCAGGTGTTCGGCGTTGACAGGGCGCTTGTCACATCCGAGATGCGCAGCAGAGCAAAGACTGTCAACTTCGGCATAATATACGGAATGGGCGATTATTCGCTTTCGCGTGATCTCGGCGTTTCAAAGCGTGAAGCGGCGAGATATATCGAGGGCTATTTTGCAAGGTATCCCGGCGTAAAGACATTTTTGGACTCTACCGTCGAGCAGGCAAAAAAGGATGGCTTTGTCACCACCATGCTCGGACGGCGCAGATATATTCCCGAGCTTTCGGTGAGCAAAAAGCAGCTCGTCGCCTTTGGTGAACGAGTGGCTAAAAACACGCCGATACAGGGCACTTCTGCCGACATAATCAAGCTTGCGATGATAAGTGTCGAACGCGAGCTCGCAAGCAGAGGACTTAAGGCAAAGCTCATATTGCAGATACACGACGAATTGATAGTTGAATCTCCGATCAACGAGGCCGACGAGGCTAAAAAAATATTGGTCGACTGTATGCAAAACGCTTTAAAGCTTTCTGTTCCGCTTATATCCGACTGCGGCACAGGCAAAAACTGGTTTGAAGCCAAGGATTGATTTTTATGAACACAGAGCAAGAACAAAACAAATTGCAAAACGGCATATTATATATTGTTCCGACCCCTATCGGCAACCTGAGCGATGTTTCGCCACGGGCAATTAAAACACTTGGCGAATGTGATTTCGTGGCAGCCGAGGATACGCGTGTCGGTGGCAAGCTGCTGATGCTGCTCGGCATCAAAAAGCCGCTGATCTCTTATCACGAGCACACCGACAGGCATAAGATTGACATGATCGCCGAGCGCATTTTGTCGGGCGAAACCTGTGCACTCATCACCGACGCGGGCACTCCTGCAGTCAGCGACCCCGGCGAAAAGCTGGTCAGGGCGTGTGCAGAGCGTGATATCACCATCGTTCCGCTGCCCGGCCCGTGTGCCGCAATAACCGCACTTTCGGCATCGGGGCTTGAATCGAGGCGCTTTTGCTTTGAGGGCTTTTTGCCCGAAAAAGGCGTGCAGGAATATCTCGACGAGATCAAAACAGAACCTCGCACCATGATCTTTTATGCAGCACCTCACGACCTTATCAGGGTCATACAGCAATTACACGGCGCACTCGCCGACCGCAAGTGCGTGCTCGCAAAAGAGCTGACTAAACTAAACGAATACTTTGTGCGCACCACGCTCTCAAAGCTTGAGTCTGACGTGCTTTCACGTGGCGAAGCGTTTTTGAAGGGTGAATTTATAATCATCGTCGAAGGTGCAAAAAAGGACGAGAATGATTGGAACGAAACCGACATTCCGACGCACATAAAATATTATCTCAGCATGGGATTAACAAAAATGGACGCCTGCAAGCAGGTCGCACGCGACAGAAAGGTATCAAAAAGTGTCATCTACAAGATCGTTTCGGAACTTGACGAAATATAAAATAACAGCGCTGCTTATATGCCTTATCATGCTTGCGGCAATGCTTCCCACAGCGGCAGACAGCGCATTCAGTCTTAAAATGTCTGCGCCCGAGGGTGCATCGGTTGGCTCGACGGTTTATCTCACGCTTGAGATAAATGCATTGCCAAAGTCGATTTCGGGTTTTCAGTGCGAGCTGTCGTTTGACACAAGCATACTTGAGCCTGTCATCACGACAAGCGGCACTAACATGGACTCGTTTATGACCACAAACACAAAGTCGTTTGAGCAAATTTGCGAATACAGAGGCAACGGCGTTTATTTCCTCGCCTTCTGCACCAGGGTCGACGGCAAGAGCGAAACCGCCATCACAGATCCGTCAGATCTGGTGGTCAAGATACCGTTTAAGATAATTTCAGAGGGTATCTGCGTATTCAAGATAGCACAATCATCGGTTTTGGCGTTTGACACCGACCTAAAGCCGATAATTGCCGAGGGCAGCGAATATAAATTTGCGGCGTTGGCAAAGCAGAGCGAGTTTTTTACCACCATCGAATGTGTCGAGGCTCTCAGCGGCACAAGCACTGCCATGACGCTAACTATCACCAACAAAACAGCCGCCGACGGAATTGCGGCGTTTGAATTATTGCTCGAATATTCCGCTTCGTCCCTGCAGGCAACACTGACAGACAACACGGACGATGCTATGGATGCATTTATCGTTTCTGCCCCGACAGGCTGGCAGCAGCTCTGCCGACACGAGGCAGACGGCAGATACCGCATAAGGCTCGTTGCTCCAAACGGCGGAACAGCTTCAGCCGACTGCCTGCCGATAGGGCAAAGCATAGTTATGCAGATCCCGTTCAAGGTCGTCGGGAATGCCGAAGCATCGGCAAGCTTTTCTGTGCCGTATGCCGAATGTACCGCCTATGCCGCAGACCTCAGACTGTTGACAGGTGTCGGCGCTTCAAAGTCGCTGACTGTCGGCAAAACGCCCGAATTTACATTCAAAGATTCAAAAACGGCTTTAAAAGGCGGCTTTATAATCGGAATCCCTGCCGATACCGCCGCAAAAAGCATAAGCGACTATATGGGTGGCGAGATACATATCACCTCCGGCGGCTCACGCATCGGCGACGATGCACTTGTCGCAACCGGAATGATCGCCGAACTTTGGTATAACGGTCAGCTCATCACATCGGCGACGGTGATCGTCAAGGGTGATGTCAACTGCGATGGCAGGATAACAGTTGCCGATGCCATCATGATACAGCGAGCCTATCTCGGCACGCAAACGCTTGAGCAAAACGCATTGCTCGCATCACAGATACTCAGCACGAGCGGTGCTCAGCCGGCAGACTATTTTGCCGTAAAGCGTCATATTCAAAAGACATACAACATAAGATAAGGCGAGTTAAAAAGGCTCTGCACATGATGTGCAGAGCCTTTTTTGTAATCATTTTTAATATGCATTAAAGTCGGGTTGCGGCTGCTCTTGCTGCCTTGATGCCCGAGGCACCTGCCTGCGCAAGTCCACGGGTTATGCCTGCGCCGTCTCCTATCGCATACAGTCCGGGCAGTCTGGTTTCGAGCTTATCGTCAAGCTCAACACGTGCCGAATAGAACTTGACCTCTACGCCGTAAAGCAAAGTGTCATAGTTCGCCGTGCCGGGTGCAAGCTTATCAAGCGCATAGATCATATCGATGATATTATCCATATGGCGCTTGGGCAATACCAGCGAGAGGTCGCCGGGGGTTGCGGCGAGCGTGGGGCGTGTGGTCGAGTGACTGAGCCTGTGCTCGTTGGTACGCATACCGCGAACAAGATCGCCGAACCGCTGCACCAGAACGCCGCCGCCAAGCATATTCGACAGCGAAGCGATATGGTGGCCATAGTCATTGGGCGAGTTGAATGGCTCTGTAAATCTATTCGAAACCAGCAAAGCGAAGTTGGTATTCTCGCTCTGAAGTGCGGGATCAGCATAGCTGTGTCCGTTGACGGTGATAAGTCCGTCGACGTTTTCGGCAACGACCTGTCCGTGCGGATTCATGCAGAACGTACGCACATTGTCACCGTAAAGGTTGCTGCGATATATAAGTTTTGATTCGTAAACGACATCGGTAATGTGCTCAAAGACCTTTGCGGGCAATTCAACTCTGACACCGAGGTCGACCTGATTGTTGACCGTGGGCAATCCGAGATGCTTTGCGATACCGGTGAACCATGCGCAGCCCGATCTGCCGGGTGCAGCGATACAGACCTTGCACTGCACGTCGCCACCGTTCCTGAGCGTAAGCAGATAGCCACCGTCTGCGACATCTATGCTCTCGACAGGCGTAAGAAATCTGAATTCGACTTTATTGCGGAGGAATTCGTATATATTCGCCAAAATCTGCCTGTTGCGTTCTGTGCCGAGATGCTTGCATTTTGCTTGCAAAAGGTGCAGGTCGAAGCCGAGCGCTTTTGTTTCGAGTGCTCGTGCCTCGGGTGTATCTGTCGAAAATACCTCGGTGGTAGCGCCGAATGAAACGTTGACGTCGTCGACATAGTCGATGAGCTGCATGAGCTCCTGCTTGCCGATATAATCGCCGAGCCAGCCGCCGAATTCAGTGGTGAAATTATATTTGCCGTCCGAGAATGCGCCTGCGCCGCCAAAGCCCGACATTATTGCGCACGGCTTGCAGCCGATGCAGGTCTTGACCTTGCCTGCAACTATAGGGCAGCCCCTGCTGTAAATATCGCGTCCGCTCTCGAGCACGACGATGTTGAGCTCGGGCTTTAATTTTATAAGCTCGTATGCGGCATAAATGCCTGCGGTGCCTGCGCCGATGACGGCGACATCGTATTTTGCCATAATATGCTCCTCTTAACTGTCAAAATCGACCCTTGATGCCAAAACGGCTGCTTATCACAAAGATTGCTTTGTGTCAATCTTGCGACTGACACAAAGCATTAAGGATCGATGTTTTTATCTTATTTCTTGCGTTTGATGATAAAGAACACTGCAACGCCGACGGCGATAACTGCAATGACAATGATTATCCACCAGGGGAAACCGCTCTCATCCTTGACTTCTTCGCCCTTTGAGGACTCTTCGCTCGAAGCATCGCCCGAAACAGGCTCTTTGCTCTCGTCGGATGCGGAAGTGTCGGGCTCGACAGATGCGTCGGGCTCGCTGCTCTCGTCAGAGCTCGAGGGCTCGTCGGAGGGATCATCGTCGCCATCGGGAACAGAAGCTTCGGGGTCGCTGCTCTCGTCGGGGTTCGAGGGTTCGTCGGAGGGATCATCAGAGGGCTCGTTGCTGACATCGGGATTGGATGCGGTAACAACCTTGAACGAAATATCGCTGCCCTTATAGATCTCTTCGAGTTCATCGCTCGAGATCGAGATATCAGTGAGTTTGATGGTCTTGCCGTCTGCCGCACCCTTGACCTTGAAGGTGAAATCGGTATAAAGCTCGCCGGATTTTGCACCCTTGCCCGGTGCTATCGAAACGTGTGCACAGAGATAGTTGCCTTTTTCTACGAGTATCGAAAGGTCTTCGTAAGCATTGCTGTCGCTGGTGTTCCAAGTCGAGGGAACAGTGTGCTTTGCCGAAACGAACTCAAAAACGTTCTTGTCATAGATAACATTGAACTGGACGCCTGCAACGCCCTTGGGATCGCTGATGTTGTCGACGGTAACTCTAAAGGTGAAGGTCTCACCCTCGAGCACGGTGTCGCTCACTCTGAGGCTCGCAGAGCCTGCAGCCGAAACTGCGGGAAGCATCGATACGACCATTATGACGACCAATGCCGCAAAGATAAACTTTTTAATTGTGTTTGTCATTGTGAATTTTCCTCTTGATATAGATTTTTATTTTTATTTTCAATTTTTTTGCCAAGCAGCACAGCCACTGCAACGACCGCCAACACAAACAGCACGGCGACGATCACATATAATTCAGAGCCGACTGCGCTTGAAGTCTTTGTCTCGCCCACGAGCGTGACCTCGTCTGAATAATAGGCATTGACAAGCCTTGCATCCGCCTCATCATAGCCTGCATAGACAGCGCCGACAGACGGAAGCGATGCCACGGTTGTACACTCTGCGTCTGCGAACCAGCCCTTAAAGACATATCCGGGTCTATACGGAATCGTGTCGATCGTAAATTTATCACCCTTTTTGCCTGTGACGGTAAACGTGCGGTTGCTGTCGACAACGCAGGTAAGCTCGTCACTCTCGTCGGCAGACGCTAAAAACAGATAATCAAACGAATAGTCGTATTTCTCTGATGCGGCGACGAACGCAACGGCAGTTATGCGTGATGTGCTCTTGAGATGATCCGAAAGGTCGATATATCCCGACCATGCACCTGTGAGATCGCTGGGGATATTCGACTTGTCAAAGCCGAAATTCTCATAAAGCACCTGCGACAGACCGATTTCTTTGCCGTCGATGTAGATCAGCAGATTCCATTTGGCTGACATGCTGCTCGGTGTCACCGAGAAATAAAGCCTGCTGTATTTGCTTATGTCAGTGCCTGCCGTCGAAACGTTGCCGCGCAGGGTCGTCCACGACAATGAGTCTGCACTATATGTTATATTAATACCATGATCGGATTTTGTCAAGAGATAATCGACGCTACCTGACGATCTTGACAAGTTTTTTGGCACCAGGTCGAGCTTTGTGAGGTATTCAAGCTCAGAATAATCGCCCGAAATTCCAAATCTGAGCGTCGGTGCGACCCCCTTATAGCCCTGATATCCCTCTCCGCGGCTTATCGCCTCGGCAAGAGAATAATCTCTGTCGTCGGCCTCTGTGGGATATTCAAATTTCTCTTTTGAGGTGTATCTTGCCGATCTGACCGAGCCATCCTCATTGACGACTATATTCACATCGGCGTTGCCGTCCGAGGTCTGTGTCTTTGCGATATTGACACCGACTCTGATGTCGGTGGTCTTGATAGACCTTTTCGGCTGTATCAGCTCAAGCTTGACGCTGAACGAGTCGAGATACGATGCATAATAATCATAGTCATCGAGTGCGGGAGAATATGTGACGACGTTCATCGTTCCGTCATTGTCGAACGAAAGCAGCCTCATAAAGCCCTCGCCGTCGCAGGTGCAGTTGTTGATGACATGCTGAACATCGTTGCCGAGCTCTGCAAACTGATAGTCGGCAAGCATCTCATAGACCATTCTGTCTGTGCCCTCGACCTTGCGCCACTGATTGCAAACGCCCTCGTTGTGGCCGCACAGGACCATTTTGACATTTTCGTTGGGAACAACGAGCTTATCCCAGATGACGGGTGCTCTGTTGCCGCTGAAATGTCCCGACCAGAGCAGATATTCGTGAGTGCAGATGACTGCATTGCGGTCGCTGTATTTTTTGAGCACCGCATCAGCCCAGGCTATCACGTCGTCGCCTGCTTCGTCATAGCAGCCGAGGAACAAAAAGATAAAATCATAGCCGCCGACAGTCACGAGGTCATAATGCGATGTGTTGTTTTTGATCTGTCCGCCGTACCAGGGAGTGCCCAGATATCTATCTGCACCGAAATATTTTGAATAATATTTATAATCCGCATCCCTGTGGCAGACATCGTGGTTGCCGCTGACGACACCGTTGGGAACGCCCGCATCGTCGAGTATCTGCTGCATACGCGAGGCAAAAGCAAACTCCCTGTGTGCCAGCTCGTCACCGTATATCGTGTTGTCGACGAGGTCACCGGTATGCAGGACATATGACAGATTGTTGTTTTTATATTGCTCTTTGCAATAATTCATTGCGCCCTCATAGAGGTAGTTCAGATCCTCGAACGAGGTCATATATTGCGTGTCGGATATCCAAGCCACCGTATCAGAGCCGTTACCGATGAGGTACGGCATCGCTCTGACACGCAAAAGTCCGTTTTCGGTGCGGTTTTCGGTGTCGACTATAAACGAGCTTTCGACACCGCTTGCGGCATAGCCTATCGTGACCCACTTTTGCTCTGCACGGTCATAGACCGAAAGCTCTATCATCGAAGCCCCGGATACTTCGCCTGTATAAGTGACTATCGCCTGCTTGCTGTCGCCTGTTTCGATGACAAACGATTGATATGGCACTGAATTGCCGACAGATTCGGTGACTGTGCCTGTGAGCGGTATAAGCACCTCGCTGTCGCTGCGCAGTCCGCTCATGCCGATCTCGCCCAATCTGTTGCCGTATGCGTTGATCTTTGCGACATTGTCGCCTCTGCAATAGTATGTATTCTGCACGGGTGCTTCGTGAGTGACACTGAAAAGATAGGTCTTTGAAGCGGAATTGCCGCATGAATCCGTAGCAACGACATAAAGGCAATGTTCGCCGACTGTCAGCGTCTCAAATTCATAGCTCGTGCGATAGACCGCTTCGCCGTCTATCCACGCCTTTGTTGTGCATTTTGATCTGTCTATTGCCGTATAGCTTATCACGCCATCGACGCACGCAATAGTTATCGATGGTGCGGTGTTGTCGACAACAACCGGAACGGTGTAGGCTGTCTTGCCGCCTTTTTTCATGACGACATCATATTCGCCGTCGGCAAGCTTTGCGGTATCAATCAAAAAAGCATTGGCATTAAAATTAACATTCTTGAAGGTGTATCCCAACTTGATAGGCACATCGGGAGTGCTGCCGCCCTGATTTGTCGAGGCGTTCCAGCCGTCACCGACAGCTATCGAGGCAGAATATGTGCCCTGCACCGTGGAAGTGCCTGCCGAACCGACTATAGGCATATATTTGTTCACTCCGCTCGGTGATGTCGCATCTGAATATCCGACCTTGACTGTGACGGACTCGACGACCATATCGTCGATGTTATATGTGCCATAGACCTTCTCTGCCGCTTCGGGAACAGACGAAGGAGAGCCGGGATGCAAAACAATGAGCAATTCGCTGTCTGTGCCGAGCTCGGACGCATTCAATGCAAAAACATTCTCGCCGTTCGAAAGCACGCCTATACTCTTGTCTCCGAGCATAACGACGTTGTTTTGATAATCTATGCCGCTGCACACTATGGTGACGGTTATGTTTGTATCGGACGGCTTTGCAAACTCAAGTGCCGTGCCGTTTATTTCGGCGCTGTCGGCATCCTTGGCATCGAACAGATATACGCCGCCGATGACGGGCTTATCCTGCGAGCCTGCGGTAACAAGCAAAACGGCAGACGTCAAAAACGTCATGGCGAGCAGCAGTGCGATCATTCTTCTGAACATATAAGCCTCCACGATTAAAGAATTAATTAACCTATATGTTATATTATACAATTGCTTTTCTCGCTTGTCAAGGCGATATGTTTCGGTTGACATACAAATAATTTTTTGTTATAATAGCAATATTAAACAGGGGAAGTGTCGTCGAATGATAAAAATCATCACCTTTGCCAATCAAAAAGGCGGCGTGGGCAAGACATCCTGCGCCTTGAATATAGCCGCCTGTCTTGCACGCGGCGGCAAAAAAGTGCTGTGTGTCGACAGCGATCCGCAGGGCAACCTTACGTCAGGGCTCGGCATAAGCAAAAGATGCGGCGGTGACACCGTCTATGATGTGCTCATAGGCAGGTCTGACGTCATGAATGCTGCCGCAAAAACAAAAGTCAACAATCTTTATCTGATACCCTCGGGCATGATGCTCGTCGGTGCAGAGCTCGAGCTGGTCGATCAGGAAAGACGTGAATACAGACTGAGAGATGCATTAATGGCGGTCAGAGATCAGTTTGATTATATAATCATCGACTGTCCCCCCTCTCTCGGCTTATTGACCGTCAACGCACTCGTCGCTTCGGACGGTGTGGTCATTCCCGTACTGTGCGAATATTTTTCGCTCGAGGGGCTTTCACAGCTCACTCAGACACTCAAGCAGATAAACAAGCTTTATAATCCGTCGCTGGCGCTCGTCGGAGTGCTCATCAACATGTATGACGGCAGGCTCAACCTTTCACTGCAGGTCATGGAGGAGATCAAGCGTCATTTCAAGGACAAGCTGATCTCGACGCCCATACCTCGCAATGTCAGAATAAGCGAGTCACCGAGCTACGGTCTGCCGGTCATCGAATACGACCGCAATTCAAAGGGTGCTTTGGCGTTTGCCATGGCCGCAAGAGAGATAGACAAGCGCTGCGGAGGTACAAAATGAGTGCAAAAAAAGGTTTGGGCAGAGGACTTGATGCCCTGCTCTATGATAACGCCGTTGAGACCTCGTCGGGCGGCGTAATGATGCTGAAGCTCGCCGACATAGAGCCTAATCCGTTGCAGGCACGCAAGGAGTTTGATCAGGAGGCTCTGCGAGAGCTGAGTGAATCGATAGCCCTCCACGGCATAATTCAGCCGATAGCGGTCAGACCTGTCGCAGGCGGCTTTTATGAGATAATTGCAGGCGAGAGGCGCTGGCGCGCGGCAAGAATGGCAGGACTCATCGAAGTCCCGTGCGTAATAAAAGACGTCGACGACAAGACGGCAGCCGAGATCTCTTTGATAGAGAACCTGCAGCGCGAGAACCTCAATCCCATCGAGGAGGCAGAGGGATACAGATCGCTCATGCAGACCTACGGGCTCACGCAGGAGCAGGCGGCAGAGCGTGTCGGCAAATCACGTGCCGCAGTCGCAAATATTTTGCGTATATTAAAATTGCCGCAGAAGGTCAGAGACTGTGTTTCTGACGGCTCGCTAACTTTCGGACACGCGCGCACTTTGGTGCCGCTTTGCGATACACTCTCGGAATATGATGTTATTTCGACCGCCGAGAGGGTCATCAAAGAGAATTTGTCTGTCAGACAGACAGAGCAGCTTGTCAAAATAATGCAATCGGCAAAAACAGTTGTCAGAGCACCCGCACAGTCGGCAGTCACGGCATCCTATTATCGCAAGCTCGAGAGCCGTGCAGGCGACACGCTCGGCAGACATGTTTCGATAAAGCGCAAATCCGACGGCAGCGGAGTCATCTCGCTCGCCTATTCCGGCACAGACGATCTCGAAACGCTGATCAAATCAATATGCGGCGACGGCTTTTTTGAAGCCGACAACCAATAAATAACTTATTCTATATATAACAGAGGTAATCAATCATGCTTGATATCAAATTTGTCAGAGCAAATCCCGAGGCAGTAAAGCAGAACATTCGCAATAAATTCCAGGATCAAAAATTGCCGCTCGTTGATGAGGTCATCGAGCTTGACGAGCGCAAGCGTGCCGCCGAGCAGGAGGGCAACGACTTAAGAGCCGAAAAGAACCGCGTTTCAAAGCAGATAGGCGCACTTATGGCGGCAAGCAAAAAGGACGAGGCAGAGGAATGCAAGAACCGCGTCAAAGAGATCAACGCAAGGCTTGACGAGCTTGCATCGCTTGAAAAAGAATTGCCCGAGCGCATCACCGCAATTCTTATGACGCTGCCCAATATCATAGACCCGTCTGTGCCCATCGGCAAGGACGACTCTGAAAACGTCGAGGTCGCACGATTCGGCGAGCCTGTTACGCCTGATTTTGATATCCCCTATCACACAGATATTATGGAGTCACTCGACGGCATCGATCTTGATTCCGCACGCAGAGTTGCAGGCAACGGCTTTTATTATCTCACAGGCGACATCGCAAGACTGCACAGCTCGATACTTTCGTATGCCCGTGATTTCATGATCAACAAGGGCTTTACCTATTGCGTTCCCCCGTTCATGATCCGCAGCGAGGTCGCGGCAGGTGTCATGTCGTTTGCCGAAATGGATGCCATGATGTACAAGATCGAGGGTGAGGACCTCTATCTCATAGGCACGAGCGAGCACTCTATGATAGGCAGATTTATCGACAGAGTTATTCCCGAAGAGCAATTGCCCATCACGCTCACCAGCTATTCACCCTGTTTTAGAAAAGAGAAGGGCGCGCACGGCATAGAGGAGCGCGGCGTTTATCGCATACATCAGTTTGAAAAGCAAGAGATGATAGTCATCTGCAAGCCCGAAGAAGCTATGGATTGGTATGAAAAGATGTGGCGCATGAGCGTTGAGCTTTTCAGATCGCTCGACATTCCCGTTCGTCAGCTCGAGTGCTGCTCGGGCGACCTCGCCGACCTCAAGGTCAAGTCCTGCGATATAGAGGCATGGAGCCCCAGACAGCAAAAGTATTTTGAGGTCTGCTCATGCTCGAACCTCGGCGATGCTCAGGCAAGACGCCTCAAGATACGTGTCAGAGGCGAGGACGGCAACTATCTCGCAAACACACTCAACAACACGGTGGTTGCGCCTCCGCGTATGCTCATCGCGTTCCTTGAGAATAATCTGAATGCGGACGGCTCGGTCAATATTCCCGTCGCACTGCGTCCTTATATGGGCGGACAGGATAAGATCGTCTGCCGCAAATAAAACTATTTTCAGCCATTTACGATATTTATGATTTGTAATTATCAACTATTTTCTGTTTTTTCACAAGCGGTCTATACGAGGTGTTTTTAATGAATCCTACTTCACTAATTTGGGTCATCGCCGCAGCCTTTGCGGTTGGGACGATCTATTCTGCAATAACACAGAAGACATTCAGCGGATTTGTCAGCGCGTTGCTTGAGATAGACGCGGTCGGCGAAGCCAACGCCATAGATGCGTCGAGGCTCGCCTGCCCGCCGAGCCGTGCGGTCGAGCAGTCGATCGGCAAGAGCGGCATGTTTGGCAAGACCGTCGCCTTGACGCCCGAAGGCAGATATTATATAGTTCCCGAGCGCAAGGAAGCGGCAAAGGCGTTCTATGCAAAAGAGCAGCACCTCATTCTCAAAACCATACTGATGCTGGTTGCCATCGCTGCGGTCGCGGCGCTCGCAACTGCACTTGTGCCTGTGTTTGAGAACGCTTTGGGCAGTCTTTTGGAAGATGTAAATACCGGGAGATAAAACGCTATGAACAAAATTGTCAGACCGATAATCTATATCGCCGCTGCAGCACTCGTCTGCGTGATAGTGCTTTTCGTTGCGCTCTCTGCGCTCGGCTATGCATTGATAACCGACGACGAGGGCATGAGGTTTATAGGCAGAGCGGTCGACGGTCAGGCGGTCAAGGGCACTGTCAACTATCCCTCGGGAGAAACGGGCGTGCTCGATTATGAGGCAGGCACGATAGTCTTTTCAAACGGCGATAAATATATCGGCGAGATAAAGGGTCTGTGCCGCCACGGCTATGGCACGATGCAATACGCCGCAACGGGCGATGTTTATGTCGGGTATTTTTCAAACGACAAGATAAGCGGCACCGGCGTTTTCACCTATGCGGGCGGTGACGTTTATCGGGGTACTTTCAAGGACAACAAATATGAGGGCACAGGCGTGATGACTTATGCCGACGGCAGCACCTATGAGGGCAGCTTTGCCTCGGGTGTAAAAAGCGGCTACGGTGTTTATACCTGGGCGACAAAGTCCGACGGCACTTATGCAAAATACGAGGGCTATTTTGCCGACGACGTCAAGAGCGGACAGGGCACGCTGCATTATGCAAACGGCGACATATATCGCGGATTTTTCAGCAACGACATGCGCCACGGCGAGGGCTCTTATGTCTGGAGCGACGGTGAAAGATACGACGGCAACTTTGTGAACGGTCTTATAGACACTCGCACGCTTGACGCCGACGGCAATTTTGTCACCAACGCAGACGGCACATATGTGCACGGCGCAAAGGGCAAATATACATTCGCCTCGGGCAAATCCTATACCGGCTATTTCGAAGGCGGCAAGGTCATGGGCATAGAGGCCGAAATCAAAGAAACAGACTGATTTTCATTCATTATTGTTAAAGAGGCTTGGATATGGCTAAATTTATACTCTCGGCGTTCGCCGATGAAATAAGTCCCGATTTTGACGAGCAGCTCAACGCGCTCGACAGGCTCGGCATTAATATGCTCGAATTGCGCGGTGTCGACGGCAAGAGCTTTACATTGCTTGACGACAGCGAGGTAATGAGCGTTAAAGCGAAGCTTGATGCGCACGGCATAGGGCTTTCGGCGCTCGGCAGTCCGCTGGGCAAGATCAAATGCGACGACGATATGGATGCGCACATGGCGCTCGCAGAGCGTATAATGGATATAGGCGAAACGCTGTCGTGCAACCGGATTCGTATGTTTTCGTTCTATCCCGCAGACGGCATGACAGATGCGGAATTTAAGAAATGTGCGTTTGACAGGGTGTCACGGCTTGTTTCTCTTGCCGAAAAGCGCGGCTTTGTGCTTTGCCACGAGAACGAAAAGGATATCTACGGCGAGACACCCGAGAGAGAATTGGATATGTTTAAGCACTTCGGCGGCAAATTGCGCGCTGTGCTCGACCCGGGCAATTTTGCTTATTGCGGGGTCGACGGCAGACATGCGCCCGAATTGCTGGCTGATTATATTACCTACTGCCATATCAAGGACTGCGACGAGCCCGGCTGCATAGTTCCCCCGGGCGAGGGCAGAGCCGACATCAAAAACGTGCTTTTAACACTTGACAAGCTGTTTGACGGCGAAATGATACTTACTGTTGAGCCGCATCTGACGGATTTTGTCGGTCTCGGTGCGCTTGCCGCAGACAGCATCAAGCACAAGCACAGCTTTGACACGCCGTTTGCCGCATTTGAATATGCGACCGATGCGGTCAAAAAAATGCTTTCGGAATTATGACATCACAAAAGATAAACAAAATATTGGCAAGGCGAGGCGTTTCTGTCATCGCCTGCTTTGCCCTCGGAGTGCTATACTCGGTGCCTTATCTTGCCGAGCAGCTTTTTGCCTGCACATATCTTGCGCTCACAGGCTTTTTTGCCGTGCTTTTTACAGGCGACAGAATAAAGCACCTTTATCGCCACTGCATAGCATTCTTTTTTGGATTTTATCTTGTACTCTACAGCTTTTTATCATCGCTTTACCCGTTTGAATCATTCAACTTCACCAAGGGTCAGGCGATATTTGTTATTATAGCGGCATGCATTCTGATACCGCTTTATCACTCGGCATTGCATTCTGCCATAATGCTGCTCCTGAAGCCCGTCAAGAGCAAAGCACTTGCGTGCTGCATATTGCCCTGTGTCTGGATGATAGCCGAATTGGTCATCGCATCCGGCACGCTCGCTTTTCCGTGGGGAACGGTGGCGCTGTCGCAGACGGGATTTTTGCCGATGGTGCAGACCTCGGGGGTATTCGGCGGATATTTTATTACCTATATAATAATAGGCGGCTGCTCGATGATTGCATACGCCATAGTTGACAGAAAAAAGGCGTTTGCGATCTCGGGCGCATCGATCATGCTTTTAAACCTTGCATTAGGCACAGCAATGTATTTTTCAGAGCCCGTATCAAACGGAGAGCTCACCATTGCCGCAGTTCAGGGCAATGTCAAAATGGAAGAGAAATGGCAGACAGACATGCTGACAGAGATCACAGAGCGCTATACAGCCCTTGTCAGAGATGCGGCAAATCTCGGTGCGGATATAGTCGTCATGCCAGAGAGTGCCATTCCTTTGTCGTTTACAAGCAATAATTCGCTCGGCAAGCTTTATAAAAGGCTCGCTTCGGAAGAGGATATTTCGATTGTCGTCGGAGTTATGATCAAGAGCGAAGATACAAAGACAAACAGCGTCGTGGCAATAAACGCCGACGGCAGCATAAGCGAGCCGTATGACAAGCGGCACCCCGTGCCGTTTGGCGAATACATACCCTACAGCGAGCTGCTCGAGACTCTTATGCCGTTTTTAAAGAGCATGAATCTGTCAGGCATGACGCTCGAGGCAGGTGAGAATGCCGTGGTGCTTGAATGCATGAACGCCGATGTCGGCACGCTCGTTTGCTTCGACTCGATATTTCCCTCTCTTGCACTTGATGAGGTGCGTGAGGGCGCAGAAATAATGACTATCGTCACCAACGACAGCTGGTTCAAGGTTTCGCCCGGTGTTTCGCAGCATTACAGGCACGCCAAGCTGCGTGCCATCGAATGCGGCAGATATTTTGTTCAGGCAGCCAACACGGGTGTTTCTGCGATAATCGACGAAAAAGGCAACGTTATAAGCAAGGGTGGCGTGCAAACATTCGAATGCATCGCAGGCAAGGCAGAATTGTTGTCGCACCGCACGGTTTATTCGTATATCGGAGATTTTGTGCTTTATCCTGCCTCTGCGGCTGTCGCAGCGGCGATAATATACAGCTTTATCAAAACAAAAAGGAGCAAAAACAAAGATGACAGTCAAGACAGAAAAGCTCTATCAGAGCCAATGCCATAAATATTCGGATGAGGTCACGATAGAATGCTATATCCACGAGCCTTATTCTGAGATAACAAAGCGCAAAAGACCCGTTATGGTGGTATTTCCCGGCGGCGGTTATGAATTCACGTCACGCAGAGAAGCGGAATGCATTGCGGTTTCTTATTATTCAAAGGGCTATAACGCATATGTCTGCAATTATACCGTAGGCTCGGGCAGATGCGAGCGCAACAATCCCCTGCTTGATGCCGCTGCCGCAGTCAAATACGCACGCGACCACGCGATCGAGCACAACAACGACGAAGATCGCATAGCCGTCATAGGCTTTTCGGCAGGCGGACACCTCGCAGGCTTTATTGCCACCTCCTACACCGAGCAGTGGCTTTGCGATGCACTCAAGACAGACAGCGATTCTATCAAGGTCAACGCCGCAGTGCTCTGCTATCCCGTCGTTTCGGGCGGAGTATATGCGCACAGAGGCTCGTTTAACGCTCTACTCGGCAAGGATGCCGACGAAAAAGCCATCTTTGACGCCTCGCTTGAAAACCGCATAACCGAGTCCTGCCCGCCTATGTTCATCTGGACGACCATGTCCGACGATGCAGTGCCTGCACAGAATTCTCTGCTCATCGCAAAAGCACTCGCCGACAAAAAGATACCTTATGAATTGCACATATTCCCCCACGGCAGACACGGACTCGCACTTTCAGACTGGCAGTCCGCACCCGATTGGGATGCCGAGCGTGCATATATCCTGCCCGACGTCGCAAAGTGGTTTGACATGTCGATAGATTGGCTTGACAACCGGGTCTTTGGCATAAGCAAACAGAAAATATAATTTCACAGATCCTCTTGAATGCCAAAAAGCTTCGAGAGGATCTTTCTATACTTTTTTGGCATATTTTTCGAAAAAGTGCTTGACAAAAGCATTTATGACTGTTATAATAACTTTACCTCTGTGTTTGGGGTTTTTTTGTTGTGAGCAAAAGGCGGCACTCGATTTCCTCCGCCATAAAGCTTTTGCAGCATTCCTGCCTTCAAACTCGGAGGGAGGTAACAAAAATGGAGGTACCGTAAAATGAGAGTCAAGATCACTTTCGTTTGCACCGAGTGCAAACAGCGCAACTATGACACCACCAAAAACAAAAAGAACGACCCTGACAGACTCGAGATCAAAAAGTATTGCAGATTCTGCCGCAAGCACACGCTGCACAAAGAGAGCAAATAAGGAGGCCATCATGACAAAAAGATTAGTGGCTTCTCTGCTGGCTCTGATCGTGGTGCTGTCGCTCTGCTGCTTTGGTGCTTTTGCCGAAGAGGATTCGCAAGAGAGTGTCGACAACGCTTCGACCGAATCGGTCGTTAGCGAAGCCGAGACCTCTGACGACGCTTCTGAGGATGAATCCGAGGATGCTTCAAAGGATGCTTCCGAAGACGCTTCAAAAGCCGATGAGTCAGACACATCAGATGTTTCGTCCACAACGAGTGCAACGACTTCAGACACCTCGAGCACCGATACCGCTTCGACAGGCAGCAAGACCCCCTGGGGACTTTTCGTCTTCCTCGGCCTGTGCCTGATCTTCGTGATCGTCTGCATCATCTGTGTCAAGGAAAACAATCCGTTTGGACAGCGCGTCAGCAAATTCCTGCGCGATTATAAGAGCGAATTCAAAAAGATAACCTGGCTCGGACCCAAGGACCTGCTCAAGCAGACAGCACTCGTGCTGGTAGTCCTCATCGCCGCTGCAGCCGTTCTCGGCCTGCTCGACTGGGTATTCAGCTCGCTTATCAACCTGCTCGTCAACATTTAAGTTTTGCTTTTTGAGGTAGGGTTAACATGAGTTTACCAAATGAAAAGTTGCCATATTGGTATGTGGTCCACACCTATACCGGATATGAAAACAAGGTCGCATCAAACATCGAGAAGATCGTTGAAAACCGCGGTCTCGGCGACCTGATACTCTCGGTCAAGATTCCTACCGAGATCGTCACCGAGACGACCGAAAAGGGCACAAAGGAAATCGAACGCAAAATTTACCCCAGCTATGTTTTCGTCAAGATGGTCATGAACGATATGACATGGCACATCATACGAAATTCAACGGGTGTCACGGGCTTCGTAGGCCCCGGATCAAAACCCGTGCCGCTGAGTGAGGCAGAAGTCGAAGCTCTCGGTGTTGAAGTCAAGGTCATTGAGATCAAATTCGGCGTTGGTGACAGCGTCAGAATATGTGACGGCCCGCTCAACGGATTTATCGGAGTGGTCGAGAGCATTTCAGAAGACAAGACCAAGGTCACTGTCGTTGCATCAATGTTCGGCAGAGAGACCAGCGTCGATCTCGACGTTACGCAGGTCCTGCCCATCGAGCAATAAGCCCTGATTTCAGATCCCCGCACCGCTTTGTTTGCCGACTGCGGCGCGGACACGTTGCCCCGCGATATGGGGCTTAATAAGTGGGAGGGGGACAGATCCCCCGAATATTTACCACATGGAGGTGTATTTTACAATGGCAAAAAAAGTTTTAGGTTATATCAAGCTGCAGCTTCCTGCAGGCAAAGCAACTCCGCAGCCTCCCGTAGGCCCTGCCCTCGGTCAGTATGGTGTTGCTATCCCTCTGTTCACCAAGGATTTTAACGAGCGTACCAAGAACGACATCGGACT